>NZ_JBJHAO010000006.1:0-201460 GCF_054051075.1 Blastococcus sp. SYSU DS0617
CCCCCCTCGCCGCGGCCCTCGTGGTCGCCGCCGGCATCGCCCACAGCACCCCCGTGACGTGCGTCGAGGAACGCGAGCTCGTCCCCAGCTGACGCTTCGGCAGATGTCGGACGTCGGACGTACCGTGAGCGGTGACCGTCGCCACACACGGGGGGTGCCATGGCTCTGCTCGGCCGGATCGCGTCGGCCGGCACTGTCGTGCGCGAGGCGGCCGGGCTGGCCACCGCCACCGCCGCGCTGACGGCCGTCCCGGTGGCGGTCGGCGCCGGGCTGCTGGGCGGAGCGGCCGGGCTCACCCGCGACGTCGCCCGCGCCGGGATCAGCGGCTCGGTCGAGCTCACCCGCCGCGCCGTCGTCCACGGCACCCGTGCGGTCGGCACGGTCGTCACCGGCTCCGATCCCCTGCCCGGCGGTCACCTGCGCGACCTGGTCGGCACCGCCCGGGGCATGCTCGAACCGCCCGAGGCCCGCCACACGAGACGGGTCTGGGGCGACCGCGACCGCATCCAGATTGAGGTGGAGGCCCCCGCCGACGAGGAGCCGGCCGAGGCCCGCCGCAGCCTGCGCCGGCACCTGGAGCGCCTCGAGGGCGTCGAGTGGGCGACGGTCAACGACGTCCTCGGCCGGGTGCTGGTCGCCGTCGACACCCGCCGGGTCGGCGTCGACGACGTCATCGGCGTCGTCACCGAGGTCGAGCAGGCCCGCGGCGGCACCCACGTCTTCCCCCAGCGCCCCGACCACCCGGCCGATCTCGAGCCGCTGCTGGCCGCCACCGTCTCCGCCGCCATCGACACCGCCGCGCTCGGCGTGGCCACGGCAGCCAAGTACCTGCCCGTCCCCGGCCTCAGCCGGCACGCCACGCTCGTCATGGCGGTGCTGGACAGCCAGCAGTGGCTGAAGCGCGCCCTCGGCAGCCGTGTCGGCCCGGTGGGCACCGACCTGGCCTTCGAGGCCACCAGCGCGCTGCTGTACTCCCTCACCCAGAGCCCGACCGTGCCGGCGCTCAACGCCGCCGCCGCGATCCAGCGGGCGCTGGAGGTGCGCGCCCGCCGCCAGGTGTGGCGCCGCCGGGAACGCGAGCTCTGCCTGCCCGAACCGGACGACGCCGACGAGCCCGAGCCGCCACCCGGCCCGCGGCCGCAGCCGCTCCCGAACGGTCCCGTCGAGACCTACCTCGACCGGCTCGGCCCCACCGAGTTCGCCGCGGCGCTGGCCCTGCTGCCGCTCACCCGCAGCCCCGGCCGCTCCGCCGACCTGTTCAAGGCGCTCAACCACAGGGCCGCCGTCCAGGGCCGGGAGTCCTTCGCCGCCTGGCTCGACCTGCTGCTCGCTCGGCGCGGCGTGCTGCCGATGGACGGCTCGGCCTACCGCCGGCTCGACCGCATCGACACCGTCGTCGTCGACGCCGGCGCGCTGGCCACCGGCCCGCCGGGGGTCGTGGAGGCCACCGGCCAGGCCGACGGGTGGGACGACGCCGCGGTCTGGACCGCCGCCACCCGCCTGCTCGGAGGCAGCGGCGGCGACGGCGACCGCACCGACGACGGCCACCGCACCGACGACGGCGGCACGGAGGACGGCGGCAAGCTCCGGCTCGGCCCGCCGCGTACCTCGGCCGACTCCCCGGGCGGCGAGGTCCGCTCGCTGCTCCAGGGCCGCCGGCGGATGGGCACGGTGGTCGTCGCCCCCGGGCTCGACCCGCACGCCGAGGCCCTGCTGACCGCCACCGTCGAGGCCGGCTGCCGGCTGGTCCTCACCCCGCACGTGAGCACCGGTGAGCTGGCCGGCGCGTCCGAGGAGGTCCCACCCGCGGACGAGGCCCTGGTCGACACGGTCCGGCGGCTGCAGTCCGACGGCGCCGGCGTACTGTTGGTCTCGGCCACCGACGGGCCCGCACTGCTGGCCGCCGACGTCGCCGTCGCCCCGGTGCTGGAGGGCCGCTCCCCTGCCTGGGGCGCCGACCTGGTCACCGCACCCGGCCTGGCCGACGCCTGCCGCATCGTCGCCGCGACCGCCGACGCC
The DNA here is from genome assembly GCF_054051075.1 of Blastococcus sp. SYSU DS0617. Lineage (NCBI taxonomy): Bacteria > Bacillati > Actinomycetota > Actinomycetes > Geodermatophilales > Geodermatophilaceae > Blastococcus > Blastococcus sp. SYSU DS0617. Next base: position 2,020 of record NZ_JBJHAO010000006.1, read on the forward strand.
AAGCGGATCAGCTCGCAGGCGGTGCGCACCGCCGTGACCGGCAACGTCCTCGGCGGGCTACTCGCCGCCGTCGGCAGCCCGCGCGTGGGCCAGCGCCGGGCTACCACCCCGGGCAAGTGGGCCACCGTCAGCACGATGGCAGTGGGCGCCGGAACCGCAGTCCGGGTCGCCCGCCGCCCCGTACCGGCACCCACCGTGCACACGCCCTGGCACGCACTGGACCCCGACGAGGTGCTGCGCCGGCTGGCCGACGTCCCGGCCGAGCCGGAGGAGCGCCGGAAGCCGAAGGCAGTGAGCACCCCGGCCCGCTTCACCCGCACCGTCGCCGCCGAGCTCGCCGATCCGCTCACGCCGATCCTGGCCACCGGAGCCGCGGCGACCGCGGTCCTCGGCGAGTTCACCGACGCGGTGCTGGTCGGCGGCGTCACCGTGGTCAACGCCCTCGTCAGCGGGCTGCAGCGGCTCCGGGCGGAGACCGCCCTGGAGGAACTGCTGCTGGAACAGGACCGCACGGCCCGGCGAGAGGTCCAGGACGGGGAACGGACGGAGGAGATCCCGGCGACGGAACTGCGCGTGGGCGACGTCGTCCACGTCGGGGCCGGCGACCTCGTCGCCGCCGACGCCCGACTGCTCGAGGCCGAGGACCTGGAGGTCGACGAGTCCGGCCTCACCGGCGAGTCCCTGTCGGTAGGCAAGTCGGTCGACGCGACGCCGGGAGCCGTGGTCGCCGACCGCACCTGCATGCTGTTCGACGGCACCACGGTGGTCGCCGGCACCGGGCGCGCCGTCGTCGTCGCCGTCGGGCAGGCCACCCAGGCCGGGCGTGCCACCCGCGCCGCCGGGGGCGCCGCTCCCCCGGCCGGCGTGCAGTCGCGGCTGGCCGAGCTGACCAGCGCTGTCCTCCCGCTCACCCTGGCCGGCGGTGGCGCGGTCACGCTGCTGGGCGTGCTGTGGGGCCGGCCGCTGCGCGAGGCGGTCGCCGCCGGGGTGGCGATCGCCGTCGCCGCGGTGCCCGAGGGCCTGCCGCTGGTCGCCACCGTCGCCCAGCAGGCGGCCGCCCGACGGCTCTCGGGGCGGGGCGCGGTGGTGCGCAGCGCGCGGGTGCTCGAGGCGCTCGGCCGGGTCGACACCGTCTGCTTCGACAAGACCGGCACGCTCACCGAGAACCGGCTGCGGGTCGCCCGCCTGGTGCCACTCGACGACGGCACCGAGGACGACCTGCTCCGGCTCACCGCCGCCGGCATGGGCGACGACGACGGCGAGGCGCACGAGACCGACCGCGCCGTCCTCGATGCCGCCGGCGACGCCCACGACGGTCCGCCCGACGCGAGCCTGCCCTTCGCCGCGGGGCGCGGGTTCTCCGCCGGCGTGCGGAACGGCCGGCTCGTCATCAAGGGTGCCCCCGAGACCGTGCGGCGCCGCTGCACCGACGCCCCGGACCTGCGCGAGCACATCCAGCAGCTGGCCGCCGACGGGCTCCGGGTGCTCGCTGTCGCCGACCGCGCGGTCGACGGCGTCCCCGACGACCTCGACGAGGCCGCCACCGAGCTGACGCTGCGCGGCCTGGTCGGACTGGCCGACACCCTGCGGGAGTCGTCGGTGCGCGCCGTCGAGCAGCTGCGCGCCGCCGGCGTCCGGGTGGTCGTCGCCACCGGCGACCACCCGGAGACCGCCGGCGCCATCGCGGCGCAGGCCGGCGTCCCCGACGCCGACCGGGTGATCACCGGCAAGCAGCTGGCCCGGGCCTCGGAGAGCGAGCGCGCCCGCCTCGTCGCCGACCACGCCGTCTTCGCCCGCCTCAGCCCGGAGCAGAAGGTGCTGCTGGTCGGTGCGCTGCGCCGGGCCGGAGCGACCCTGGCGATGACCGGCGACGGCGTGAACGACGCCGCGGCGATCCGCCTGGCCGACGTCGGCGTCGGCGTCGAAGGCGCCGAGTCACCGGCCGCGCGCACCGCCGCCGACCTCGTGCTCACCGACTCCGACCTCACCCGGCTGGTCGACGCGATCGCCGAGGGGCGGGCCATGTGGTCCCGCGTCCGCGATGCGGTGTCGATCCTGGTCGGTGGCAACGCCGGCGAGGTCGCATTCACCGTGCTCGGTACCGCCGTCGGCGGACGGGCGCCGGTGGGCACCCGGCAACTGCTCCTGGTCAACCTGCTCACCGACATGTTCCCCGCACTCGCCGTCGCGGTCGCCGCACCGCGGTCGGCCAACGGCAATGGTCACGACGACGGCCCGCTCGCCGGGCACCCGCTCGCGGCCGTCCTGCTCGCCGGCCCGCACTCCGGCTTCACCCGCGAGGTCCGACGCATGGTCGGCGTCCGCGGCGCCGCCACGGCGAGCGGCGCGACCGCCGCCTGGGTCGCCGGCCGCGTCACCGGACCGCTGTTCCGGGGCCGCGCGAGCACCATGGGCCTGGCCGCGCTGATCTCGACCCAGCTGGTGCAGACGGCGTGGTCCGGCCGGCACAGCCCGCTGGTGCTGGCCACCGTCGCCGGCTCGTTCGCCGTCCTGCTCGGCATCGTGCAGACGCCGGGCCTCAGCTGGTTCTTCGGCTGCACGCCCCTGGACCCGGTCTCCTGGGCGGTCGTCCTGGCCTGCGCCGTCGCCGGGGCCGCCGGCGCCGAGGTGGTCCCGGGCCTGATCGCCCGGTGGCCGTCGGCGGCACCCGCCGCCTGATCGGCGGAGATTCGTCTCCGGAACAGCTCCGCAGCGAGGCCGACGTGGGATCGTTGACCCCAGCCGACCGCCGGCGGCACGACACCGATCCGCCAGCCGGCCGGCCGACGCGCTCCCACAGGGAGCGCTGAGGGCCCGCGGGTGCTCGTACACGCACCAACCGAACGAACGGGAACTCATGGCTCTGATCGTCTGTCCCAACTGCTCCAGCGAGGACATCACCGGCACCAAGCAGGCCGACAGCCAGCTGCTCATCCACTGCGCCGACTGCGGCCACGAGTGGCTGCGCGGCGAGGCCCGCCGCGATCCGGGCCGCCCGGCGGTGCAGACGATCGACTCCCTGCACGCCGCCTTCCCGACCGCCGCGGACGTCCGCCCCGACGTCCGCGAGCGGGTCGCGCTGCTCACGGCGGAGTTCCAGCTCGAGCGGCCCGAGCCCGACCCCGAGGTCGCCGCCTTCCGCAAGCGCTACCAGGAGCTCTTCACGAAGGACGGGCTCGCCGACGCGACTCCGGAGCAGCTGCTGCACTTCGCCACCTCCGACACCCTCGCCAGCGCCGGCAACATGTCCGGTGTCAACCGCGCGTGGAAGACCCAGGGCGCCGACGCCGCGGCGCACAAGGTCCGCGAGTCGATCGACTTCCTGCTGCACGGGCCGGCCAGCCTGCGCCTGGAGGACCGGCTCACCCAGCTCGTCGACGGCAAGAAGATCGGGCTGCCCTCGTTCAACAAGGAGCCGCTGCTCACCAAGGTGCTGTGCGTCGCGGAGCCCGACCGGTTCCTCCCCGTGCTCCGCTACACGGCCCCGACCGACGGCAAGAAGGAGATCGTCAAGCTGGTCTTCGACCTCGACCTGCCGGCGGCCGAGAAGGTCGCCTGGACGATCGGGCGCCTCGCGATCTGGAGCAACGACCTGCTGCGCTCGCTGGTCGGCAACGACATCCCGGACCTGCACCAGGCGGTCGCCTTCCTCGCCTGGGCCAAGACCCGGCCCGCACTCCCCCGCAGCTGACCGCCGCGGGCCCTGCGGACGGCGCGGGACCCGCACGGCGTGGCCGGGGCGGACGCGATGCGGCTGAACCGTTCCCGGCCACCCCGGACGGGGGACACGGCATCAACATTGCGCACAATCCGGTCGATGTCGTTCCCATGACGTGGTCCGGCGTGCCCGAGGTGGCGACACCGCGGCTCATGACCCAGACCCTGGCGGTGCTGTTCCTGCTCGGAGGCACCGCGGGCCTGCTCGCCACGCTCGGCGCCGAGTCCCAGGGGTACGCCCGGGAAGCGCTGAGCGTCCTGGCCACCAGCGTGCTCGTCGCCGCGGCCGTCACCGTGCGGTGGGGGACGCGCTGGCCCCGGCAGGTATTCCACGTCGCGGTCTTCGCCGCCTCGGCCGTCATCGTCACCGCCGTCGTCCTCAGCCCGGATGCCGCGACGGCGGTGATGATCGGTTCCCTGGTCAGCCTGGTCGCGATCAACGCCTGTTTCTTCCTCAGCCTCGCGCTCATGGTCGTCCACCTGGTCGTGGGCACCGGAGCGGTGACGACGGCCCTGATGCTCCGCGACGACGTCGCGGTGCTGACCGCGCTCGCGCTCGTCGCGGCGGTCACCGGACTGAGCACGGTGACCCGCGGGCTGGTCGCGCGCGCCTCCAGCGCCAGCCGCGACCCGCTCACCGGCCTGGCCAACCGCCGCGGCTTCGACGCGGCACTGGGCGAGCTGATGGCGACGTCGGCCCGCACCGGCGAACCGCTCTCCGCGGCCCTGCTCGACCTCGATCACTTCAAGGCCATCAACGACACCGACGGCCACGACGCCGGGGACCGCGTGCTGCGGCGGGTGGCCGAGGTGTGGCGGACGGTGCTGCCGACGACGGCGGTGCTGGCCCGGCACGGCGGTGACGAGTTCGCCCTGCTGCTCCCCGGCCTGTCCGGACCGGCGGCGCTGGAGCTCGTGTGCCGCATCCGCGCATCGCACCCGGAGATCGGCATGTCCTGCGGGGTGGCCGAGCACCGGGCGGACGACAGCGCCGCCCAGCTGATGCGCCGCGCGGACCTGGCGCTCTACACCGTCAAGGCCGCCGGCCGGGGCGGGTGCCGGCTCGACGACGGCCCGGCCTCCGACCTGGTCACCGACCTCGCCGCCGCGCTGGACTCCGGCGCGGTGACGGTGCACTTCCAGCCGATCGTCGACATGGGCGCTGACACGGTCGTCGGCGTGGAGGCGCTGGCCCGCTGGACGCACCCCGAGCGCGGTCCGGTGCCGCCCGCGGAGTTCGTCGCCGTCGCCGAGCAGCACGGGCTGATGACCCGCCTGGGCGAGCAGGTATTCCGGTCCGCCTGCATGCAGCTGGCCGCGCTGCACGCCACCACCGGACGGCGGCTCCGCCTGGGCGTCAACGTGTCCGGCCGGGAGCTCTCCGACCCCAGCTACCCGCGGCGCATCCGCGCGGTGCTCACCGAGACCGGCTGGTCGGCGGCCGAGACCGTGCTCGAGGTGACCGAGAGCCTCGTGGAGGCCGAGTCCTCCACGGCGGTGGCCGCACTGCACGAGCTGCGGGCCATGGGCTTCGGCGTCGCCATCGACGACTTCGGCACCGGCTACTCCTCGCTGAGCCGGCTGGACACCCTGCCCGTCGGCATCCTCAAGCTCGACGCGTCCTTCATCGGGACGATCACCACCTCACCGCGCCGGGCGACGATGTTGCGCAGCATCGTCGGCATGGCCCACGCACTGGGCCTGGACGTCGTCGCCGAGGGCGTCGAGACGGCGGAGCAGGACGCCCAGCTGCGCGCGATCGGCTGCAGCTTCGGCCAGGGCTGGCTCTACGGCCGGCCCGCACCGCTGGCCGACGTCGTCGCGCAGCTGGACCACGCCGACCGCACCGCCCTCCCCGCCTGAGTCACCCGCCCGGGCGCACCAGGCCGGTCTCGTAGGCGAGCACCACGGCCTGGGCCCGGTCGCGCAGGCCGAGCTTGGCGAAGACGCGACTGACGTGCGTCTTCGCCGTCTGCTCGACGACGAACAGCGCGTCGGCGATCTCCCGGTTCGACAGGCCCCGGCCCACCAGCGTCAGCACCTCGGTCTCCCGAGGCGTGAGCGCCTCCAGCGGCGCCGGCCGCCGGTCGTCGACCGGCGCGGGTCCCGTCGCCAGGTAGTGCGCGATCAGCCGCCGGGTCACCTCCGGCGCCAGCAGCGACTCCCCCGCCGCCACCACCCGCACGGCGTGCAGCAGCTCCGCAGCCGGCGCGTGCTTGAGCAGGAAGCCGCTGGCACCTGCGCGCAGGGCCGCGAAGACGTGGTCGTCGAGGTCGAACGTGGTCAGCATCAGCACCCGCGGTGCCGGGTCCAGCGCACCCCCGAGGAGGGCGCGGGTCGCCTCGATGCCGTCCAGCCGCGGCATGCGCACGTCCATCAGCACGACGTCGGGCCCGCGCCCCTCGGCCGTCAGCGCCGCGGCCATCTCCACGCCGGCCCGTCCGTCGCCGGCCGTGCCGAGCACCTCGATGTCCGGCTGCGCGGTCAGCAGCGCGGCGAACCCCTCCCGCACCATCGACTGGTCGTCGACGACGAGCACGCCGATCACCGGTCGCTCCCCACGGTCAGCGGCAGCTCGGCGAGGAGGCGGAAGCCGCCGTCGGCCAGGGGCCCTGCCTCGACGGTGCCGCCGTGCACGGCCGCGCGCTCGCGCATGCCGGGCAGACCGGATCCGCCGCCCGAGGCGGCCGGCGTCACCGTCCCGGGGCCGTTGACCACCTCGATCCGCAGGGTGTCGCCCTCCCCTCCGACCTGCACCCGGACGGGGGCGCCCGGTGCGTGCTGGGCGGCGTTCGCCAGGCCCTGCTGCAGGATCCGGAAGGCCGACAGGCCCAGCGCCGCGGGCGCCTCCGGCAGGTCCAGCTCCCACCGGATCTCGGCGCCGGCAGCCGACGCCGCGCGCAGCAGGTCCTCGATGTCCCCCAGCCCCGGCTGGGGGGTGCGCTCGGCGCCGTCGTCGGAACGGAGCACACCCAGCAGGTTCTGCATCTCCGCCAACGACTGCCGGGCCGACGTCGCCACCTCCGCGAACTCGGTCCGCACCGACGGCGGCACGTCCCCGAGCCGGTAGGGCGCGGTCTCCGCCCGGACCGCGATCAACGACATGTGGTGCGCGACGACGTCGTGCATCTCCCGGGCGATGCGCGCCCGCTCCGCCAGCGCGCCCTGCCGTGCCAGCGCCTCCTCGGCGCGCTCCTGCTCCCCGAGCAGCGCCGCCCGGGCCCGCTGCCGGGCCCCCAGCGCCGCACCGAGCACCAGAGGCACGGCGAGGCCCACCAGCGCCGTCGGCCACGACCCGGGCTCGACCGCCCCGGGGTCGACGATCCCGCACAGGATCAGTGCTCCCAGCGAGATCAGGGCGACCCCGAGGAGCGCCCGACCGCGCGCGGCCCACGCAGCGAGCAGGAGGACCGGCAGCCAGAAGAGCCAGTTCCAGACCTCCATCACCGGCAGCCGCTCGGGCGACGTCGGGATCAGCCACCGTAGGACGACGAGCCAGCAGGTGACGGCCAGCCAGCCGTCGAGCGGACGACGCGGCGCGACGGCGAGTCCGAGGACCGCCGGCAACAGGTAGAGGAAGGCCAGCCCGCCGAGCAGCCCCCCGCGCTCGTTGAGCACCGCGGTCGCGGTAGCGATCGCCACGACCAGCCCGTACAGGCCGAACAGCACCGGAACGACCACTCGGGCCTGCGAGATCTGCGACCACGGCGCGGACCACGCCGCCGGCTGGGGCCGGACGGCCGCGAGCACCGCCGACCACGCGCCGGAGGCGGCGCGCCGGGACATGCGGCGCAGGGGAATCGGGCTCATCGCGCAGCGAGCGTAGCCAGGCCGCACGGCGCCGCGCGTCACTCGCAGAGGGCATCTCCGCCCCCTACCGGAGTAGCACTCCACGCCCGGGACCGACCGCGGTAGTGCGCGAAGACGGTTCCGGAGCGTGACGACGGCGCTCAGTCGCGCGGCTTCGATGGGACAGCATGCGCATCCCGCTGTTCGCCCTCCTCGTCGGCCTGTTGTCGCTGGTCGGAAGCCTTTCGCTGATCGCCCAGTCCCGGGCCTCCGCACCGGCTTCCGCGGTCGGGCTCGACGTCCGCTGCGCCACCGAGCTGTCCGCGCGCCTCACCGTCGGTGAGGACGACGCGGTGCACGTGCTCGGCTGCGACCCGGCCGGGCGCGGGCGTGCGGTGGTGGCGATCGGCGACCCGGCCACGGCCGACTCCGTCGCGGTCCTGGTGCCCGGCGCCGACATCGACCTGGCCACCCTGCACGACCCCACCCATCCGCTGCGCCGGCCGTGGACATGGGCGCGCTCCCTGGCCACGGCTGCAGGGCCGCGCACCGCGGTCGTCCTGTGGGTCGGCTACGAGACACCGCCGGGGGCGGGCGCCGGCGCGGCGACCGGCCATCTCGCGCGAGCGGCCGCGCCGGCCCTCGCCGATGCCGTCGCAGGGCTCCGCCACCGCCCGGGCGCCGCGCCGCACCTCACGGTGATCGGGCACAGCTACGGCGCCGTCGTCGTCACACTGGCCGCGTCGGAGTTGGCTGCCGACGACCTCGTGCTGCTGGGCAGCCCCGGCGCCCGGGCGGACGACGTCGCCGACCTGGACACCTCTGCGCGGGTGTTCGCGGCGCGGGGTGCGAACGACTGGATCCGGTTCGTGCCGCACGTGTCGATCGGGGACGTCGGGCACGGCGCCGACCCGGCGGCGCCCTCCTTCGGCGCGCGGTCACTGCCGGCCAGCGGGGTCCGGGCGCACGACGACTACTTTCGCCCCGGCTCGACGATGCTTGCCGCGATCGCCGGCGTGGTCACCGGCGCCCCCCGCGGAGCAGCGGCGTGAGGCGGCACCCGGGCGCGGCGGTCGTGGCCGTGTCGGCCGCCGTCGTCTGCATGGTCACCCCGTGGCTGGTCGAGCCCCCGCTGTGGCTGCGGCTGCTCGCCGGAGTGCTGACCGCCGTCACGTGGTGGTGCGCGGCCCGCGCGGTCACCGCCGTCGTCGGCGGGGTGCGGAAGGTGGTGCGGGGGGAGGCCGGGCCGGCCGGCCTGGCCGTGGGCATGACGGCGGTGCTCGTGCTGGCCGGGTGCGGGGGGACGCCGGTGCAGGACCCGGTCACGGCATCCGGGTGGCAGCCGGTCGCCGGCTCGGGACCGGACCTGCCCGCAGGGATGCCGGTCCGGGTGCAGATCGGTCTGGCGGACGCCGCCACCGACGAGGCACGGGCCCGGCGCGCCGTCGAGGAGCTGGTCCACACCGGTGGGCTGACCCGCTCGACGGTGCTGGTCGCCGTGCCGACCGGCTCGGGCTGGGTCGACGAGGACGGGATCGCCGCGTTGGAGGCGCTGACCGGTGGAGACGTGGCGACGGTGACCGTGCAGTACGCGGAGCAGCCGAGCTGGCTGGAGTACCTGCGCGGCACCGACCGGGCGGCGCGCTCGGCGTCGACCCTCCTGGCGGCCGTGCGGGCCCAGCTGGCGGCGCTGCCGACCGCCGAGCGGCCACAGCTGCTGATCTTCGGCGAGAGCCTGGGGGCGACGGCGGCGGCCGCGGCGGTGACCGAGATCGGCGGCACCGACGGCTGCCTGCTGGCCGGGCGCCCCGGATCGGCCGGCGCGGCGCCGGTCGCCGGGTGCACCGACGTCCGCAACGACGACGACCCCGTCGTCCACTGGCGACCCGGGCTGATGGTGACGCCACGGAGCGGCCTGCCCTGGCTGCCCGTGGTGACGTTCTGGCAGATGACCGGTGGTCTCGTCACCTCCCTCGACCATCCGGCAGGCGCCGGGCACCGCTACGGCGCCAGCCTCGCCGACGACTGGGCCCGGCTGGTGGAGCGCTGACCTCGCACCGTCGGGTGCGGGGCCGCGTGCGGTCAGACCGGAACGCTCCCGGGGGCGAGCTCGGCGATCAGCTCGGCCACCGGGCGCGGGCGGCCGTACAGGTATCCCTGCGCCAGCGGGCAACCCAGCTCTGTCAGCGTCCGCGCCTGCGCCGGCGTCTCCACACCCTCGGCGATCATCACCAGGTCCAGCGCGTCGGCCAGCGCCATGACGCTGCGCAGCAGCCGCGCCCGCCGGTTCGACGTCGTGATCGAGGCGACGAACGAGTTGTCCAGCTTCAGGTAGTCGGTCGGCAGGGTGTCCAGCCGCGCCAGCGCCGAGTAGCCGGTACCGAAGTCGTCGATCGCCACCTGCAGCCCGTGCTCGCGCAGCACCGACAGCGCCCGCACCGAGCGGGTCGACTCCGCCTCCACGAGGCTCTCGGTCACCTCCACCACGGTCCGCTCGGCCGGCCAGCCGGTCGCCTGCAGCGTCGCCAGCACGCGGTCGGGGAAGCCGGGGTCGTCCAACTCGAGCCCCGACACGTTGACGGTGAGGAAGAGGTCGCGCCCCAGCGCCTTGGACAGCACCCGCGCGTCCCGGCAGGCCGCCGTCCACACGAAGGCGCCGAGCGCCCCGATCAGGCCCTCCTGCTCGGCCACCGGCACGAACTGGTCGGGCGGCACGTTGCCGCGCTCGGGATGCGTCCAGCGCACCAGCGCCTCCACCCCCGCGATCTCGCCGTCGGCCGGCGTCACGATCGGCTGCAGGTGCACCGACAGCCCACCGGTGGGTCCGGCCGCGAGCTCCGCAGCCAGGTCGCGCGCCATCGGGCTCTGCCCTCCGGCGTCCAGCTCGCTGCGGCCACGGCCCAGCGACTTCACCCGGTACAGCGCGGCGTCGGCCCGGCGCATCAGGTCGGCCGGCGAGTCACTCAGCTCGAACTCGGCGACACCCACCGACGTCCCGATGCCCGGCAGCGCCGACCGCAGCTCCTCGGCGCACACCAGCGCCGCGTCGCCCCCGCAGTCGGGCAGCAGCAGCGAGAACTCGTCGCCACCGTGCCGCGCCAGCACGGCACCGCGCGGCAGCAGCGGCACCCAGGCCTCGGCCACCGCGCGCAGCATCTCGTCGCCGGCCGCGTGGCCCTTCGAGTCGTTGACCGCCTTGAAGTAGTCCAGGTCGAACAGCGCGACCGACAGCGGCTCTCCCGTCCGCAGCGCCGTCCGCACCGCGTCGTCCAGCGCCTCGTCGAACCCGCGCCGGTTGACCAGCCCCGTGAGCGAGTCCCGGTCGGCGCTGGCCGCGCGCTGCGCCAGCACCCCGATGGCGCCGGCCGAGCCGAGCACCAGCACGCCGAGGACGACGGCGGGACCGGCGGCCACGTCGCCCCGCATCACGACGACGACCGCGCCGATCACCAGCAGCTCGCCGAGGAAGCCCATCGCCCACAGCAGCGGGAAGAACAGGAAGGCGTCCATCGACGCGAACGCCATGAGCGCGAGCACCGCGACGGCGCCCTCCACCGTGGGCGAGGAGTACGCGAAGACGCCGATGCCGACCGCGCCGATGACCAGCAGTACCTGGTAGAAGACCTTGGGCACCCGGTGGCCCCAGCGCATGACGGCCAGGCCGAGCAGGGTCGTCGAGGGCGCGACGCCGATGACGAACGGGTGCATCGCGCTCAGCCCGCCCGGCGAGCCCAGGACCAGCGACATCGCGGCGAGGCCGCCCATCGTGGTCAGCAGACCGGCGGTGCGCGCGACCACCCGGGGCGTGGCGACGTCAGGCGCCATCCCGCTGATCCGCATGCCGTCCTATCGGATGGGCGCCATCGGAACTGAAGCGGCCGCTCGGTCGGTGCGGCCCCCACCTCCCCCGATCGGGGGCCTCCCCGAGGGTCACCGGGGACCTAGGGCCGTGGACAGCCGGGGGCTGCGGACGAGCATGGAGGTGCGGCGACGCCGCAGGGGCGCCGCTCTGTCCCGGAAGGGGGGCCATGTACGCCCGTTCCACCACGCTCACCGCCGACCGCGAGCGCATGGACGACGGCATCGCCGAGGTCCGCGACACCGTGATGCCCGCCGTCCTCGACATGGACGGCTGCACGGGCCTGTCGATGCTCTGCGACCGCGACTCCGGCCGGTGCATCGTCACGACCGCCTGGGAGACCGAGGAGGCCATGGCCAGGACCCGCGACCGGGTCGCCATGCTGCGGGACGACACCGCGATGCAGTTCGGCTCCACCTCGCCCCAGGTGCAGGAGTGGGAGATCGCCGTCCTGCACCGGCTGCACTCCGCCGGCGACGACGCCTGCGCCCGCGTCACCTGGAGCCGCACCGATCCCGACCGGGCCGAGCAGATGATCGATGCCTTCCGCACCACGATCGTCCCGCGCATGGACGACGTCCCCGGCTTCTGCAGCCTCAGCATGATGATCGACCGGCACTCCGGCCTCGGGTCGCTCACCACGGTCTACGACGACCGCTCCGCCATGGAGGCGTCCGGGGACGACATGCGGCGGATGCGCGAGGAGTTCACCCGGCAGATGCGGATGGAACTGGTCGACGTCCAGAGCTACGACGTCGTCCTGCACCACCTGCGCGTGCCCGAGCTGGTCTGACGACCCGCCACCCGGGCGCGCTCAGACGCCGAGGTGCCCGAGCGCCTGCAGCAGCAGCGTGCTCTGCCCGTTGGCCATCTCGGCGAGCACGCCCGGGTCCCGCGCCTCGTCGGGCGTGACCCAGGTCAGCTCCAGCGCGTCCTGCTGCGGCGCGCAGTCCCCCTCCACGGGCACGACGTAGGCCAGCGAGACCGCGTGCTGACGCGGGTCGTGGAACGGCGTGACCCCCGGGGTCGGGAAGTACTCGGCCACGGTGAACGGCTGCGGCGCCGGCGGCACCCGCGGCAGCGCCAGCGGGCCGAGGTCCTTCTCCACGTGCCGGAGCAGGGCCGCCCGCACCCGCTCGTGGTACAGCACGCGCCCCGAGACCAGGGCCCGCTTGATCTGCCCGTCCTCACCGGCCCGCAGCAGCAGGCCGACGGCCATCACCGTGCCCTGGCCGTCCACCCGCACCGGCACGACGTCGACGTAGAGGATCGGCAGCCGCTCGCGGGCGAGGTCCATGTCCTCACGAGAGAGCCAGCCCGCGTCGGAGTTCGTCACCTCGGTCATGTGCCCTGTCTAGCCCACGCCGCGCCGTCGCACCCCGCGCGGGGCCACCGCGCGTCGCTCCGAGGGGTCAGTTGCCGGCGTAGGCGGAGACGCCGAACGTCTGGTCGCCGTCCTCGTCCTCGTGCACCAGCACGCTGTACGCCGCGCCGTCGACGATGGCCGTGCACGAGCCGTCGGCGCACCGCACGCTCTCCACCTCGCCGCCCTTCTCCTCGACGAAGGCGCTCACCGCCTCCTCGGTGTCGGCGTTCCGCTCGTCCACCGACTCCCGGTAGAAGAACAGCGTGACCAGCGCCGCGACGACGGCGATGACCGCCACCGAGACGCTGATGACGAGGGTGGCGTTGCGCTCGAACCAGCCGGGCTCCGCCTCGGGCTCGCCGGTGGGGAGCTGGAAGCCGGGATCGGTCTGGGCACCGCCGAAGTACGGAGCGCCCGGGTCTCCGTGCGCCGGCTGGGTCGCGGTGGGAGCGGCGCCGGTCGGCCGGCTGTCGTCGGTGCTCATCGGGTGCGGGCCTCACGTCGTCGGTGTCGGAGGGAGCACCTTGTCACGAGACACCCGCGTTCCGGGTGAACGCCCGCGTTGCCACGGTGACGATCAGGTCACCGCGGCCGCCGCCCCGGGGGCACATCCCCCGCGTCCGGTACGTCAGACGGTCTCGACCTCGCGGACGTCGGGACGGCGGCGCATCGTCCGGACGGTGCGCGACGCGGCCTCGCGGGCGAGCCCGATGATCGGGCCGGTGTCCCACATGCGGCGTCCCGGCTCCTCGGCCGACGACTCGGTCCGCGGCGCCGGCACCTCGCCGGTCTCGCGCTGGGCCACCGCAGCGGCCAGCCGTGACTTGCGGCGGGCGAGTACCTGGTCCTTCTGCCGGTCGACCCGCTCCTTCTCCGCCAGGACGAGCAGCTCCTGCACCGCCTGCTCGACCTCCACCCGCGCCGACTGCTGCAGCTGCTCCACCTCGAGGTCGCCGTCGTCACGCAGCTCGGTGAGCCGGTCGTAGGTGCTGCGCGGCCCGAAGTTCAGCAGCATCTTCATGAGCACGGGCAGCAGCTCGATGCAGATGAACAGCAGCGCCAGCATGTAGTGCGCGATCGCCATGGTGGCGTTGGAGTCGCTGAGCGCGGACAGCGCCTGCAGCCGGATGAGGATGCCGGTGTTGTCGGCGTTCGTGGCGTCGAAGGCCTGCTGCAGCGCCGTCTGCTGCTCGGTCAGCCGCGCCAGCTCCGCGGTGTCGGTGTCCAGGTCCGCGGTCGCCTGGGCCATGCTGCGCGACGCACCCGCCGAGACGGCGGCCGTGGCGGCGTCCAGGTCCGCCTTGGCCGCGTCGACGACGTCGCGCTGCGCGTCGGCCGCCGCACGAGCCTGGGCGTAGGCCTCCCCCGTGCCGGCGTCCCCGGTGCCGCAGGTGCCGTCGAGCTCGCACTGCGCCTTCGCCGACAGCTCCCGCTGCGTGCTCAGCGCGGCGTCGTACGCCGCCTGGGCGGTGGCCACCTCGCCCTGCAGCGGCGCCAGGTCGGCGGCCGAGCTGCCCCCGCTGGCGACGACGGCCTGCTCGGTGGCGACCTTCTCGCGCAGCTCGGGCAGGCCGGCGAAGCGGGCGTCGGCGTCCAGGCTCTTCTTGTAGGCGTCGGCCGCCTCGGCCTGGAGCGAGACGATCTGGGTGTCGATCTCCTTGTGGAAGATCTGCAGCGTCAGCGGCGTGGAGATCACGATGCCGAGCACCAGCGCCAGCCCGACGCGGGGCACGGCCATGAGCAGGTTGCGCTTGAGCGAGGCGTCGTGCGCCATGCCGACCAGCAGCATCCGGTCGAGGTTGACGATGACGAAGCCCCAGCCGACACCGACGAGCAGCGCGAGGGGCCACCACACGCCCAGGGCCATGTGCACCGCGAACGCGGCGGAGAGCACCGCCAGCCCGCCGGTGGAGAGCAGCACGCCGCCCAGGGCGACGAACTTCGCCCGGGCACCCGGAACCGCTTCCAGCACGTCCGGCCGGGCGCCGGACAGCACCGCCAGCCCGTCGCCGAAGCGTCCACGTCGTCGCGCCATCGCGCTCTTCCCCCCTCGGGTGACGGGATCGAGGAGCTCCGCCACCCCGGAAGCTATCGGCGGACCCGGCGCCCGAGCGGACCGTCCGGGCACGTCCGGAGCGTGAGCCACGTCCCACCCGCCCCGTGCGCGGCCGACCCCCAGGTGGCCGATCGCCGGTCTCGCCGGGCCCGCCACCGCGAGGCAGGATGCTGACCGCGACCGGAGAGGGGCCCCGTGACCGCACCGCTGCACCTGCCCAGCGCCGGCCCGGCGCCGATCCCGGGCGACGTCGCGCTGGCCGCCGTCCTCGGTTACGCGTCCGCGCGGCGGCCGCTGCACTACCGCGCACCCAACGCGCGCACCGGCCGCTGGGCGCAGGTGCCGGCGTTCGGCTACGAGCGGTTCGACCGCCGGCCGGTGCCGGACGCCCCGCTCGGCGAGGCCGACATCCTGACCGCCGAGGGGCTGCACGGCCGCCTCGGCCGCGAGGACTGGACGGCGATGGCCGCCGCCCTGCCCGCCGTGCAGGCGCTGGCCGACGACGTCGTCGCCCGGGCCGCGGGGCGGGCGTTCTGGGAGCTGCCCGAGGAGGAGTTCTCCGTCCTCGCCGAGCCCGGCACCGTCGGGGCGCTGCTGCGGTCGGTCGGCGAGCTGTGCGACCGGCTCGGCGTGAGCCGGCCGCACGTCGCGGCAGCCCTGCACCACCGGCATCCGGAGCTGGTCCCGGTGCTGCACGACAGCACGCGCCGGTCGCTGCTGCCGCACGTCCGCGAGGGCGACAGCGGCGTGGAGGCGGTGGTCCACCGCGAGCTGCGGGACGCCGCCGACGCCTTCGCCGCGCTCGAGGCCGCCGTCCGCGCCGGCGGCGTGGAGCTCACCCGCCTGCGGCTGCACGACGTCCTGCTGTGGCTGTCCACCACGCTGCGCCTCGCGCACGCGGTGCAGGCCGGCTCGGAGGTCAGCGCGCCCGCCACGCCGGGTCGCGCCCGGTAGCGCCGAGCAGCCGGTCGAGCAGCGGCGCATCGGCCGGCACCGGGACGACGGGACCGTAGAGCCCGGCCCGCGCCTGCGGGTCGTCGCCGAACGACTCGGCGAACTCCAGGCAGCGGCCGACCGAGTCCTCGTCCGGCGCGAAGCCCTGCCCCGTGGCCACGGCGAGGTCCCACCCGTGCACCACGAGCTCGTCGAGGACGACGACCGCCAGGAGCGGCGCCGGCATCTCCACTCCCCCGGCCTCCGCCGTGCCCTCCCACGCGTCCGGCTCCCGCCAGGCGCCGACCAGCTCGTCCAGCTGCGCGGGCAGCCGGGTGCGCCAGTCCGCGGCCAGGTTCGCGGCATCAGCCTGCGGTCCGCCCTCGGGCACCGTCTTCTCCGCGGCCATCCGGAAGGCCAGGGTCAGCCCTCCCAGGTGGTCGAGCAGCCCGGCCACCGAGGTGGCCTCGCACGGCGTCGGGTCGCACAGCTGGGTGTCCCGCACCCCGGCCACGACCCGCCGGACCGCGTCGGCGGCGGGCGCGAGGTCGAACGTCGTCGTCTCCATGCCCTACCGACCGCCGGGACCGCCCGGAGTCATCGGTTCAGCGCGCCGGGAAGAGCGTGCCCAGTCCCTCCAGGGGCGCCGGGCGGGCGAACAGCCAGCCCTGCGCGTAGCGGCAGCCCATGGCGAGCAGGGCCGCCCGCTGCTCCTCGGTCTCCACGCCCTCGGCGGTGACCACCAGACCGGCGCTCTCGGCGAAGTCCACGAGCAGCCGCACCACGGCGCGGTCCCGGTCGTCGACGGTGATGCCCTGCACGTAGGAGCGGTCGATCTTCAGCCCGTCGGCGCGCACGTCCCGCAGGTGGCGCAACGACGTCCCGCCGGCACCGACGTCGTCGAAGGTGACCTTGAACCCGGCCTCGCGCAGCGCGGCCAGCGGCTCGACCGCGGCCGCGAGCTGGTCGACGAGCAGGTGCTCGGGCACCTCCACCCGCACGCACTCGGGCTCCAGGCCGGCCGCGGCGACCGCGGCCGCCAGGACGTCGAGCAGCCCGGGGGTGAGCAGGCGGTCGGTGCTCACGTTGACGTTGAGCGCCACCCGCGCGGTCTCCTCCCCGCCGGCCCGACGCCAGGCGGCGAACTGCTGGGCGGAGGTGCGGAGCACCCAGTCGTCGAGCTCGGTCAGCTGCCCGGCGCGGGCCGCGGCGGCCAGGAAGGCGTCCGGCGCAAGGAACCCCAGCCGGGGGTGCTGCCAGCGGACCAGGGCCTCGACGCTGCCCAGCCGGCCGTCGGCGAGCTGGACGATCGGCTGGAAGAGCAGCCGGAACTCCCCGCGCGCGAGGGCGTCGGCCACGGAGGTGCCCATCATCGGGTCGGCGTCGGCGGAGGTCGTCACCACGACCGGGCCGGTCACGTGGTCGCCCCCCTCGCGCTTGGCCGTGTACATGGCGAGGTCGGCGGCGCGCACCAACTCACCGGGGTCGATGCACCCGTCGCCGCAGATCGCGACGCCGGCGCTGATCCGCACCCGCTGCAGCACGCCGTCGGACCGGCCGATGGCGGCCACGGCGTCGTGCATCCGTGCGGCGACCGACCGGGCGACGTCGGCACCCGGGTCGCGGCCGACGGCGGGGTCGGCGTCGATGTCCAGGCACACGGCGAACTCGTCGCCACCGAGCCGCGCGACCAGGTCGCCGGGGCGGGCCGCCCCGGTCAGCACGGCGCTCACCTCCCGCAGGAGCGCGTCGCCGCGGTCGTGCCCGAGTTCGTCGTTCACCAGCTTGAAGCCGTCGAGGTCGAAGTAGACGACCGCCGTGCGGTGGTCCGGCTGCGTCGCGCTGCGCCGACACGACTCCCCGACGCGGCCGAAGAACGCGTGCCGGTTGGCCAGCCCGGTCAGCGGGTCGAGGAGCGCCTGGCCGGCCAGGGCCCGCGCGAGGGCGGAGAGGAGGACCGGCATGGGGATGACCCGCACCCCGTCCGCCCCCTGGACGAGGACGTGGTCCTGCACGTGATCGGGATCGCGGGTGATGGCCCGGCTGGACGCCTCCACGACGGTGGTCGACGGCGGGAGGGTGAGCGCGTCCCACTGGGCGATGTCGGCCAGCCGGCGGCGACCGTAGAGAGAGCGGCCGTACCCGTACGGCCCGCTCATCATCGCCTCGAAGCGGCTGCGCTCGACCAGGCCCACGAGGGTGTCCACCTCGGGATGGACGATCACGGCACAGCCCGCGTCGCGCGCCCGGCCGAAGGCCCGGTCCAGGTCCTCGCAGGTGCTGGTGCCGGGCAGCACGGGGGCGCTGTGCGCGAGGGCGTCGAGGGTGGGCGTCTCCCCCGGCTCGCCGACGGTCGGGTGCAGCACGCCGAGCCGGTCGTGGACCCCGGTCAGATCAGTGATCACGGGATGTCCGTCGGTTCCCGGGGAGCCGAGCCCGAGCATCCCCCCGCCGGCCCTCACCCGGGAGGGTGGTCCGCGCCGCTGACCTGCGCGTACGCCGTGACGAGGGTCACCGTGTTGCCGCTCCGGCCGGCGCCGGGCAGCGTGGCGACGCGTGAGCGACCCCTTCGATCTGCAGCGCTTCGTCGACGCCCAGCGCGACAGCTACGGCACCGCGCTCGCCGAGCTGCGCGCCGGCGCCAAGCGCAGCCACTGGATGTGGTTCGTCTTCCCGCAGATCGCCGGGCTCGGCCGCAGCGCCACCGCCCAGCACTTCGCGATCAGCGGGCTCGACGAGGCGCGCGCCTACCTGGCGCACCCGGTGCTCGGCCCCCGGCTGGTCGAGTGCACACGGGCGCTGGCCGACCTGGACAGCACCGACGCCGTCGCCGTCCTCGGCCCGGTCGACGCGCAGAAGCTGCGCTCGTCCATGACGCTGTTCGCGCACGCCGACCCCGGCCAGCCGCTGTTCCACGCCGTCCTCGACCGGTACTTCGCCGGCCGCGACGACGAGGCGACGACCAGCCGGCTCCCCGTCCCCGGCTCGTAGCCGGAACGTCCCGCCGCCGAGACGCCGCCGAAACCGGCTGCCGCCAGGGTCGGGCGCCATGACCACGTTCCCGGCGCCGGACCGTGCGGGCGTCCTCGACGTCCCTCCGGCAGTGCGCGCGCTCGGCCGGCTGGCCGCCGTCCTGGCCGTCGGCTCCGCCGCGGTCCACGCGATGCTCGTCGACGCCGCCGATCTCGGGTCGCTGGCCATGCTGGGGATGGCGCTGGTCTGCCTGCCCTGCGCCTGGCACCTGTGGCGCGACCCGTCCGGCACCGCGTGGGCGCTCACCGCGACCGTCGACGGCGGGATGCTGGTCCTGCACCTGCAGATGCTGGCGCCCCAGACCGGATCGCACGGAGCGCACTCCGCCGGCGGCCTCCTGTGGCTGGGCGCCGGCCTGGTCGGCGCCCAGCTCGCCACCGCGGCGCTCGCCGCTGCGGCCCTGCGCCGACGCTGAGCCCGGGGTCATCCCGCGTTCACACGAGGGGCGCGGCGTTCACGTCGCCGGAAGACAACCGCCCGGACAGGGGAAACACTGCAGACGCAGAGTGCTGGGCACGGCGGAATCCGCCGTCGACCCACCCTCTCTCCCAGCGTCAGGAGCCCCGTCCGCATGGCCGCCGACACCGCACTGCCCGAGCTGACCGCACCCTCCCCTCCCCCGGCCCGGCACCCGCTGGACCCGCTCAGCGCGACCGAGATCGAGCGGGCCGCGGCGATCGTCCGCACCAGCGCCTACGGCACCCCGACGCTGCGGTTCGTGATGATCTCGCTGGCCGAGCCCGCCAAGCCGGCGGACCTGGTCTTCGACCCGGCCGCCGCGCCACCGCGCTCGGCGTTCGTCGTGGCCTACGACCGCGCGCAGAAGCTCGTGTCCGAGGCCGTCGTCGACCTCGACGCCGGCGCGCTGGACTCCTGGACCGACGTCCCCGGCCGCTTCCCGTCCTTCGTCATGGACCAGCTGGCCGGGGTGGAGCGGGTCGTGATCCAGGACCCGCGCTGGCAGCAGGCGATGCGCGCGCGGGGCATCACCGACTTCGACCTCGTCATGGTCGACCCCTGGCCCACCGGTTACTACGGCCCGCAGGACCACCACGACGACGCCCCGCTGCTGTGCCGCCCGCTCACCTTCGTGCGCGCCGCCCCCGGCGAGCACGGCTACGCGCGCCCCGTCGAGGGCGTCATCGTCACCTTCGACCTCGACGCCATGGTGGTCGTCGACGTCGAGGACCACGGGGTCGTCCCACTGCCGCGGTACGCCGGGAACTACGAGGAGCGCTTCCTCTTCGCCGAGGACAACCGCCCGGCGTTCACCCGCTTCCGCGACGACGTGAAGCCGATCGAGATCACCCAGCCCGAGGGCCCCAGCTTCACCGTCGACGGCCACTCGGTGACCTGGCAGAAGTGGTCGCTGCGGGTGGGCTTCAACCCGCGCGAGGGCCTCGTCCTCCACCAGCTCGGCTACCTCGACCGGGGCGTGCAGCGGCCGGTGATGTATCGCGCGGCGCTGTCGGAGATGGTCGTGCCCTACGGCGACGTCGCCCCCACCCACTGGAACAAGAACGTCTTCGACATGGGCGAGATCGGCATGGGGCTGTCGGCCAACCCGCTGACCCTCGGCTGCGACTGCCTCGGCGAGATCTTCTACTTCGACGGCGTCGTGAACGACTCGCAGGGCAACGCCGTCACCATCCCCAACGCCGTCTGCATGCACGAGGAGGACTACGGCATCGCCTGGAAGCACACCGACTTCCGCACCGGCATCGCCGAGGTGCGCCGCTCGCGGCGGCTGGTCATCTCCTTCATCGCCACCGTGGGCAACTACGAGTACGGCTTCTTCTGGTACCTCTACACCGACGGCAGCATCGAGTACGAGGTGAAGCTGACCGGGGTGCTCACCACCGGCGCGATCGCCGAGGGCGAGCAGCCGCGCCACGGCAACCTGGTCGCGCCCGGGCTCTACGGCCCCCACCACCAGCACCACTTCAACGTCCGCATGGACATGTGCGTGGACGGGCCGGGGAACTCGGTCTACGAGGTCGACTCCGTGCCCGAGCCCGACCCGGCGCGCAACCCGCACCGCAATGCGTGGATCACCCGCGAGACGCTGGTGCGCTCCGAGGCCGAGGGCGCCCGCGACTGGGAGTTCTCCACCGCCCGGTACTGGAAGGTGGTCAACCCGGCGAAGGTCAACGAGCTGGGCAGCCCCGTCGGCTACAAGCTCATGCCGCGCGACGTCGTCCCCTCGATGCTGCAGGAGGGCTCGACCATCTACGACCGGGCCCGTTTCGTGCAGCACAACCTGTGGGTGACGCGGTACGACCCCGCCGAGCTCTACGCCGCCGGCGCCTACCCGTACCAGTCACCCGATGCGCAGGGTCTGCCCGAGTACATCGCCGACGACGCGCCGCTCGAGGACACCGACGTCGTCCTCTGGTACACCGTCGGCGCCCACCACGTGGTCCGGCCCGAGGACTGGCCGGTCATGCCGTGCGCCTACATCGGCTTCATGCTCAAGCCGGTCGGCTTCTTCGACGGGAACCCGGCGCTGGACCTGCCGCCGAGCGCGGCCCGGTGCCACTGCGCCCCCGGGACGTGCGGCTGCGCCGGGCACGACCACGGGAGTCCGGCAGGGGCGCACGCCGGCTGAGCCGACGCGATCCGGCGCCGTCCCCGCGGGGACGGCGCCGGAGAGCCTGCCTCAGCCGACCGGCGCGATCCGGCCGACGGCGTCGGAGACCTGCTCGTAGGCCCGGCCGGCCCGCAGCACCGTCGCCTCGTCGAAGGGCCGGCCGGTCAGCTGCATGCCCAGCGGCAGGCCCGCCGCGTCGAACCCGACCGGGACCGACAGGACCGGCTGGCCGGTGAGGTTGGCCGGCGAGGTGAGCCGGATCAGCGCCGAGGAGATCGCCTCGGTGGCGCCGTCGGACCAGGTCACCTCGGTGGCGCCGACCTCCGGGGCGGAGAACGGCATCCCCGGGGTGACCATCAGGTCGACGTCGTCGAACACCTCCGCCCACGCCTGCTGCATGAGCGTGCGGATGCGCAGCGCCTTGATGTAGTCCGTCGCCAGCACCAGCTCCCCCACCTCGAGGGAGATGCGGGTGTCCTCCAGGTACAGCTCGGGGTGCGCCCGCAGGTCGCGCTGGTGGTACGCGCTGGCCTCGGCGTACACGATCGCCCACTCCACCGGCAGCACCTGCTCGGGGTAGGGCGTGCGCACCTCGCGCAGGTCGGCGCCCAGGCCGGCCAGCACGTCGATGGCCGCCCGGACCGCCCGCTCGACGTCCTCGTGCACGTGCTCGAAGAAGAAGTCGCCGGGCACCCCGATCCGCAGCCCGGCGATGCCGTCGTCGAGCCCGGCCGTGTAGTCCGGGACCGGGACGTCGACGCTGGCCGGGTCCCGCCGGTCGTAGCCGGCGATCGCGTTCAGCACGTGCGCGCAGTCGGTCACGTTGCGGGTCAGCGGCCCGACGTGGTCCAGCGACCAGGCCAGGGACGCCACACCTCGCCGCGACGCCCGCCCGTAGGTCGGCTTCAGCCCGACCGTGCCGCACAGCGTGGCCGGGATCCGGATGGAGCCCGCGGTGTCGCTGCCCATCCCGACCATGCAGCCGCCCGCGGCCACCGCCGCACCCGAGCCGCCACTGGACCCGCCGGGGATCCGGCCGGTGTCCCAGGGGTTGCGGGTGGTCGGGGTGATGCCGCCGTAGGCGAACTCGTGGGTGTGCGTCTTGCCGACCAGCACCATGCCGGCCCCCAGCAGCTGCTCGACCGAGGCCGAATCGGTGTCGGGGACGTTGCCGGCGCGCACCTTCGAGCTCGACGTCGTCGGCACCCCGGCGGTGTCGTAGAGGTCCTTCACGCCCAGCGGGATGCCGTGCAGCGGGCCGAGGTACCGCCCGGAGGCGATCTCCTGCTCCGCGTGCTCGGCGGACTTGCGGGCCAGCTCGGGGGTGACGTGGGCGAAGGCGCCCAGCTGCGCCTCGGTGGCGTCGATCCGGGCCAGCACCGAGTCGGTGAGCTCCACCGGGGAGAGCCGGCGGGCGGCGATCTCGGTGGCGGCGGCGGACAGCGACAGCTCGAACGGTTCCATGCTCTGCGGCTCCTCGGAGGAGGCCCCCGCCTCGGACGGCGGGGGCGGTTCGGGGGTGGCGGGTCCGGCCGCCGGGCTCAGCGGCCGGGGACGTCGGCGACGAGCGCCTGGGCCGCCCGGCGGGAGGCGAGCTGGTGCTCCTCGTGCTCGCGCAGGCCGTACACGTCGGCCATCAGCTCCCGGTACGGGTCCGCCATGGGCTGCTGGCCGGCGAGCGTGGCGATGGTGATCGCCCCGCAGATCGCGACGTAGTGGATGGAGTAGCCGCCCTCCTGGACCATGACCAGGCGGCCGTCGCACAGCTCGGCGGCCGCCGCCATCACCCGCTCGGTCATCGCGGCGAAGCCGGCGGCCGACACCATCGTGTGGGCCAGCGGGTCGAAGTAGCTGGGGTCGAAGCCGCAGGCGATGACGATCAGATCGGGCTGGAAGGCGCGCAGCGCCGGGACGACGACCTGGTCCATGGCGTCGAGGTAGCCCGCGTCGCCGGTGCCCGGCGGGCGCGGCACGTTGAGGTTCGTGTGCAGCCCGGCACCGCCGCCCCGCTCGTCCACGGTGCCGCCCTTCGGCGGGTACAGCCGGTCCTGGTGGATCGAGACGGTGAGCACCCGCGGGTCCTCCCAGAACACCGCCTGGGTGCCGTTGCCGTGGTGGACGTCCCAGTCGACGACGGCGATGCGCGCCACGCCCAGCACCTCCTGGGCGTGCCGGACGGCGACGGCGACGTTGTTGAAGACGCAGAAGCCCATGCCGGTCTCGGGCACCGCGTGGTGGCCGCAGGGGTTGACCAGGGCGAACCCGTTGTCCACTGCCCCGCCGACGACGGCGTCGACCATCGCGAGGGCGCCGCCGGCGGCGAGCGCGGCGATCTCGTACCCGCCCCTGCCGAAGGGCGAGACGCCGTCGCCCGCGTCGCCGCCCTTGGGCAGCGCGCTCTCGGCGACGATCCGGTCGTGGTGCTCCGGCGTGTGCACCCGCAGCAGCTCCTCGCGGGTGGCCGGACGGGCCGGGACGCGGTGCAGCCGGTCGAGCAGGCCGGTGACCTCCACCAGCTCGTGCATGCGGCGCTTGTTGTCCGCGTGCGCGAAGTGGTGGCCGACCGGTTGCAGCCCGACGGCGGGATCGGCCGGCATCAGCGACCCGCTCCCGGTGTCGTTCCAGCCGTACAGGGGGTGCCAGAGGTAGCCGGTCGTCACAGCCGAGGACCCTGCCGAGCCGAGGTTCCAGCGCGATGACGAACCGATCAAATCTCCGGGCCGACGCCCGGGAGCCGCGCACCGAGCCTGAACCGGACCGTCATCCGGAGGCAACGTGCCGGTGCCACCGTCTCGCGGGAGACCCGTCCCCCACACCTCCGGGAGCCCGCACCCCATGCCCAGCCACGAACTGACCATCGACCTGACCCGCGACTTCCTCGCCGGCGGGCAGGGCCACAACCGGTGGCATCCCGACATCGCCCCGGCCCTGACCGTCGCCGACGGGGACACGGTGGTGATGCAGGCGCGCGACGGCATGGACGGCCAGCTCGGGCCCGGGCTGGGCACCTCCCCGGACGCGTCGATCGGGCTGGACGCCGTCCACCCGCTGACCGGTCCGGTGCACGTCGAGGGCGCGCAGCCCGGCGACCTGCTCGAGGTGGAGATCCTCGACGTCGAGGCGGACTCCTACGGGTTCACCTTCCAGGCACCGGGGTTCGGCCTGCTCCGGGACGACTTCCCTGACGCCTTCAAGGTCGAGTGGGAACTCGCCGGCGGGTTCGCCACCTCCCCCGACCTCCCCGGTGTGCGCATCCCCGGCGCGCCGTTCATGGGGGTCATGGGCGTGGCACCGGACGCCGCCCTGCTCGCCGCGATCACCGCCCGCGAGGCGGCGGACGCCGCGGGCGGTGGCATGGTCATGCAGCCCGAGCCGGCCTGCGCCGTTCCGCCCACCGACGAGATCGCGCGCACCGGGCTGCGCACCATCGCCCCGCACGAGACCGGCGGCAACATCGACATCAAGCAGTTGACCGCCGGTGCCCGCCTCTACCTCCCGGTGTACGTGCCCGGCGCCCTGTTCTCCGCGGGCGACGGCCACTTCGCGCAGGGCGACGGCGAGAGCTGCGGCACCGCGATCGAGATGCGGGCGACCCTGTCGGCGCGGTTCACGCTGCATCCCGGACGCGCGCGGGACCGGGGCATCCGTGGCGTGCACTTCGCCCGCGACGGCGCCGGCCCGGCGCCGGCCGCACCCGAGCGGTTCTACGCGACCACCGGCATCGCGGTCGACCGCGAGGGGCGCAGCCGGTCGGAAGACCTCACCGTCGCAGCCCGCGACGCGGTGCGCACCATGATCGACCACCTCTGCGCCGAGTACGGCTACTCGGCGCAGCAGGCCTACGCGCTGTGCAGCGTGGCCGTGGACCTGCGGATCAGCCAGGTCGTCGACGCACCCAACGTGCTGGTCTCGGCGTTCCTGCCGCTGGACGTCTTCAGCTGAGCCGGCCGGGGTCCGTCCGGCAGCACACCCCGGACGACGTCACCGAGACGGAACCGGACGGACCCTGCCCCGAAACGCCGCCCCGGCATCGTGCTCGCCGGTGATGGCGTCACCGACCCCCCGCCCCCCGACGGAAGGCATCCGCATGCGCACGGCCGGCACGAGGTCCTCATGAAGCTGCTCCCCGAGGAGGAGGAGCGGCTGCAGCTGTTCCTCGCCGCCGAGCTCGCCCGCCGCCGGCGCGGCCGGGGCCTGCGGCTCAACCACCCCGAGGCGGTCGCGCTGATCTGCGACGAGGTCATGGAGGCCGCCCGGGACGGGCGCAGCTACGCCGAGGCCCTCGAGGTCGGCAGCACCGTGCTGGGTCCGGACGACGTGCTCGACGGCGTCCCCGAGCTGCTCGACCGCGTCCAGGTGGAGGCGCTGTTCGACGAGGGCACCGTGATGGTCACGCTGTACTTCCCGCTCGGCGGGGGCGGTTCCCGGGTGGAGGGCCCGACCGCCGACGTCGAGATCAACCCGGGCCGCGAGCGGGTCACCGTCGAGGTGACCAACACCCTCGACCGCGCCGTGCAGGTGACCTCGCACTACCACTTCTTCGAGGCCAACCGCGGGCTGCGGTTCGACCGCGCGGCCGCCTTCGGCATGCGCCTGGACGTGGCCGCCGGGACGGCGGTGCGGTTCGAGCCGGGCGACCGGCGGCCGGTCGACCTGGTGCCGCTGGCCGGCAACCGGGTCGTCCGCGGCATCTCCGGCCTGGTCGAGGGACCCCTGGACGACGAGGACGTCCGCCGCCGCGCGCTGGCCGCGGCCGAGCGCGCCGGCTACCTGGGGGTGGGCTCGTGACCGCCGTGCCCCGCGACGTCCACCGGCTGCTCTACGGCCCCGGCGAGGGGGACCTCGTCCCGCTGGCCGACACCGGCCTGCGGCTCCGGGTCGAGCGCAGCGTGATCGAGCCCGGCGAGGAGTCGCTCGTCGGCGCCGGCCGCAACCTCCGCGACGGCCTCGGCGTCCGCGTCGGGGCGGTGCGCGACAGCGCCCTGGACATGGTCGTGACCGGGGCGGTCATCGTCGATCCGCTCCTCGGGATCATCAAGGCCGACATCGGCATCAAGGACGACCGGATCGTCGGCATCGGCCAGGCCGGCAACCCCGACATCTCCTCGGGCGTGGACCTGGTCGTCGACGCCCAGACCCAGATCGTCGGCGGCTGGGGCCTGATCGCCACGGCCGGCTCGATCGACACCCACGTGCACCTGATCAACGCGGCGCAGGCCGAGACGTTCTGCCGCAACGGCTACACGACGGTCATCGGCGCCACCCCGGGCCCGTCGTTCGACGTGGGCGTGGGCAGCAGCCGGATCTACGACTCGCTCGTCGAGGGCGTCGGGGCGTGGCCGCTCAACATCGCCATGATCGGCCGCGCCGCCAGCTCGCGGGACGACCTGGAGGCCCACCTCGAGGTCGGCGTCTCCGGGTTCAAGATCCACGAGGACTTCGGCGCGTTCCCCGCGGTCATCGACGCCTCGCTGTCGGTCTCCGACGACCACGACGTGCAGACGATCATCCACACCGACACGATCAACGAGTCGGTCACGCTCGCCGAGACCATGTCGGCGATCGACGGCCGGACCATCCACGCCTACCACGTCGAGGGCACCGGCGGCGGGCACGCACCGGACATCCTGGAGATCTGCGGCTACCCGAACGTGCTGCCCAGCTCGACCAACCCGACGAACCCCTACACCGAGGCGGCGCTCGCCGAGCACCTGGACATGATCATGGGTGCGCACCTGCAGCACCGCTCGATCCACACCGACCTGGCGTTCGCGCAGTCCCGCATCCGGCCCACGACGATGGCCGCCGAGGACGTCCTGCACGACGTCGGCGCCATCTCGATGATGGGCTCGGACTCCAACGGCATGGGCCGCGCGGCCGAGTCGGCCCGGCGCACCTGGCAGCTGGCGGCGAAGATGCGCGAGCTCGGTGGGGAACGGACCGAGGACGACAACGAGCGCATCCTGCGGTACCTGGAGAAGTACACCTGGTGCCCGGCGGTCGCCCACGGCATCAGCGACTCCGTGGGCACCCTGGCCCCCGGCCGGCTGGCCGACATCGTGCTGTGGGACCCGCGATTCTTCGGGGTCAAGCCCACCACGGTCGTGAAGTCCGGCGTCATCAGCTACGCCGCCTCGGGCACGGGCAACGGCTCGGTGATGATGACCGAGCCCATCCGGATCCGGCCCCAGTGGGGCGCGTCCGGGACGACGTCGGCTCGGCTGGCCCGGGTGTTCACCAGCGCCACCGGCCTGGCCGCGGCAGAGCGGCGCGGGGCGCCCTACCTGTCCCGGCTGCTGCCGGTCCGCGACACCCGCCGGCTGACGAAGGCGGACATGTCCCGCAACGCCGCCACCCCCGACGTGCAGGTGGACCCCGACTCGTTCGTCGTCACGGTGGACGGCGTGGAGGCGGTGGTGCCGCCCTCGACGTCGGTGCCGCTCAGCCGCCGGTACCTGCTGATCTGAGCAGCCGGTGACCGACCTGCCCTTCGCCCTGCTGCAGCTCACCGACTCCGCCTGCCCCACCGGGGGGTTCGCCCACTCCCACGGGGTGGAGGAGCTGGTGCGCAGCGGCGGGGTGACCGACGCGGACAGCCTGCTGGCGGCGCTGACCACCTACGTGGCGGAGTCGCTGCCGGGGCGCGAGCTGGCCTTCACGGGGCTGGCCTGGGATGCCGCAGCGGCCGGCGACCTCCCGGCCGTCCGGGCGCTGGTGGACGAGCGCGTGGCCACCCGGCTCACCCGGGCGACCCGCGAGGCGGAGGGCCTGCGCGGGCTGGCCCTGCGGCGCGTGGTCGCGGCCCTCCATCCCGGCAGCCCGTTGCTCGACGCCGCCGCCGGCAGCGCGGGCGTCCTCTTCGGCGTCGCCGGGGCCCTCCTGGGCGCCGACCGCCGCAGCACCGTCCGGGCCGCCGCCTTCACCCAGGTCTCGGCGATGGCCCAGGCCGCCGTCCGGCTCGGCCGCGTGGGGCCGACCGGAGCACAGCACGTCCTCGGCCGACTGGCCGGCCCGCTCGACCGAGCGGTTGCAGACAGCGAGGAGAGAACGCATGGGGATTGGCACGGCTTCGCACCATCATGGGAGCTCGCACAGTCACGGCACGAGCACCGGTCATCCGGGATGTTCATCACCTGAGGCCGAGCCGCCCGCCCGGCCGCTGCGCATCGGCATCGCCGGGCCCATCGGGTCGGGCAAGACCACGCTGATGATCGAGCTGGTGCGCCGGCTGGGCGCCGAGGGCATCGCGTGCGGGGTGGTGACCAACGACGTCTACACGACCGTCGACGCCGACATCGTCACCCGCTCCGGGGTGCTGCCCACCGAGCGGATCGTCGGGGTCGCCACCGGCGGCTGCCCGCACGCCGCCATCCGGGACGACGTGTCGGTCAACGACGCCGCCGTCCTCGGGCTGGTGGGCCGCCAGCCCGACCTGGACGTCGTCTTCATCGAGTCCGGCGGCGACAACCTGACGGCCACCTTCTCCCGCGAGCTGGTGCACCGGTGGATCTGCGTCATCGACGTCGGCGCCGGGGACAAGATCCCCAGCAAGGGCGGTCCCGGGATCACCGAGTCCGACCTGGTGGTGGTCAACAAGAGCGACATCGCCGACCAGGTCGGGGCCTCGGTGGCGATCTTCCGGCGCGACCTGGACACCGCCCGCGGGGAGCTGCCCTACGCGGTCACCTCCACCCGGGACGACGCCTCGATGGCCTCGGTGGCCTCCCTCGTCGGCGCCTGGGCGACGGTCGGGTGACCGGAGCGACCGCCCTGGCCCGGGACGCGCCGTCCCGGGCCGGCAGCACCCGGCCGACCGGGCGGCCGGCGGTGCGCGCACGGCTGGACTGCACGGTCGCCCGCGACGGCGACGGGCGGATGCGGGTGCACGGGACCTCGTCGGGGCCGGTGCACCCGGTGCACCACCCCGCCTCCCGCGGCCCCGACGTCCTCGTGCTCACCACGGACACCGCCGGGCTGGCCGCGGGCGACGCACTGCACCTGCGGGTCGCCCTGGCCGCGGGCGCCGACGTCGTCGTCACCGACCCGGGCCCGACCCAGCTGCTGCCCGGGGACGGTGGCAGCACCGGCCGGCAGACCACCGTGCTCGAGGTCGCCGCCGGCGCGCGGCTGGTGCTGCTGCCGCACGCCCTGGTGCCGCTGCGGCGGTCCCGCTCGCAGGTCGACACCGTGGTCCGGCTCGAACCCGGCGCGCGGGCCGTGGTGGGCGGCGTGATCGCGCCCGGACGGGTCTCGGCCGGCGAGGTGTGGGTCCCCGACCGGCTGGACTGCACCACCGACCTGTACCTGGCGGATCGGCTGGTCGTCCGCGACGCCCAGCGGGTCGAGGTCTCACCCGCGCCCCGGGAGGAAGGGCACCTGGTGAGCGCGCTGGTCTCCGGCCCGCCCGACGCCGGCCTGCTGCCGCGGGTGCGGGCGGCCGCCGGATCGTGCGCGGGGGTCTCGGAGCTCGAGGACGGGCTGTTGGCCGTGCGGGCGATCGTCGACACGCAGCACGCGGCCGGGGCGCTGCTCCGCGCGGTCGCCGAGGCGGTCCGTCCCGACCTCGCCGGGTGGGGCTGGAGCCGGATCGGGCGCTGAACCGCGACGCGCGACCGCCCGGCCCGTCGTGCGGACGGGCCGGGCGGTCGGGTGCCGTGCGGCGGCTCAGAGCGGGGCGAGCCGCCCGACCCAGTCGGTGGCGGCCTCGACCGCGGCACCGACGCCGAGCACCGTGCTCTCCGCGAACGGCCGGCCGACGAGCTGCAGCCCCACCGGCATCCCGTTCACCGGCCCGCAGGGCACCGACAGCGCCGGCAGTCCGGTGATGTTGGCCGGTGTGGAGAGCCGCACCAGGCAGTCGGTGGGCCGCTCGGTGAAGCCGTCGGCCCAGGTGACCAGCTCCTGGTCCGCCGGCGGCGCCACCACCGGCACGGCGGGAGCCGCCAGCACGTCGATCCGGTCGAACATCTCCCGCCAGGCCTGCTGCATGAGCGAGCGGACCCGCGTGGCGTTGATGTAGTCGGTGGCCAGCACCAGCTCGCCGGCCTCGAGCGCGACGCGGACCTCCTCGGTGTAGAGCTCGGGCGACTCCCGCAGCATCCGCTGGTGGTACGAGGCGGCCTCCGGGCCGAGCATCCCCCACGAGACGGCCCGGATCTGCTCGGCGTAGGGGATGGTGACCTCCACCAGCGTGGCGCCGAGCCGCTCGAGCAGGCCGATGGCGTCGCGGACCGACGCCTCGACCTCGGGCTGGACGTGGTCGAAGTAGAAGTTCGACGGCACCCCCACGCGCAGCCCCTGCACACCCCGGTCCCGCGCCGCCATCAGCTCGGCGGCGTAGTCGGGCACCGGGACGTCGACCGTCGCGGGGTCGGCGCGGTCGTAGCCGGCGGTCGCCGACAGCACGTGCGCGCAGTCGACGACGTCGCGGGTCAGCGGGCCCACGTGGTCCAGCGACCACGACAGCGACGCCACCCCGCGCCGGGAGATGCGGCCGTAGGTGGGCTTGAGCCCGACCGTGCCGCACACCGCGGCGGGGATCCGGATCGAACCGCCGGTGTCGCTGCCCAGGCCGACCAGGCACTCCCCCGCGGCGACGGCGGCGCCCGAGCCGCCGCTGGACCCGCCGGGCACCCGCGAGAGGTCCCAGGGGTTGCGCGTCGTCGGGGTGGTCGCCCCGTAGGCGAACTCGTGGGTGTGCGTCTTGCCGATCATGACCATGCCGGCGGACAGCAGCCGGGAGACCATCTCGGCGTCGGTGTCCGGCACGAAGCTGGCCCGCACCTGGGAGCTGGAGGTCGTCGGGACGCCGGCGGTCTCGTAGAGGTCCTTCACGCCCAGCGGCAGACCGTGCAGCGGCCCGAGGTGGCTGCCCTCGACGATCTGCTGCTCGGCCTCGGCCGCGGCCTTGCGCGCGAGGTCGGGGGTCACGCAGGCGAAGGCGTTGATCCGCTCCTCGACCGCGTCGACGCGCTCGAGGACGGAGTCGGTGAGCTCGACCGGGGACAGCTCGCGGCTGAGGATCGCGGCGGCCGCCTGCGACAGGGACAGCTGATAGGGCTGCACGCTCACTCCCACCGGGCGTCGAACGCGGTGGCCGGCGGGGTCTCCCCCAGCGGCACCTCGTCGAGCGTGTCGAGCATCGCGTAGATGCCGTTGACCATCGGCGCCACGGCCTCGAGCCGCTCGGGCGTCAGGTCGAGCCGGGCCTGGCGGGCGGCGAGCTGCAGCGCCTCGCCGACCAGCTCGCGGGACTGGGTGGACATTGGTTCCTCCTGGATGGGTGGGTGGACGGCCGGTGGATCAGCCGGGGAGCGGCGGGGTGCGCGAGTGCCAGTCGGTCGCCGCCTCGTAGGCGGCACCGACCCGCAGCACAGTGGCCTCGTCGAAGGGGCGGCCCATGACCTGCAGGCCGACCGGGAGGCCGCCGCCGGCGAAGCCGCACGGCACGGTCAGCGCGGGCACGCCGGCGGCGTTGGCCGGGGCGGTGAGGCAGTTGAGCGCGAACAGGATCGGGTGCTCCTGCCCGCGCAGCACGGCAGTGCTCGATCCGTACGCGGGAGCGGGGATCGCCACGGTGGGGCTGACCAGGACGTCGACGTCGCGCAGCGCGGTGGCGAAGCCGGCCTGCACCAGACCGCGGGCGCGCTGGGCGTTGACGTACGTCGTCCCGCTGATCAGCTCGCCGGCCCGCAGCCGCGCCCGCACCTCCTCGGTGTAGGCCTCGGGCACGCGGCGGATCTCGTCCTGGTGGATCGCGCTGGCCTCCACCCCGGCCAGGGTCGAGATGACGTGCTCGGTGAGCTCGACGGCGGGCACCTCGACGGGCACCAGGACCGCACCCGCGTCGGCGAGCACCGCGATCGCCGCGCGCACCGCGGTGGCGACGTCGTCGTCCGACCAGTCGAAGAACCAGTTGACCGGCACCCCGATGCGCAACCCGGCGACCCCCGTGTCCAGGCCGGTCAGGTAGTCGTCCACCGGGACGTCGACCGACGACGGGTCGGCGGGGTCGTGCCCGGCGAGCACCTGCAGGCAGAGCGCCGCATCGGCGACGGTCTTGGTCAGCGGCCCTGCGTGGTCCAGCGACCAGCTGAGCGCGGCGACCCCGCGCTTGCTCACCCGCCCGTAGGTGGCCTTGAGCCCGACGACCCCGGTCAGCGCGGCCGGGATGCGGATGGAGCCGCCGGTGTCGCTGCCCATCGCCATGAGGCAGAGGTCCGCCGCGACGGCGGCCCCGGACCCGCCGCTGGAGCCACCGGGGATCGTGCCGACGTCCCACGGGTTGTGCGTGGGCGCCGATACCACCCCGAAGGCGAACTCGTGGGTCACCGTCTTGCCGAGGACGATCGCCCCGGCCTCGCGCAGCCGGCGGGTGACCTCGGAGTCGGCGTCGGCCACGTGGCCGGCGCGCACCCGCGACCCGGCCAGCGTGGCGGAGCCCGCGACGTCGTAGAGATCCTTGAGCGCCACCGGCAGGCCGTGCAGTGGGCCCAGCGGCCGGCCCGCGCGCACCGCCTCGTCGGCCGCCGCGGCCGCGGCCAGCGCCGCGTCCGCGTACACCTCGGCGTAGGACTCCAGCACGCCGTCGTACCGGTCGATGCGGGCCAGCGCCGCCGCGACCAGCTCGGTGGACGTGAGCTCGCCGGAGGCGACCAGGACCGCCGCCGCCCGCAGCGACAGCTCGGCGGGATCGGACGGGCGCGCGCCCGGCACGGCTTCCCATGCCTCCGCGGCGGGTGACCGCCCACCGGGCTCCCCCGACGGCACGTGCACCCCGCGCGCCGGCTCCAGGTCCCGCAGCGGGAGACCGCGGAACCGCAGCGCCGCGGATGCCGTGCCCCCGGCCGCCGCGAGGGCGTCGAGCTCCGCGGGCGTGGGCTCGATCCCGCAGTCGGCCAGCAGGTCCCGGATCCGGGCGGCGGCTGGCGCCTCCATCCGGTGTTCGGTCGCGGTCATGCGGCCACCGGCTCGAGGACGGCGTCGAGCAGCCGGCGGGTGACCTCGGTCGCCGGGTTGTGGAAGATGTCGTCCACCGGACCGGCCTCGACGAGCTCGCCGTGGTGCAGCACCGCGGCCCGGTCGCACATGTGCTGCACCAGCGCCAGGTTGTGCGTGATGAGCAGCATCGTCAGATGCCGCTCCTCCTGCAGCTGCTGGAGCAGGTTGAGGATCTGCGCCTGCACCGAGACGTCCAGCGCCGACGTCGGCTCGTCCAGCAGGAGGAACTCCGGCTCGCTGGCCAGCGCCCGGGCGATCCCCAGCCGCTGGCGCTGACCGCCGGAGAACTCGTGCGGGTACCGGTCGGCCTGGTCGGCCCGCAGGCCCACGTGCTCCAGCAGGTCCACGACCCGGTCGCGGACCTCCTTCTCCGGGCACAGCCGGAACTGCCGCATCGGGAAGGCCACCTGCTCCCCCACGGCCCGGCGCGGGTTGAACGCCGACCCCGAGTCCTGGAAGACGATCTGCATGCGCTGCCGCAGCCGGCGCATCCCCTTCGGGGTCAGCCGGGTGACGTCGTGGCCGTCGAACCCGACGAAACCGCTCGTCGGCTCCACGAGCCGCAGCAGCATCCGGCCGATGGTGGTCTTGCCCGACCCGGACTCGCCGATCAGCCCGAACGTCTCGCCGCGGAGGACGTCGAAGGTCGCGCCCTGGACGGCGACGAACTCCTCGCCCGTGCCGAACATCGCCGGCTTGGCATAGACCTTCCGCAGCTCCTGTGCCTGCACCAGTACGTCACGCCCCGACACGGTGTGCCACCTCCATCGTCGCCGCCTGCTCCTCGGCCCGCCGGTGGCAGACCGCTTCCTGACCCGGTCCCGACGCCACCGTCGGCGGGTCCACCTCCCAGCACTCCGGTCCCACCTCGGGACAGCGGGGGGCGAACGCGCACCCCTCGCTGAGTCGCAGCGGCAGCGGCGCCGAGCCGCCGATCTGGTACAGCCGCTGCCGCACGTGACCGGGGCCGGCCGCCTCGGTGCGCAGCCGCGGGACGGAGGCCATCAGCCCCCGGGTGTAGGGGTGCTGCGGTGCCCGGAGGACGTCGGTGACGTCGCCGTGCTCGACGATCCGGCCGGCGTACATGACCGCGACCGTGCGGCACATGTGCGCGACCACGCCCATGTCGTGGGTGACCATCAGGATCGCCGTCCCCAGCTCCTGGTTGATCTCCATGAGCAGCTCGATGATCTGCTTCTGCACCGTCGCGTCCAGCGCCGTCGTGGGCTCGTCGGCGATCAGCAGATCGGGCTCGCAGGCCAGCGCCAGGGCGATGACGACCCGCTGCCGCTGGCCGCCGCTGAGCTGGTGGGGGTAGCTCCGGAGCTTCGCCACCGGATCGGGGATGTGCACCAGTTCCAGCGCGTGCAGCGCCTTCTCGCGGGCCTCCTTCTTCGACAGGCCCTGGTGCAGCCGGATGACCTCGACGAGCTGGTCGCCCACCCGGAAGAAGGGGTCCAGGCTGGTCATCGCGTTCTGGAAGACCATGCTGATGCTGCCGCCGCGGATGGCCCGCATCTCGGCCTCGGACTTCTGCAGCAGGTCCTCGCCCCGGAACAGGATGCGGCCGCCGGCGATCCTGGCGTTGCGCGATCCCAGCAGCCGCAGGATCGACAGCCCCGTGACGCTCTTCCCCGACCCGGACTCCCCGACCATGCCGAGGACCCCGCCGCGCGGGATGTCGAAGGACACCCCGTCGACGGCCTTGATGGTGCCGAGCTCGGAGGCGAAGTGGGTGCGCAGCCCCTCCACGCGGAGCAGTGGTCCGTTCATCGTGCGATCTCCGTCCGTCGCCCTGGTCAACTGGTCTGCTTGTGCGGGTCGAGGGCGTCGCGGATGCCGTCGCCGATGAGGTTGAAGGCGAGCGCCGCCACGAGGATGACCAGGCCCGGGATGGTGGCCACGTGGCCGTAGCCCTCGAGCAGGACGCTGCGCCCGTCGCTGGTCATGACGCCCCAGTCCGGCGCCGGCGGGGTGACCCCGACACCGAGGAAGCTCAGCCCGGCGGCCAGGACGATCATCAGGCCGCAGAGGCTGGTGCCGTAGACGACCAGCGGGGACAGCACGTTGGGCAGGAGCTGCTGGCGCAGGATCTGCCCCTGCGTCGCCCCCGCGGCGCGGGCCGCCTCGACGTACTCCTTGGCCGACTCCTGGACCGTCGCGGTGTACACGACCCGGGCCATGTACGGCACCATCGTGATGCCGATCGCGAGCATCACGTTGGTCAGGCCGGGGCCGAGGACCGCCGCGATGGCGATGGCCAGGAGCACCACGGGGAAGGCGAAGAGCACGTCCAGGACGCGCATGACCGCGTTGCCCGACCGCCCGCCGAAGTAGCCCGAGAACATGCCGATCAGCAGGGCGACGGGGGCGGCCGCGAGCACCGGCAGCACCGCGACGGTCAGCGAGTACCGCCCGCCGTAGATCAGCCGGGAGAGGATGTCGCGCCCCTGCCCGTCCAGCCCCAGCGGGTGGCCGGGGGTGCCGATCCCCTCCAGCCGCTGGGACGCGTCGCCGTCCAGCGGGTCGTAGGGCGCCAGCAGCGGCGCGAACACCGCCACCAGCGTCAGGACGAGCAGGACGCCGATGGAGACGACGGCCGCCTTGTCCCGGCGCAGTGCCCGCCACATCAGCGCCGGCCGGGACCGGCTCCTGATCGTTCCCGCCGCTGCGTCACCGGCCGGGACCGGGGCGACGGTCGTGTGGTCCAGCGTCGTCGAAGTCATCCGACGGCCTCCTTCGTACGTGGGTCCAGGAGCGCGACGACGATGTCGGCGATGAGGTTGACGACCACGAAGACCAGGGCGATGAAGAGGACGCCGGCCTGGATGATCGGCATGTCGTTGGAGGTGATGGAGCTGTAGAGCTGCCCGCCGAGACCGGGCCAGCTGAACACCACCTCGATGAAGATGACCCCGCCCAGCAGGTAGCCGACCTGCAGGCCGACGATGTTCACGATGGGCGGCAGGGCGTTCCGGAGGGCGTGCCGCCAGACGATCTGCCGCTCGGGGACACCGTTGGCCCGGAGCATCCGGATGTGGTCCTGCTGGAGGGCCTCCACCATGACGCTGCGGGTCAGCCGGGCGATCACCGCGGTGGGCACCACCGCCGCCGTGGTCGCCGGGAGGATCAGGTGCCGGAGCAGGTCACCGAGCCCCCCAGGGTTCCGCACGTCGTACATGCCCGACGTGGGCAGCCAGCCGAGCTGGAGGGCGAAGATGCTGATCACCACCAGCGCGGCCCAGTAGACCGGCACGCTCGCCCCGGCCAGCGACAGGAACATCGCTCCCCGGTCGAACACCGAGTACTGCCGGGTGGCGGCCAGCACCCCGAGCGGGACTCCGACGAGCAGGCAGATCACCAGCGCGCCGCCGGCCAGGATGATCGTGTTGCCGAGCTTGGGGAAGACGATCTCCGCGACCGGTTGGGCCATCGTCAGCGAGGTGTTCAGGTCGCCCTGCAGCAGCCCGCCGAGGTAGCTCACGTACTGCTGCACCAGGGGCTGGTCCAGGCCCAGATCGGCCCGCACCGCAGCCATGGACTCCGCCGTCGCCGTCGGCCCGAGCATCGTCCGGACCGGGTCCCCGGGGACCAGCTGCATGATCAGGAAGACCAGCAGCGAGACCCCCAGCAGGACCAGGACCATCGAGCCCGCTCTGCGGGCCAGGTAGCCCGCCATCAGCGGAGCCACACGGTCTTGAGGTCGTACCACTCCTCGCTCGGGTTCACGAAGCCCTGCACGTCGCCGCTGAGCACGTAGGGCGCCTTGTCGTTCACGATCGGCGCCATCGCGGCGTCCTCGTGCACGATCTCCGCGGCCCGGCGCCACAGCTCGTCCGCCGTCTCCTCGTCGAGGGCGGTGGCCGCCTGCTGCATGACCTCGTCGAGCTCGGGGTTGCTGTAGTGCCCGACGTTGGACCCGTTCGGCGCCTGCAGGGTCGAGGAGGTGACGTTGCGCAGCCAGTAGGGGGTGGTCATCCCCCAGGACATCTGCGCCATGCCGGTGCCCGCCGGGATCCCCTCGGCCCACTCGGTGAGGTAGGTGATCCACTCCGTGGTGTCCAGCTCGACCTCGATGCCGACGTCGGCCAGGTCCTGCTGGATGTACTCGGCCATGGGCACGGGCACGATCTGCCCGGAGCCGTCGACCGACGTCATCAGCGTGGTCTCGAACCCGTCGGCGTAGCCGGCCTCGGCGAGCAGCTCCCTGGCCCGGTCGGGGTCGTACTCGAAGTACTCCTCGCTCGCCTCGTACGCGCTGTTGGCCGGGGGCAGGACGCTGTAGGCGGGGTCGACCGTGCCCTGCAGCAGGTCTTCGGCCATGCCCTCCCGGTTGATGGCGTAGTTGACCGCCTGCCGGACCCGGACGTCGGAGAAGATCGGGTCGGTCATGTTGAAGCTCAGGTACCAGAGGTGCGGGGGCGCGCTGGTCGCCACCTCGAAGCCGGCGTCCTCCAGGCTGGCCACGCTGTCGGGCGAGGGGACGGCGATCATGTCGACCTCACCGGCCCGCAGCGCCGACACCCGGGTGGAGGGGTCCGGCAGCGGGCGGAAGACCACGCTGTCGAGGTAGGGGGCCTCGCCCCAGTAGTCCTCGTTGCGCTCCAGCGTGATGCGCTGACCGCGGATCCGTTCGGCGAACTTGAAGGGGCCGGTGCCCGTGGGGTGGTCGGCGATCTCGTCGTTGCCGTACTCCTGCAGCGCGGTGGGGCTGATGATGCCGGTCGAGCCGCCGCCCCCCTGGGTGAGCAGCCGCAGGAAGGCCGAGAACGGCTGCGTCATCTTCATCTCGACGGTCGTCGGGTCGAGTGCGGTGACCGACTCCAGGTGCTGCCAGACGAAGACGGTCTGCCCGGCGGAGCGCTCGTCGTAGAACTCGAAGGTCGGGTCGCTCATGCGGCGGACGTTGAACACGACGGCGTCGGCGTCGAACTCGGTGCCGTCGTGGAACGTGACGCCCTCCCGGAGGGAGAAGGTGTAGGTCATCCCGTCCTCGGAGACCTCCCAGGACTCGGCCAGCCCCGGGACGATCTCGGGGATGGGGGCCTCCTCGGACGTCTTCGACAGGTCCTCGTCGACGAGCGCCTCGTACATCTGCCGGTTGACGCGGTAGGTGACCCAGCCACCGGCGCGGTGCGGGTCGAGCACGTCGGTGTCGGACTCGATGCCGATGGCGAGGGTGCCGCCGCTCTGGGGATCGCCCGCCGGGCCGTCGTCGGCGGCGGCGCCGCCACCGCCGCAGGCCGACAGGAGGAGGGCCAGCGCGAGCAGGCCGGCCGGGATCCGGCCGCGATCCGCGCCGGTCCGGCGCGTTCGACGGTCACAGGTGTTCAGCAAGGTGGGGTCCCTCCATCAGGGCAGCACGAAGCACGACTACACGTGGGGCAAGAAAGGGATTCGGTGCTTCCGGGCGACGCTGGCCGAGCAACCGAGCAGAAACGTAGGGGCGCATTGTTGCTGCGACGTTTCTGCTCTGGAACCAACAGAAAAGTGGCCCGACTCACGGCCTGCGGGCAACGCAGAACGCCGGGGTCGAGGCGGCGGCAACCGGCAAGAAAGCCGGAACGAGGCGGAAACACGTGCCTTCTACGGTCGGGATTCCCACCAATCCGAAGAGGTGACCCGTGCCGGTTTCCCGTCCGTCCGCTGCCGATCTGTCCAGGATCGCCGCGCAATTCCACTTCACCCTCGA
The DNA here is from genome assembly GCF_054051075.1 of Blastococcus sp. SYSU DS0617. NCBI lineage: Bacteria > Bacillati > Actinomycetota > Actinomycetes > Geodermatophilales > Geodermatophilaceae > Blastococcus > Blastococcus sp. SYSU DS0617. Next base: position 41,055 of record NZ_JBJHAO010000006.1, read on the forward strand.
TGCCGCTCAGGCGGAGACCTTCGGCGCGCTCCTCGAGGCGGGGCCGATGGTCGGCTACGACGCGCTGGACGCGATCGAGAGCCCCGCGCCCGAGGTCCGCTACGCGCGCGGGGAGGCGGTACGGCCGCGTCCCGAGGACAACCCCTACGGCGCCTGGTACGTCACGACCCGCATCGAGGGCGCCCCCGACGGCCCGCTGGCGGGCAAGACCCTCGCGGTCAAGGACAACGTCTGCGTCGCCGGCGTCCCGATGATGAACGGCAGCGCGGTGCTCGAGGGCTACGTGCCCGAGGCCGACGCCACCGTGGTGGAGCGGGTGCTGGACGCCGGCGGCACGATCCTCGGCAAGTCGGTCTGCGAGCACCTGTGCTTCTCCGGGGGCAGCCACACCTCCGACACCGGTCCCGTGCGCAACCCCTACGACCTCACCCGGGCGACCGGCGGCTCCTCCAGCGGATCGGCCGCGCTGGTCGCCGCCGGGGAGGTGGACATGGCGATCGGCGGCGACCAGGGCGGCTCGGTGCGCATGCCCGCCGGGTGGACCGGCATCTACGGGCTCAAGCCGACCTGGGGGCTGGTGCCCTACACGGGCGCCATGCCCATCGAGCCCACCGTCGACCACCTCGGCCCGATGGCGCGGACCACGGCCGACGTCGCCCTCCTGCTGGAGGTCCTCGCCGGCCCCGACGGGATGGACCCGCGCCAGGGCGGACCGCAGTCGGCCCCACCGCGCCGGCCCTCCTACGCCGATGCGCTCACCGGGGACGTGGCGGGGCTGCGCCTCGCCGTGGTGCGGGAAGGGTTCGCCATCGAGGGGCTGTCCGAGCCCGAGGTCGACGAGGCGGTGCGCGAGGCGGTCGCGAACTACGCGAAGCTGGGCGCCGTCGTGGAGGAGGTCTCCATCCCCTGGCACACCGCGGCGATGCCCGTCTGGAGCGCGGTGGCGAGCGAGGGCATGGTCAACACCATGCTGCGGGGCAACGGCATGGGCACCGGCTGGCGGGGCCGGTACTCACCGGACCTGCTCGAGCACGTCGCCCGCGGGCAGCGGGAGAAGGCGGACCGGTTCTCCGACACGGTGAAGCTCACGCTGCTGGCCGGCCAGTGGATGCTGGACACCTACGGCGGGGCCTACTACGCCAAGGCGATGAACCTGGTGCCGGCGCTGACCGCCGCCTACGACGCCGTCCTCGCCGACCACGACCTGCTGGTGATGCCCACCCTGCCGATGGTCGCCACCGTGCTCCCCCCGGTGGACGCCGGGCCGGCCGAGGTGGTCGCCCGGGGCCTGGAGATGATCGTGAACACCGCCCCGTTCGACCTCTCCGGGCACCCCGCGATGAGCCTGCCCTGCGCGATGTCGAACGGGCTGCCCGTGGGGTTGATGCTGGTCGGCCGGCACGGCGACGAGCGCACGGTCCTGCGGGCCTCGGACGCCTTCGAGAAGCACGTCTTCGCACCGCCGCCGCCGCCGGCCGTGGGCTGAACGCGAGGAGGGGCCGGCGTCGCAGGACGCCGGCCCCTCCTGCTGTGCGCTCAGTGGGTGTCGAAGACCTCCTGGTAGGCGGCCACGGCCTTCTCCGTCGCGGCGCGCTCGTCCGCCGTCGGGTGGAACGGATCGGCGGCGGGCGGCAGGGCGCCGAACTTCAGCAGCGCCGCCATGAGCAGGATGCGCGCCTTGGTGGCCGTCAGGTTGTTGCCGGTGACGAACAGCGAGCTGTACTTGTAGGCCATGCCGCCGGTGTTGCCGCGGCCCACCCGGACCACCGGCATCCCCGAGAAGATGGCCGCGCTCAGCGCCGCGTCCGTCGTCGGGTTGGAGATGCCGTACGGCGACATCCCCTCCTCCACGAAGCCCGCGAGCGGCGCCGACGCCAGGTTGGCACCGATCCGCGCCAGCACCTCCACCTCGCCCGAGGGATCCGGGTCGTCGGCCGCGCTCGTGGGGTGGGGCGTGTACCGGCTGTACTTCGTGATGGTCACGACCGGCATGGCGTTCGGCAGCAGGGCGCCGTCGCCGTCCTTGACGGGCACCTCGACGGCGCGGATTCCGCCGGCCAGGGAACCGCTCACCCCGAACACGGCCGAGGGCAGGACCGACAGCCGGACGTCGGAGCAGAACGTGTGCCGCCGGGTGGATACGAACGTCACCTGCGGCGGGCCGAAGCCCCCGATGTCGGCCACGACACCGCCGTGGCCTCCGGCCGCCTCGTAGTTGCCGGGCCGGGCGTCGGTCTTGGTGACCTCCCGCGCCGCGAACACCATCTCGTCGACGACCATCACCGCGCCCATCCGGTTGCGACCGTCGGCGTCCAGCGCGACCCCGGAAAGGATGTACTTCACGCCGTCGACGATGTTGCGGTCGCCGTCGGCACTCAGCGTCTGGTGCGGTCGCTGTGCGGAGTGACCGACGAGCGGGATATCGGTGTCGAGCACCAGCCCCAGCCAGTACATCGTCTCCTCGGTGGTGGGGCTCCCCTCCAGCCACTGCACCCCGGCGTAGCGCCCGCTCGCCACCACGGCCTGCACCTGGTTGGTCGCGCGGGCGAGCACGGCCAGCGTGGGCTCCCGGCCGAGGTGGTGGGGGTAGTAGACGAAGTAGTCCTCGCCCAGCAGCTCCGGGCCCACGTCGCCGTCGCCGGTGTCGGTGCGCTGCCCCGCGGGCAGCCCCTTCGTGTAGCCGCCCGACGGAGCCGGCCGGTAGAAGTCGAAGTCGGCGACCGAGGAGAGCTCCACCGGCCGGCCGTCGCCTCCGGCCCCGAGCCGGTCGATCTCCTCGTAGATCCGGCTGGCGTCCGGGTAGAACGTCTGCCGCGAGTGCGCCGCGGTCGCCAGCGGCGACGTGGTCGCGTCCTCCCAGGGCGAGCCATCGGCCTGCCGCGCCATGTACGGCAGCGGGATCGCACCGTCCTCGGGTCGGAGTTCGGCGACGTGGACCGGCGTGCCGCCGCCCTCGGGCTCGGTCTCGGAGAAGACACCCTCGGCGTCCAGCCATCCGTCCGGCGGCGCGTAGAGCTCGGCGGCATCTGCCTCCAGCGGGTGGGCCGAGAAGGCCTCGATGTAGACCGTCACCGGCGCCGCGAGACGTTGCGGACGCAGCACGTCGTAGCGCGGAGCCGACCCGTCCGGGTTGAGCAACGGAGCCAGGCCGTGCCGGCGGCGTGCCTGGTTGGAGGTCACCAGCGGCGGGCTGTTGCCGATGGTCGCCGTCGGCCCGGAGAAGACGGCGATGCGTGGTCGCGGCATGTGCGGAGTCCCGTTCTCGAATAGTTGTGGCGCAGTTCCGCGGATGCGGACTGCGGATCCCCGCCCTAGTCAGTCGACCGAGACGGTGTTCAGGTCGAACCACTCCTCGCTCGGCGACACGAACCCGTGCACCCGAGGGCTGAGGATGTAGGGGGCCTTGTCGTTGACGATCGGTGCGATGGCCCGCGCGGCCTGCGCCATCTCGACGGCCTGCTTCCACAGCTCGTCCGCCGCGTCCTCGTCGGTGGCGGTCGCGGCCTGCTGCATCAGCGCGTCGAGGGCCGGGTCGGACCAGCCCGCCACGTTGGGCCCGTTGGGCGCCTCCAGCGACGACGAGTTGAGGATGTACAGCCAGTACGGGGAACTCATGCCCCACGACATCTGCGCCATGGACACCTCGGGCGTCATGCCCTTGTTGTAGGTGGTCAGGTAGGAGATCCACTCCGAAGCGTCGATCTCGGCGTCGATGCCGACCTCCGCGAGGTTCGCCTGGATGTACTCCGCCATCTCCACGGGGATGATCTGGCCCGAGCCGGAGGTGGACGTGGTCAGCACCGTGGAGAAGCCCTCGGCGTACCCGGCCTCGGCGAGCAGGCGCCTGGCCTCCTCGGGGTCGTACCGGTAGGCGTCGGGGTCGGGCACCGCCGCCGAGTTGGCCGGGGGCAGCACGCTCAACGCCGGGACGGCGGTGTCGGCGAGGAGATCGGTGGCCATGCCCTCCCGGTCGATGGCGAGGTTGATCGCCTGCCGCACGCGCAGGTCCGCCGTCGGCCCCTCGCCGACGTTCAGGCTCAGGAACCACAGGTGCGGCGGAGCGCCCTCGGAGACCTGGAAGCCGGCAGCCTGGAGGTTCTCCAGGCTGTCCGGGGACGGCGCAGCGATCATGTCGACCTCGCCGGCGCGCAGCGCGGCGGCACGGGTGCTGGCATCGGGCAGCGGCCGGAACACCACGCGGGAGAGCTTCGCCTTCTCGCCCCAGTAGTCCTCGTTGCGCTCCAGCGTGATCCGCTGGCCCCGGACGCGGTCGACGAAGCGGAAGGGGCCGGTGCCCGTGGGGTGGTCGGCGATCTCGTCGTTGCCGTACTTCGCCAGGGCGGTCGGGCTGATGATCGTGTTGTAGCCGCCCTGCGTCAGCAGCCGGGGGAAGGCGGAGAACGGCTGGTCCATGGTCAGCACGAGGGTCATCTCGTCCGGCGTGGTCACCGAGGCGAGGTGCTGCCACACGAACGTGCTCTGGGCCGCCGACTTCGGGTCGTAGAACTCGAAGGACTCGTCCCACATCCGGCGGATGTTGAACTCCGCGGCCGCCGCGTCCACCTCGCTGCCGTCGTGGAAGGTGACGTCCGGCCGCATGTGGAACGTGTAGGTCAGGCCGTCGGGCGAGACGTCCCACGACTCGGCGAGGCCGGGCCGCAGCGGCGGGATGGGCACCTCGCTGGAGGGCTTGGACAGGTCCTCGTCGATCAGGCCCTCGTAGATCTGGCGGGTGACGCGGGTGGTGACCCAGCTCCCGGTGCGCGGCGGGTCGAGGACGTCCGCCTCGGACTCCATGCCGATGACGAGCGTTCCCCCGTCGTCCTCCGCGCCGCCTCCGCCGCCGTCCCCGGACCCGCAGGCGCTGAGGAGCAGGACGGTGGCCGCGAGCAGCGCCGGGCCGCTGCGCACAGGGCGTCGACGTGCCGTCCCGGTCTCTCGCCGTCGTGGGTTCTGACCGAACATGTGTCCTCCTCCGGGGGCCGGCAGGCCGCTCGGGAGAGGAACCTAGGAACCACGTGTGTCAGCGCAGTTGCGCTCCGATCACCCGCCATGGACGTCGTGGTGATCCGCGGCACACGCCGGCCAGCGCGATCCCGGGCACGTCCCCGCTGGGTGCTAGCGCTGTCCCCGGACCCGCGAGGGACCACGTGCGTGTCGGTGCAGTCCCGATCCCGTGCCGGATGGCGCCCGTCGAAGCCCCCCGACGGTGTCGACCGGCCGGCACTACCGGCGCGGGACCTCGATCCACCCGTCCGTGCCGCGCAGCGTCGTCTTGAGCACCTTGCCGCCGGCGTTGCGGGGCAGCGGCTCGCCCAGCACCCGCACGAACTGCGGCACCTTGTAGTCCGCCAGCCGCTCCCGGGCGAAGGCGATCAGCGAGGGCACCAGGTCGTCGGCCGCACCCGCCCGCGGCAGGACGACGGCGCCCACCTTCTCCCCCATGACCGGATCGGCGACGCCGACGACGGCCACCTCGAGCACGTCGGGGTGCTCCGCGAGCGCGTTCTCCACCTCGACGGAGTACACGTTCTCGCCGCCGCGGTTGATCATGTCCTTCGCGCGGTCGACGATCCGCACCATGCCGTCGGTGATCGTGGCGACGTCGCCGGTGTGCAGCCAGCCGTCGACGAAGGTCTCCGCCGTCCGCGCCGGGTCGCCCCAGTAGCCGGCCACCACGTTCGGGCCGCGCACCAGCAGCTCGCCCACCCCCGACACCGGGTCCGGCCGGTCCAGCCGCACCTCGTTCACCGGCGTCGGGAAGCCGACCGAGTCCGCGTGCTCGACCGCGTACTCGTGCGGCAGGAAGGTGGCGATCGCGGTGGTCTCCGACAGCCCGAAGCCGTTGCCCACCCGCGCGTGCGGGAAGGCGTCCAGCAGCCGGTGCACCAGCTCCGGTGCGATGGGGGAACCGCCGTAGCTGAGGGTGCGGATGGAGGAGACGTCGGTGGTCGCGAAGTCCGGGTGCCGCAGGGCGAGCTCGAAGATGGTCGGCACGGCGGTGACCAGCGTGACCCGGTGCTCCTGGATCGCGGCGAGGAAGGGCGCCGGCGCGAACGCCGGCATCACCACCGACTGCCCGCCCAGGCCCATCTGGGTCATGAACTGCGAGCAGCAGCCGGTGACGTGGAACAGCGGCACCGAGATCAGCCCGACGTGCTCCGGACCCCGCTCCAGCGTCCGGCAGCGGATGACGCTCTCGACCGTGGACAGGAAGTTCTCGTGGGTGACCATGGCGCCCTTGGGGCGGCCGGTCGTGCCGGACGTGTAGAACAGCGCGGCGACGTCGCCGTGCTCGCGCGCCGGGATCTCCCCCGGCTCGCCGTCGGGCAGCGGGACGCCGGGCAGGACGACGTGGGCGGCGCCGGAGTCGCCGAGGATGTACTCGACCTCGGGCTCGGCCAGCCGGGTGTTCATCGGGACGACGATCGCGCCGGCCAGGTGCCCGCCCCAGAACGCCAGCGCCCAGTCCAGCGAGTTGCCCAGCCGGATCGCCACCCGGTCGCCCGGGCGCACCCCGGCGTCGCGCAGCCCACCGGCGACCCGCAGCGCGCGCTCCCACAGCTGCGCGAAGGTGACCGACGGCCCGCCGAGCTCGACCACCGCCGTCCGCTCGCCGTGCCGTTCGACGGTGCGGCGCAGCATGTCGACGACGGTGCCGCCGACACCCGCGTAGCGGCGGATCCCGTCCGCGCCGACGTCGATGCCGCTGGTGTCGAAGGGGTACTGCCCGACCGCGACCACGTGCTCTCCCCACTCCCGGCACCCGCACGGCGCCCGCGCTCCGCATTCTGCGCCGCGGAGAGTCGGTCGAACCCTCGGGGGGCGACCCGCCGGTACCGGTCGGGCACCGCGGCCGCCGTCGCGCTGCTAGCTTCCGGCCGGTGAGCGAGGTGACCTCCGGACCGGGCCCCTTCGCCGCGCGACTGCGCGCCCTGCGCGAGCGGCGCTCCCTCACCCAGGAGGAGCTCGCCTCTCGCGCCGGCCTCACCGGCAAGGCCGTCGGCGCGCTGGAGCGCGGGGAGCGGCGGCGCCCCTATCCACACACGATCCGCGCCCTCGCCGATGCGCTGGATCTCGACGGCGGCGAGCGGGAGGCGCTGGCCGCCGCAGCCCGCCCGCCGGCGCGGCCCGGTGGCGACCCTGCCCCGCCCCAGGACCAGGCCGGCGCCCTACCCGCACGGACCAGCCCTCTGGTCGGCCGGGACGCCGAGCTCGAGGAGGTCGTGGCGTCGCTGCGGTCGGGCGCCACCCGGCTGCTGACGCTCACCGGTCCGGGTGGAGTGGGCAAGACCAGCCTGGCGCTGGAGGTCGCCCGCACGCTCTGGTCCGAGTTCCCGGACGGGGTGACCGTCGCCGCCCTCGCGCCCGTGCAGGAGCCGACACTCGCGCTTTCCACGTTGGCGCGGGCGCTCGGCGCGCCGCCCCTGGCCCCACCCCTGCTGGACGGGCTGGCCGCCTTCCTCGGTGCCCGTCGCCAGCTCGTCGTACTGGACAACGTCGAGCACCTGCTCGACGTCGCGGCCGATGTCGCCGAGCTGCTCTCCCGCTGCCGCGGGCTGGTCGTCCTCGCCACGAGCCGGGCGGCCCTGCGGGTGCGCGCCGAGCGCGAGCGCCCGCTGGGGCCCTTGCCCGTGCCGGCGGGTCCCGGGACCGCCGCGGTTGCCGCGTCGCCGGCGGCCCAGGTCTTCCTCGACCGCGCGGCAGCCACGGGCCGGACGATCGTCCTCGACGGAGCCACGGCCGCCGACGTCTCCGCGATCTGCCGGCGGCTCGACGGGCTCCCGCTCGCCCTGGAGCTGGCCGCCGCGCACGCGCGCTACCTCTCCCCCTCGGCGCTGCTCGCGCGGCTGGACTCCGCCCTGGCGGCGCCGCTCACCCGCGACCTCCCGCCCCGGCAGCGCACGATGCGGTCGACCCTCGACTGGAGCCACGACCTGCTCACCGCTGCCGAGCAGCGGCTGTTCCGCCGGCTGTCGGTCTTCGCCGGCGGGTTCGGTCTGGACGCCGCGCAGCACGTGACCGACGACGACGTCCTCCCGGCGGTGGCCGGCCTCGTCGAGCAGTCGCTCCTCCTTCCCGACGACGCCGCCGCAGCACCCCGCTACCGGATGCTCGAGCCCGTCCGGCAGTACGCGGCCGCCCGGCTGCACGAGGCGGGTGAGACGGGGCCGATCGCCGACCGAGCGGCGGACTTCTTCGCCGGCCTCGCGGCGGGGGCCCGGACCGGGCTGCGCACGGCGGAGCAGGCCGGCTGGCTGGACGCGCTGTCGCAGGACCACGACAACCTCGGCGCCACGCTGCGGCGACTCCTCGACCGCGGCGACCCGGGGACCGCATCGGTCCTGCTCGCCGACACGTGGCTGTACTGGGCGCTGCGCGGTCACGCCGCGGAGGGGGTGGGCTGGCTGACCCGGCTCGCCCCGGACGACGGGCACACCCCCGCGGAACGCGCCGCCGGACACCTGGCCGTGGCCGGGCTGGCCCTGGCGTCCGGCGACCTCGCCGGTACGGCGCGCGCTGCCGAGGCCTCGATCGCGTCGGCCAGGGTCGCCGAGGACGACGACGTGCTCGTCGAGGCACTGCTGCTGTCGGCCATGGCCGCCGTCTTCACCGGCGGGTTCACGACCGCCGAGGAGCGGCTGGCCGAGGTCGAGCGCTCGAGCGGGCCCGCCGAGCGACGGTGGGTGGACGCCCACGCCGCGATGGTCCGCGGCCAGCTGCGGTTCTCGGCCGGCGACGTTCCCGGCGGCGCGGCAGCCGTCACGGCAGCCGAGCGGATCGCCCGGGAGCTGGGCAGCCCCTTCACCCTGGCCACGGTCCTCAACGTGCAGGCCACCCTGGCCCTCGCGGCGGACGACGACGCGACGGCGCTCGACCGCTGGGCGGAGGCCGGTGCGCTCGCCGCGTCGGTCGGCACCAGCTGGACCCTGGCCTACACGCTGCCCGGGCTCGCGGTCCTCGCCGCGCGGCAGGGCCGACCGGAGCTCGCCGCCGAGTTGTTCGCCGCCGGCTCCGCGACGGCCGAGGCCGACTCGGTGGCGGTCACGTTCCCGCCGGACCTCGAGGCCGCCGGGCAGTGGTTGCCCGCCGTCCGCGCGGACCTGGGCGAGGACGTCTTCGCCGCGGCCTGGGAACGCGGACGGGGGTTGCGCCCGGCCGACGTCCCCAGGCTCACGGCGGTGCTCAGCGGCCGTACCTCACCCGGCTGACGTAGCGCCGGTACCGCCTCGCGAACACGGTGCGCAGCAGGAGGCGGACCGGCGCGGGGACGGTCCCGAGGATCCGCACCATCTCCTCGGGCGTCGACTCCTCCGCGACCGCGCCGAACAGGATCGGCAGCAGCCGCTTCGGCGTCTCCCCCACCCCCTTCTCGCCGAGTTCGTTCCACTCGGCCTGGGTGATGTGACGAGCGGCGAGCGGCAGGATGTCCCGCTCCTCGTCGTCCAGGTGCTCGATCAGCGCCGTCCGGAGGGCGTCGAAGCCGGACGCCACCTCCTCGCTGACCGCGGGGCGTGCCTCTGCCTCCCAGCGGTCGAGGGCCGGGCCGAGGTCCTCGAGCGCGTCGTGCACCCGCTGGTGCTGCTCCTCCATGCGGTGGACCAGCTCCGCATCGGGCCGGCAGCGCTCCAGCAGCTTCGGCCAGAGCAGCTCGTCCTCGCTGGTGTGGTGGCCGTGGAGTCCGGTGAGGATCAGCCGGGCGTGCTCGGCGAGCACCCGCGCGCGGGCGGTGTCACCGGGGGCGACCTCGCGGACGAGCGCCGGGATCAGCCGGAGCTCCCGGCGGAACACACGGTGCACGACCACCATGTCGTGGACGTCGGCGAGTGGGGCGTTCGTGGTCTGCGTCATGCCGACGAGCCTGCTGACCGGCCGTCGCGCCGAACACCCACAGCGCAGCCACACCACCCCCACGGTCGGCCCTTCGCTCGCCGGGAACCGGCCCCGGCCGCGTCGGGGGTGTGAGCCGGACGGCGACCGGGCACGCTGACGGGGTGAGCGACAAGAGCACCAGCGGATCGGGCTACATCGAGCCGGAGTTCAAGCGGGACGAGAAGTACATCTCCGACCGGATCACCGCCGACGGGCGGGACGGCTGGCCGGTCGAGGCCGGCCGCTATCGGCTGATCGCCGCCCGCGCCTGCCCGTGGGCCAACCGCACGATCATCGTGCGGCGGTTGCTGGGCCTGGAGTCGGCGATCTCGATGGGGCTGTGCGGGCCGACGCACGACGCGCGCAGCTGGACCTTCGACCTCGATCCGGACGGCCGCGACCCGGTGCTCGGCTACGAACGGCTGCAGCAGGCCTACTTCGCCCGCGACCCGGAGTACCCGAAGGGCATCACGGTGCCGGCTGTCGTCGACGTCCCCACCAAGGCCGTCGTCACCAACAACTTCCCGCAGATCACCCTCGACTTCTCCACCGAGTGGACCGCCTTCCACCGCGACGGGGCGCCCGATCTCTACCCCGAGCACCTGCGCGACGAGATGGCCGACGTCATGCAGCGCGTCTACACCGAGGTCAACAACGGCGTGTACCGGTGCGGCTTCTCCGGCACGCAGCGCGCCTACGACGAGGCCTACGAGCGGCTGTTCACCGCGCTGGACTGGCTGGAGGAGCGGCTCACCGACCGCCGCTACCTGATGGGCGACACGATCACCGAGGCCGATGTCCGGCTGTTCACCACCCTGGCCCGCTTCGACGCCGTCTACCACGGCCACTTCAAGTGCAACCGGCAGAAGCTGACCGAGTTCCGCGCCCTGTGGGGCTACGCCCGGGACCTGTTCCAGACCCCCGGGTTCGGCGACACGACCGACTTCCCGCAGATCAAGGAGCACTACTACGTCGTCCACGCCGACATCAACCCGACGCAGATCATCCCGGCCGGACCGGACACCTCGGTCTGGCTGACCCCGCACGGCCGGGAGGAGCTGGGTGGCTCACCGTTCGGCGACGGCACCCCGCCCGGTCCGCCCCCGGAGGGCGAGCGGGTGCCCGACGGCCACGGCCCGGGGGGCATCCCGCACCGCTGACCCGCGTCAGCGGCGGCGACGTCGTCAGCGGCGGCGCGGGAACCAGGACCTGATCCGCCGGCGGCGGTCGGGGGTGCGTTCGGCGTCCAGCAGCTCGGTCTCGGCCAGGGCGCGGTCGACGACGTGCTGCTGGGGCGGCTCGAACGGCTCCAGCGTGCGACCCGTCCCGGTCCGCAGGCTCTCCACCGCGCGGATCAGCGAACCGTCGTGCTCCTGCACCGCTGCGGCGACCACCGACGGCTCCACCCCGAGGTGCTCCCCCAGCAGCCGGTGGCGCATGCCCACGACGACCGCGGTCAGCTCGGCGCGACGGGGGTCGTCCTCCCGCACCTCGATGGTCAGGTCGCACTCGGAGTCCAGCCCCATCGAGCGGTTGTTCAGGTTCGCGCTGCCGATCCGGAGGAGCCGGTCGTCGAGCACCATCACCTTGGCGTGCACGTACACCGGCCCTCCGCCGTCGGTCACCGGCACGTACATGCGGAAGCGGTCGTGCACGTCGGCCTCCCGGACGATGCCGAGCAGCCGGGCGCGGGCGGTGCCCATCGCCTTCTCCTCCAGCCATCCATCGGCCGACTCCGGGTTCACCACGACGAACTCAGGGCCGTCCTCCTCGCCGAGCCGCTCGGCGATCGCCTCGGCGATCCGGCGGTTGGCGAAGTACTGGCTCTCGATGTAGACGGCCTCCCGGGCGACCGCGATGGCGGCCAGCCAGAGCAGTTCGATCTCGTGCACCAGCTCCGTGCCGCCGTGCTCGGGCCGGGTGCGGGAGATGGCGATGTCGACATCGGTCAGCAGCGGCTCCACCTCCTCGGGCCAGCAGGGCTCCACGCCCTCGACCGGCTCCAGCCGGCGGCCGGTGCCGCTCTCCCACCGCTCGCGGGCCAGGTCGCCCAGGGCGCGTGCCGCGGGTCCCGACACCAGGCTCGTCACGTCGTGCCACGGGCCGGTCGGCCGCCGGGAGGTCGGCCGGTGCCGGAGCGGCTGCCGGTCGAGGTGCTCGGAGGTGTCCCAGCGGTCGGCGGTGACGTCGATGCCGCCGGCGAAGGCCAGGCAGTCGTCGATCACCACGATCTTCTGGTGGTGCGCCGCGCCGACCGGGTGGTGGTGGTCCCCGAAGAACGTCAGCCGGTCGGGCGTCCGGCGCATGAGCAGGGCGGCCGGCAGTGTTCCCCGCCGCAGGGACTCCAGCGCTCCCATGCCCCACTGCAGGACCCCGATCTCCAGCTCCGGGTTGTGCCGGACCGCCGCCTCGAGGACCTTCCCGAGCCGGTCGTGGCGTCCCCGGCCCGGGCTGCGCGGGTCCATGCGGATGCGGGGCTCGAAGTCCCAGCCGATGAACAGGACCCGCCGCTCGGCCCTGAGCACGGCCTGCTTGAGGACGGCGAAGTAGTCGGCGGCGTCGACGAAGACCGCGTACCGGGCCGCCCGCTCGATGCGCCAGCACGTCTCGCCCGGGACCAGCACCGCACCGTCCGCGACGACCGGCAGAGACGGGTCCGCCGGGTCATCCGACGCGGTCTGGGTCTCGATCACCCCGGAAGTGTGCCGCAACGACGGCACCGTTCCCGGGTCGTCGGCAACCGCCGGCCGCAGGATGCCACGATCGGGTCATGGTTTCCGTGGCGCGTCCGCGCGCCGGCCGGCAGCCCGGTGCGCCGGTCACCGGGCTGACGATCGACCGCGGGCAGTCGGACCCGGAGCAGTGGCCCTACACCGTGCCGGCCGTCCGGCAGGTGTACGACTCCGGCCTCGCGCTGTCCCCCGGCGCCACGGTGCTGATCGGCGCGAACGGGGCCGGCAAGTCCACGCTGGTGGAGGCGATCGCCGCGGCCTGGGCCCGCCGGATCACCGCCTTCCGCGACGACTGGCTGCAGCGGTCCATCGCCGAGCCGGCCGCCGAGGACTCCGACCTGCACCGCTCGCTCCGGCTGGCCTTCACCCGGGGCGGGCCCACCGGGGGCCTCTTCCTGCGGGCCGAGCGGCTGCACGCCCAGGCCGGGCAGTTCTCCGGCCGCGGCCGCTGGCAGGAGCGCATCGACGGCCCGCTGCTGGGCCGCAGCCACGGCGAGGGCTTCCTGCAGGTGCTCGCCGGCATGGTCGCCGAGCCGGGCCTCTACGTCCTCGACGAACCCGAGTCGGCGCTCTCGTTCGACAGCAGCCTCGTGCTGCTGACGATCCTGCAGGACATGCTCGCCGCGGGCAGCCAGGTCGTGCTGGCCACCCACTCCCCCGTCCTCGCCGCGCTGCCCGGAGCCACCCTGCTGCAGCTCGACGACCGCGGCATCGCCCCCGTCGCGTACGACGACTGCGACCTGGTGACGGCGTGGCGGGCCTTCCTGCGCCGGCCCGAGGACTTCCTCCGCCACCTGGGCTGACCGGGGGCGCGAGGGCACGGCGATAGGGTCGAGGCGCCCAACCGTCTCCCGAAGGGCCCGACCAGGTCCTCAGCACCCTCGCAAGGAGCCTGCTCGTGCGGCCCGCCTTCTTCACGCTGACCGCTGGCCACTTCGTCCCGGACGAGAGCGCCGGCAGCTGGTGGGTGCCGGGCATGCTGAGCGGCCCCCTGCTCGGCGGCCTGCTCGCCCGGGCGCTCGAGGCCGAGCACGGCGACCCGGAGTTCCAGTTCAGCCGGCTCACCGTCGACCTCTTCCGCAACGCCCCGTTCGAGCCCGTGCAGGTGACCACCGAGGTCATCCGGCAGGGCCGCCGCATCCGGGTCACCGAGGCGAAGGTGCTCACCAGCATCGGCGTGGTCGCCCGGGCCAGCGCGGTGCAGCTGCGCCGCGGCGAGCAGCCGCCCAGCCCCGTCCCCACCCGGACGCCGCACTGGGACGCCCCGGACCCGACCCCGCTGACCGAGCCCTACAACGAGTTCCTGCCCGACGGCGACCACTCCCGCCGGGGCATGTGGATCCGCGCGGACCGCCCGCTGGTGGCCGGCGAGCCCCTCTCCCCGTTCGTCCGGGTCGCGCTGGCCGCCGACGAGGGCAGCCCCGTGGCACATCGGGGCGAGACCGAGCTCGAGTTCATCAACGCCGACTACACGCTCACCCTGAGCCGGGACCCGATCGGGGAGTTCATCGGCCTGCAGGCCGGCGGCCACGTCAGCGAGGACGGCATCGCGGTCGGCCACGCGACCGTGCACGACGAGAAGGGGCCGATCGGCTTCAGCATGTCGACCGCCGTCGCCAACATCCGCACCGTCTGACCCACCCCGTCCGGCGTCACGCCGCCCCGTTCCTGCCCCGCCCGCCCGCCCCGAAGGAGCCTGCTCGTGCGGCCCGCCTACTTCACGCTGACCGACGACGGCTTCGCGCCCGGCGAGAGCGCCAAGAGCTGGTGGGTGCCGGGCATGATCCACGGCCGCCTGCTGGCCGGGCTGCTCGCGCGCGAGCTGGAGACCAGCCACGGCGACCCGGAGTTCCAGTTCAGCCGGCTCACCGTCGACATGTTCCGCAACGCCCCGTTCGAGCCGGTGCAGGTGAGCAGCGTCGTCGTCCGGCAGGGACGCCGCATCCGGGTCACCGAGGCGACCGTGACCGCGGGCGTCGGCGCCGTCGCCCGCGCCAGCGCCGTGCAGCTGCGCCGGGGAGAGCAGCCGCCCAGCCCCGTGCCGACCCGGACCCCGCCGTGGGACGCCCCCGACCCGGGCACCCTGCCGCGCTCGGTGCACGAGTTCGGCGACGAGGGCCACCCCGCCCGCCGGCGGATGTGGATCAAGGAGAAGAGCCCGCTCGTCGACGGCGAGACCCTCTCCCCCTTCGTCCGCGCGGCGCTCGCGGCCGACATGGCCAGCCCCCTGGCCCACCGCAGCGAGGACGAGCTCGAGTTCATCAACGCCGACTACACGCTCACCCTGAGCCGCGATCCGGTCGGCGACCACATCGGCCTGGAGTCCGGCGGCCACGCCAGCGAGGCCGGCGTCGCGGTGGGGCACTGCGCGATGCACGACACCCAGGGCCCCATCGGCTACAGCATGGCCGTCGCCGTCGCCAACATCCGCAACGTCTAGCGACCCCCCACCGGCGCTCGACTTCCCACTCCGCCGTTGCCTGCGTCACAGTGGGGGCGGCGGGCGCCTCCGGGGTGGCCGCCGGTGTCCGAGGGGGGAAACGGCCATGTACGCACGCTCGACCGGCTTCCAGGGCGATCCGCACCGGATCGACGACGCCGTCCACTACATCCGCGACAAGGCCATGCCCGCGCTGATGGGCATGGACGGCTTCGTCGGCATCTCGATGCTGGCCGACCGCAGCTCCGGCCGGTGCATCGTCACCAGCTCCTTCGAGGACCTCGCCGCCCTGCGCCGCAGCGCATCGGAGATGCGCGGCATCCGCGCCCGGATGGCCGACGTCCTGCAGAGCCCCCAGTCGCTGGAGGAGTGGCGGATCGCGCTGGTGCACCGGCTGCGCAGCGCCCCCGAGGGCGCCCGCACCCGCGTGACCCGGTGCCGCACCGACCCGGCCCGCCTCGACCCCACCCTCGACGCCTACGCCGAGAGCGTCGTCCCGCGGCTGAACGACCTGCCCGGCTTCTGCAGCGTCAGCGTCATGGCCGACGCCGAGCACGGCCGCAGCACGGCCGCGGTCACCTTCACCGACGACGCCGCCCTGCAGGAGGCGAGTGCCCGGATGGCGCCCCTGCTGGAGGAGTTCTCCCGGCAGCGCGGCGGCGAGGTCACCGACGACGCGACCTTCGACCTCGTCCTCGCCCACCTGCGCGTCCCCGAGACGGTCTGAGCCGCTCCCACCCAGGACGGAGATCCGTGACGACATCCGAACCGACGCCCGACACCGCGGGGCGGGGCCGGCACGCCGACCCGGCCGACCCCGAGGAGACCGCCGCTCCGGCTCCGGGCACCGGCGCGTCCGCCGCGACCGCGGAGGCGAAGCCGTCCCGGCTCCGGCGGGGCGCCCCGGTCGGCCGGCACCCCGCCGGGGGCTCGCTGCTGCTGAGCTCCGGGCTGCTGCTCGGCCTCTTCCTCGCCCCCGCCGTCCTCGGCCGGCTCGACTTCGCCCTCACCGACCGCGCCACCGCCGCCGCCCGCAGTGCCGCGACGCGGTGGCCGGGCGGCGGCGAGCCCTGGTTCTGGCCGAACTGGGTGGCGCTGCTCGCCGGCGTCGTCGCGGTCGTGCTGGTGGCGGTCGCCCTGACCGGGGTCCGGCTGCCCGACGTCGTCGTCGCGGGGTTCGGCATCGTCCTGGCGGGCGCCACGGCGTGGGCGGCGTGGGCCACCCTCGACGTCGTCGACGCCCGGATCTGGGACCTGCTGCCGGTCTGCGCCATCTGCCTGACCGCGTTCGGCCTGGCCCTGTCGGGGCTGGCCCACTGGCGGTCACCCGCCGACGGCGACCCCGGCTCGGGTGCCGGCGGCGCCGCCACCGCGGTCCTCGCCGGTCTGGGGCTGGCGCTGCTCCTCCTGCTCGGCGGCGCCACCGTCGCGCACGTCCAGGCCGAGGGCCTGGGCCCCGCCGGACCGCCGCAGGACGTGGCCGGGCTGCTCACCGTCCGGGCCGACGACGCCGCCGCGGCCGACGACCTCGCCGGCCCCTGGGTCCCCCAGCTGGAGGCCGCGCGGATCGCCGACGACGACGCCGCCACCGCCTACTCGGCGCGCCACCGCGCCCGGGCGGGGCTGCTGCCGGTGCTGCTCGTGCGCGGCGACGACGTGACCGGTGCCGGCCTGGACGACAGCTGGTGGCTCAGCGTGGCCGCGGAGGGCTTCGCCTCCGAGGCCGAGGCGCAGCAGTGGTGCTCGACCGCGGGCCTCGGCCCGCCCCAGTGCGTCCCCCAGCAGCTCGACGACTGAGTTCCCCGGTCGACCATTCGGCGGACGGCCGGACCGGCGGTGTGCCGGCCGTCCGCCGATGGTCGCCTGCGGAGGAGGAGTCAGACCGCCCGGGTGAGGGCCGGCCAGAGACCGTCCGGGCCGTCGGTGAGCAGACCCTGCGCCAGCACGCGCGACCAGACCAGCTCGCTGCCGGCCTCGTCCCGCCACGACCACAGCCGCTTGGTCAGGTGGTGCAGCTTGTGCTCCTGGGTGAACCCGATCGCGCCGTGCACTTGGTGCGCCAGCCGCGCGACGACCTCGACCGCCGCCCCGGCGCGCACCTTCGCCGCCGCGGCCGCCAGCCAGAAGTTCGCCTCGCCGTGGCCCAGGGACTGCACCGCGGCGTCGGTCAGCGCGGTCACCGCCGTCACCTCGCCGGCCATCTCCGCGAGCTCCATCTGGATGGCCTGGAACTTGGCCAGGGCGCGGCCGAACTGCTGCCGCTCCCCCGCGTACTGCACCGTCCAGGCCAGCACCTGCTCCAGGGCGGCGGTCAGTTGCACCGCCCGCGCCAGCGCGAAGCCTGCGCGCAGCTCGCGCACCTGCGCCTCGCCGAGCGGAGCCCCCTGCGCCCGCACGCCGTCGAGGGTCAGCGACCCCCGGGGCTCGCCGGCGAGGTTCACCGCGGCCGACGCGGTCAGGTCCGCCGTCGGCAGCAGCACGAGCACCGCGCCGTCGGGACCGGCCACGAGCAGGGCCACGTGCGCGGCCACCCCCGCCCACGCGACGTCGGTCGCCGTCCCGCTGAGGGTCCAGGTGTCGCCGGACGGAGTTGCCGTCACGCCGTCGGCGATGCCGAACGTCAGCGGCTCGTCCACCGGAGGCAGGGTCAGCCCGGCCGCGATCACCGCGGGGCCGGCCACCAGCAGCTGCTCGGCCACCGGCACCGCCCCGGCGCCGGCGGCCAGCGTGCGGACGATCGCCACGGCGTCGGCCAGGTCGCCGCCGGAGCCGCCGGCCGACTCGGGCAGCCCGACCCCGGTCAGCCCGTTCTCGGCCAGGGCGCTCCACAGCCCGGCGTCCCACCGCCGCTCCGGCGTCGGGTCGAACGGCTCGTGCCGCGTGAGGAGACCGCGGACGGTCCCGACCACCAGGTCCTGATCACTCATCAGCGCTGTCCCCCGCTCGACTCCGCGCTCGTTCCGCTCCTCGCTCGTCCCTCGCTGCGATGCTCGCTCGCTGTCGTCATCGCAGCCCCAATCCACGTGCCACGATCCCGCGCAGGATCTCGTTGGTGCCGCCGCGCAGCGTGAAGCCGGGCTGGTGCAGCTGCGCCTCGGCCAGCGCCCGCGCCAGCGGGTCGGGTGAGTCCAGCGAGGGCAGCACGTCGACCACCCGGCGGACCTCCTCGATGACGTCGGCCTCGAACGTCGTCCCGACGTCCTTGACCAGCGCGGCCGGGATGTTGGGCAGCTCGCCGCGGTCCAGGGCCGCCGCGATGCGCAGCGACATCTGCCGCAGCGCCAGCACCCGCGCCGACAGCCGGCCGAGCGTCACCAGCCCGGCCGGGTCGCCGGACTCCGCGACCCGCCGGCCGAACTCCGCCATGAGCGGGTAGGTCGACAGGAAGCGCTCGGGGCCGGACCGCTCGAAGGCCAGCTCGGCGGTCACCTGGTGCCAGCCGTTGCCCTCCTCGCCGAGCAGCATGTCGCCCGGGACGACGACGTCCTCGAACACGACCTCGTTGAAGTGGTGCCCGCCGTCCAGGATGCGGATCGGGTTGATCGTGATGCCGGGCAGCGACAGGTCGATGAGCAGCTGCGACATGCCCGCGTGCCGGTTCGCGGTGTCCACCGGGGCGGTGCGCACCAGCACGATGCCGTAGTGGGACAGGTGCGCGTTCGACGTCCACACCTTGGCGCCGTTGACCATCCAGTCGCCGGCCGCGTTGCGCGTCGCCTTCGTGCGGATGGAGGCCAGGTCGGACCCGGAGTCCGGCTCGCTCATCCCGATGACGAAGTAGCACTCACCGCGGGCGATGCGCGGCAGGATCTCGCGCCGCTGCTTCTCGGTCCCGTACTGCAGCAGGTTGGGGCCGGACTGCCGGTCGGCGATCCAGTGCGCGGCGACCGGCGCACCGGCGGCCAGCAGCTCCTCGGTGACGGCGTAGCGCTCCATCGCCGTCCGCTCGTGGCCGCCGTACTGCTTCGGCCAGGTCATGCCGAGCCAGCCGCGGGCGCCCAGCTTGCGGGAGAACTCCGGGTCGACGCCGGACAACCAGGTGTCCACGTGCGTGCGGAAGCTCCCGGCGGCCAGCTCCTCGGCCAGGAAGTCGCGCACCTCGCCCCGCACCCGCTCGGCCGCGTCGGAGCGCGGCGCCGGCGCCAGTGTCAACGGGTTGCTCATGCGACTCCCAGCTCGAGGTGGACTCCTGCGTCGGTTGTACAGGGTGCCCCGGACGTGCGCTCCCGCGGCCGGGATCAGGTCACCTGATCCCCGAGCGTCCTACCTCACCGTGGGACGTGAGGGAGGACGCAGCACGATCAGGTCACCTGATCCCGGCGTCAAAGGCGGGTGAGCACCAGGAGGGCGATGTCGTCGGCGCGCTGGGCGCCGGTGAGCTCGGCCAGCAGGTGATCGCACAGGGCGTCGGGATCGGTCGTCCCCGCCGACGACGCGGCCGCGAGCAGGAGGTCGAACCCCTCGTCGATGTCGGCCGAACGGCTCTCGACCAGCCCGTCGGTGAACAGGATCAGGCCGGCCCCCGGCGGCAGGACGCCCTCCCACTCCACCGCGTCCGACGGCGGCGCGCCCAGCATCCGGCTCGGCCGGACCGGCAGGAACCCGGCCCGGCCATCGGCCAGCAGCACCGGCGGTGGGTGGCCCGCCGAGGCGATCCGCAACCGGCCCGACACCGGGTCCAGCGAGGCGAGCAGCGCCGTGGCCATACGCCGCAGGCCCAGCAGCGGCCACCCCACCTGCAGCCGGTCGATCACGGCGCCGGGAGCGGGGCCGTCGGCCAGCAGCGCGCGGTACACGCTGCGCAGCTGGCCCATCGTCGCGGCGGCGGTGATGTCGTGCCCGACCACGTCGCCGACCGCGAGCCCCACCTGGCCCCCCGGCAGTTCGACGACGTCGTAGAAGTCGCCGCCCACGTCGACCCCGTGGGTGGCCGCCAGGTAGCGCACCGCGATGGCCAGTCCCTCCAGGGCGGGGGGTGCCGGTGGGAGCAGGTTGCTCTGCAGCGCGTGCGAGGTGCGGACCGCGAGGTCGAAGCGCTGCGCCCGCGCCACCACCAGGCCCAGCTGGAGCGCCAGCTGCTCGGCCACCTCGACGTCGGCCACGGTGAACGGCCCGCGCCGGGTGTCGGCCCCGATGGTGAGCACACCCAGCTGCCGCCCCTCGGCGGTCAGCGGCACCGCGACCAGGGCGGCGAGGTCCAGCGCCCGCATCAGCTCGAGGTGCGCGTCGTCCACCGCGGCCGAGCGCATGAAGTCGTCGTCGACCGTGCGGATCCACTGCGTCCAACCGGTCTGCAGCGCACGGACGCTGGGGTGCGCGGTCGAGCGGCGGGGCAGGTGGTGGGTGCGCAGCTCCTCGGCGAGGTGCCGGCGCTGCGGATCGCCGTGGCGGACGGCGGGCCGGACGAGCCCCTCGTCGGTGTCCAGGTCGACGACGCAGACGTCGGCCAGCCGGTCCACGACCAGCCCGGCCAGCCGGTCCACGGTCTCGGTGACGTCTGCGGCCTCGGCGAGCAACCGCGCCGCCTCGAGCAGGAACGACGCCCGTTCCGCCTGCCGGGCCGTCTCCTCGTGCAGGCGGGCCCGCTCCAGCGCCTGCCCCGCCTGGCGGCCGATCGTCCAGAGCAGGTTGACGTCGGCCGTGCTGAGCGTGGCGGCTCCGTCCGCCGGCTCCAGGCTGATCAGGTCGTCGACGCCCTCGCCGAGGGCGAGCACCAGCACTCCGAGGCGCCGGCCGTCGGCGGTCACCGGCACCACCACGAGCTCGGACAGGCCCGCGTTGGCCATCGCCACGGCCAACGCCGGCTGCACCCGCCGCAGCCGGTCGTCACCGACGATCGACCGGACCCCGCGCGCGAGCTCCACGGCGAGCTGGCTGCCCGCGGCGTCGCGCAGCTCCAGCAGGAGTCCGGGCGGCAGCCCCTGGGAGCGGGCCGGCCGCAGCGCGGGCATCGCCTCGGGGTCGTGCGGGTCGGTGTCGACCAGGATCAGCGCCGCCCCCCGGGCCCGCAGGGCATCGCTGCTGCGCTCCACGATGACCGAGGCGACATCCTCCACCGAGACGGCGGCGGCCAGGTCCGACACCACCATCTGCAGCGTCAGCGACCGGAGCTCGGACTCCTCGGCGGTGCGCTGCGCGGCCAGCAGCTCGCGCTCGTAGCGCCGCCGGGCCGTGGCCTCGAACACCGTCGCCCGCAGGAGCAGCGGCGTCCCGTCGTCGTCCCGGATCTCCACCGCGTTGGCCAGGCAGGCCAGCGGCGTCCCGTCGGCCCGCACCAGGTCCAGCGCGATCTCGCGGACGGCGCCCTGCATGCGGAGCAGCGGTATCAGGTGGGTCTCGTAGTAGACCCGCCCGCCCATGCTCAGCAGGTCCTGGAAGCGCACTCCCAGCACCTCGCCGGCGGGCCGGCCGATCCAGTCGCAGAAGGTCCGGTTGACCTTGACGATCCGGCCGTCGGGCAGCGACGACAGGTAGCCCATGGGGGCGTTCTCGTAGAGGTCGGCGGGATCGTCCTCGAGCAGGTGGTCCAGCCGGCCGCACTCCTCCGGGCGGTTCCCTCCCGGGTCCTGCGCCCTGGACACGGTCACCCCGGCAGGAAGGCCCGGATCGCCGCCGCCGTCTCCTCCGGGGCGCTCAGGTGTGGGCAGTGACCGGTGGCCGCGAGCTGGGTGAAGACGCTGCCGGGGATCTGCTCGTGCACGTAGCGGCCCACCACCTCGGGCGCGATCACGTCCTCGGCGCACTGCAGCACCAGCGTGGGGACGGCGACACCGGCGAGGTCGGCGCGGTTGTCGGACAGGAACGTCACGCGGGCGAAGTGCCGGGTGATGTCCGGATCGGTGCGGCAGAAGCTGTTGGTGAGCTCGGCGGCCAGCTCCGGCTGGTCCGGCGTGCCCATGATCACCGGCGCCATCTGCGCCGACCAGCCGAGGTGGTTGGCGTCCAGGGCGTCGAGCAGCCCGGCGATGTCGGTGCGGCTGAACCCGCCCACGTAGTCGCCGTCGTCGACGTAGCGCGGGCTGGGGCCGATCATCACCAGCCCGCCGAACAGCTCGGGGGCCTCCTGCAGGGCGAGCACCCCGATCATCGCGCTCACCGAGTGCCCGACGAACACCACGTCGGACAGCTCCAGCGCGCGGCAGATCTCGACGACGTCCGCGGCGTACCCGCGCAGCGAGTTGTACTTGGCGCGGTCGTAGGCCTGCAGGTCGGAGTTGCCGGCGCCGACGTGGTCGAACAGCACGATGCGGTGGTCGGTCTCGAACTCCGGGACGACGAACCGCCACATCTCCTGGTCGCAGCCGAACCCGTGGGCGAACATCATCGGCCGGCCCTGGGGCGAGCCGGTGAGGCGCACGCAGTTCCGCTGCAGGACCTTCTCCACGCGGTCGACCCTAAGGGAGGACGACGGGCCTGTCTGCGGTCCACGCCCCTCCGATCGGTGACGGTGGGTCAGCCGCCGGACGCGGACGGACAGGCGCACCGGCGCGCGGCCGCGCCCCCGAGGGTCTGGTCGACGATCCCCCTGTCGGGCGTTCCCGGACGGTCCTACCCTCGCCGCGTCGTCCTCGATCCGGGCCGGCCGGATCGCCGGCCCGACGCCCAGCGAGGTGCACCATGACCGCTGTCCAGGCCGCTGCGGGCACGTCCGTGCTGCCGGTCCCCCGCCGCCCGGGCGACGACGTCCCGCCCGGCTCCCGGCGCGTGCCGCCGGCCCCCAGCAGCGCCGCCGGCGCCTCCCAGCGGGTGCTGCACCAGGTGGTCCGCCGCGAGCTGCACCTGCTCGCCGATCTGCTCACCTGGGCCCCGCCGGCCGACCCGGCACGCACGCGCGCCCTGACCGCGCACGCCGACCTCGTCGGGCGGTTGCTGCTCGCGCAGCACCGGCTGGAGCGCGACGCCCTGTGGCCCGCGCTGCTGGGCGCCGTGCCGGAAGGACGGCAGGCGCCGCTGCGGAGCGCCGTCGCCGACTGGACCGCCCGTGCCGGCCGCATCGACTCCGCCGTGCGCGACCTCGGCACCGCGGCGCGCCAGTGGGCGGTGGCGGGCACCCCCGCCGCCCGGGACGGCCTGGCGCGGGACTGCCGCGGCCTGGCCGACGCCGTCGCGGACCACACGGCCGCCGAGGAGCGCGACCTGCTGCCGCTGCTGGACGCGCACCTGGGGGCCGCGACGTGGTCCGCGGTCGCCTCGGCGGCGCACCTCCGGCTGAGCGCACGGGAGCGGCGGCTCGTGCTCGGCCTGGCGCTGGAGGACAGCTGCGCCGGGGACCGGGCACGGATCCTCGGCGGGCTGTCCCCGCTCGGCCGGCTGGCCTGGCGGTGGCGGGGCGCCCGCCGGCACCGCGCGGACGTCGTCCGCCTGCGGGGGGCGCCCCCGGCGCGGTGAGGTGCCGCGTCAGTAGCGGGACGTGCCGCAGTCGGTGCACCGCTTGCGGACGGAGCTGGTCTCGGTTCGGCAGTTCTCGCAGGTCCAGCGGTCGCGGCCGCTGCTGTCGGGAGCGGTCCGCTCAACCGGCCGTTCCAGGGTGCTCGTCGTCATGTCCGTTCCCCTCGTCGAGTACGGGAGCGACGCTAGGCAGCCGCTGTGACGGCACGGTGTCCGCAGGGTTGCCAGGCGACGCGACGGCGATGAGTTGGCTCACTCGTGGCGGTCTCCTCTGCCGTGACCACGTTCGTGCTCGTTCCCGGAGCGGGCGGCAACGCCTCCTACTGGCGGCTGCTGGTGCCCGAGCTGGAGCGCCGCGGGCACCGAGCCCTGGCCGTGGGCCTGCCCGCCGCCGACCCGGACGCCGGGCTGGCCGCGTACTCCACCGCCGTCGTCGGCACCGTCCGGACGGCGCTGGGCGGTTCCCCCGATCCCGTGGTGCTCGTCGGCCAGTCGATGGGCGGGCTGACCGCACCACTGGTCTGCGACCGGCTGCCGGTGCGCCTGCTGGTCCTGCTCAACGCGATGGTGCCCAGCCCGGGCGAGACGGGCGGCGCGTGGTGGACGAACACCGGCCACGCCGATCCCGGGGATCCGACGGAGGCGTTCTTCGCCGACGTGCCCGCCGACGTCGCCGCCGCGGTGCAGGCCGAGCCCTTCGAGCAGGCCGATCGCCCGTTCGCGGACCCCTGGCCGCTGGACCGCTGGCCCGACGTGCCCACCCGCGTGCTGGCCGGACGCGACGACCGCTTCTTCCCGCTGGACTTCCAGCGCCGGATCGCCCGGGACCGGCTCGGCCTGACGGTCGACGAGCTCCCCGGCGGTCACCTCGTGGCCCTCAGCCGGCCGGCGGAGCTCGCCGATCGGCTGGTCTCCTACCTCGACGCCTGACCGGCTGCGCCGCGCGCTTGGATCGCGTGGTCCCGTCCCGTCGGCGGCCCCGAATCGCCGGGATCACGGAATCCCGACGCCGGAGTGGGCGCGCGCATAATGGGCGGCCGCCACGACCGGCGCTCCCGCACGGGAGGTAGTGCACGTCCGACCGAAAGCGGCACGACTTGTCGACAGCTCGAACCGCGGACGGCCCCGACTCCGGGATCGCCGCGGAGCAGCCCTACGTGACCGCGCTGTTCGACCGGCTCGACGAGGTGCGCGCGCGCAGTGTCGGCCGGCTCGCCGACGCGCTGGCCCTGGTGCCGCACAACCCCCAGGCCGTGGGCGAGCGGGAGGCCGCCGTCGAGCTGCACAGCCGGCGCATCGTCGCCCTCGACGCCGCCGAGAGCGGCCTGGTCTTCGGCCGGCTCGACCGGCACGACACCGCGACGCCCCGCTACATCGGCCGCATCGGGCTGTTCGCCGACGGCGCCGACGAGCCGCTGCTGGTCGACTGGCGGGCGCCGGCCGCCCAGCCCTTCTACACCGCGACGGCGCTGCACGACCAGGGCGTGCGCCGCCGCCGGCACATCCGCACCCGCGGCCGCACGGTGGTCAGCGTCGCCGACGAGACCCTCGACATCAGCGAGGCCGCACTCGAGGGCGGCGCCGGCGAGCGCGGCGGGCTGGCCGGGGAGTCGGTGCTCCTCGCCGCGCTGAACGCCTCGCGCACCGGCCGGATGACCGACATCGTCCGCACCATCCAGGCCGAGCAGGACCGGATCATCCGCGCCGACGTCCGCGGCGTGCTCGTCGTCCAGGGCGGGCCGGGGACGGGCAAGACCGCCGTGGCGCTGCACCGGGCCGCCTACCTGCTCTACACCCACCGCGAGCGGCTGGCCCGCAGCGGTCTGCTCGTCGTCGGCCCCTCCCCCACCTTCCTCACCTACATCGCCGACGTGCTGCCCTCCCTGGGCGAGACCGGCGTCGTCCTCGCCGACCTCGGCGGGCTGCGCCCGGGCCTGCAGGCGCACGCGCCGGAACCGCCGGAGGTGGCCGAGGTCAAGGGCCGGCTGGCGATGGGTGACGTCGTCGCCGCGGCGGTCAAGCAGCGCCAGGCGGTGCTGGACCGCCCCGCCGAGATCACCATCGACGGCGTCCCGCTGCGCTTCACCAAGGCCGACGCCGCCCGCGTGCGCAGCCGCGCCCGCGCCGCCTCCCGCGTGCACAACGAGGCCCGGCCCGCGGCCGCGCGGACGGTCATCGAACTGCTGGCCCGCAAGTACGCCGACAAGTTGGGCGAGAACGTGCTCGGCGGGGCGAACCTGCTCGACCGGGACGACGTCGCCGCCCTGCGCCGCGAGGTCTCGGCCGAGCCCGCCGTGCACGCGCTGATCGACCGGCTCTGGCCCCGGCTGACCGCGGAGCGGGTGCTCCGCGACCTGTTCGCCTCCCGCCGGCAGCTCGACGCGGTCGCGTCCGGGCTGACGGAGGCGGAGCGGGACCTGCTGCACCGGCCGCCGTCCTCGCCGTGGACGCCGGCCGACGTCCCGCTGCTCGAGGAGGTCGACGAGCTGCTGGGCATCGACGAGTCCGCGCAGCGGCGCGCCGAGGAGCGCGACCGGCAGCGCCGGCTCCGGGACGCCCAGGAGACCCTGGACATGCTGCACGGCTCCCGGTCGACCGACGCGGAGACCGAGGACGAGGCCGAGGAGCTGCTGGCCGGCGACCTGCTCGACGCCGAGGGGCTGGCCGACCGGCACGAGGAGACCGACTACCGCAGCACCGCCGAGCGGGCCGCGGCCGACCGCACCTGGACCTACGGGCACATCATCGTCGACGAGGCCCAGGAGCTCTCGGCCATGGCCTGGCGGCTGCTGCTGCGCCGCTGCCCGACCCGCTCGATGACCGTGGTGGGCGACGTCGCCCAGACCAGCACCCTCGCCGGCGCCACCAGCTGGTCCGACGTGCTCGACCCGCACCTCGGCCGCACCTGGCAGCTGGAGGAGCTCACCGTCAACTACCGCACCCCGGCCGAGATCATGGCCGTGGCCGCCGAGGTGCTCGCCGCCACCGGCGCCCCGGCGTCGGCCGCGACGTCGGTGCGGTCCACCGGCGTGCACCCCTGGGCGCAGCGGGTCGACGACGCCGGACTGCCCGACGCCGTCGCCGAGGCCGCGCTCGGGCTGGACAAGGAGGAGGGCACCCTCGGGGTGCTCGTGCCGCGCAGCCGGCTGGACGCGGTGAGCGCCGCGGTGGCTGCCCGCCTGCCCGCCGACCCCGACCGCGCCGACGCCCCGGTCGTGCTGCCGCCCGAGGGCGCCAAGGGCCTGGAGTTCGACTCGGTCCTCGTGGTCGATCCGGCCGCCATCGTGGCCGAGGGGGTCCGCGGGTGGAACGACCTCTACGTCGTCCTCACCCGCGCCACCCAGCGGCTCGGCGTCCTGCACCCCGGCGCGCTGCCGGCCGAGCTGTCCGGCCTGGAGCAGCGCTCCTAGCGGACGTCGAGGAGGACGCCGCTGTCCGGCCGCGCCGGGATGCGGTGCAGCGCGATCTCCAGGTCCTGCTCCGGCACCGCGAACTCCAGCCGGGCCAGCCGGACCGCGAGCGCCGACAGCAGGCCCACGGTCAGCGCCTCGCCCGGGCAGCGGTGGTTGGTGCGCGGGTCCCCGCCGCCCTGCGGGACGAGCTCGAACGCGCCGATCTCCCGGTCCAGGAACCGCTCCGGCCGGAACGCGTAGGGATCCGGCCACAGGTCCGCGTCGTGGTTCTGCCCGTAGAGGTCGAGCAGCACCATCGAGTTCTCCGGGATGCGCTCGCCGTCGTACTCGGTCTCCTGCGGCGCCCGCCCGCCGATGAACGGGGCGAACGGGTAGAACCGGCGCACCTCGTGCGCCCACGCCTCGGCGAACGCGGGGTCGCCGCCGGCCAGCCGCTCGCGATGCTCGGGCCAGCGGATCAGCGCGTGCCCGGAGAAGGCCATGAACCAGGCCACGGCGGTGGTCGGCCGGATGATGTTGAGCAGCTCGACCGCCGCCACGTGCGGGTCCAGCCGTTCGCCGTCGGCGTCGGTGTGCCGGGCGACGACGTCGACCGCGCACCCCTCGGGCACCGTTACCGCACCGCTGCGGACGTCGGTGACGAGCTGGGACAGCCAGGCCTCGCGGCGCCCACGGGCCCGGCGCGCCCGCCAGTGCCGGGGGCCGCCGGTGGCGAACCCGTCGACCATCGACACCAGGTCGCGGGCGAGGGCCGGCACCTCGTCGTCGGCGACCGGCACACCCGCCCAGCGGCAGACGGTGCCGGCGATGACCTGGGCGGACTCGTCGAACAGCACGATCCGGCGGCCCGGCCAGCGGGCGGCCGCGTCGTCCCAGGCCGAGGTGGCCTGCTCCACCAGCGCGGCGATGCCGTCCTCGCGCATGAGCAGCGCGACGAACATCGCCTTGCGCACCCGGTGCATCTCCCCGTCCAGGGTGTGCACCGCCCCCTTGCCGAACAACGTGCCCTGCACCGGCTCGGGGATGGCGTGCGCCCGGCGGACGTGGTCCTCGTCGTACAGGAAACGAGCGGCTTCCGGCCCCTCGATCGCCAGTACCTTGAGCCCGCCCAGCCGGGTGGGGACCGTCCGCCGGCCGGCCTGCCGTCGCTTGTCCGGCAGCCAGCCGTATCCCCGGGTCAGCAGCTTCAGGCTGTTCTCGAGTCGCGCCACACTGGACCGTTGCCCCGTCGTGCCGCCGGGCAATCGCCGGTCGGCCCGGCTACTGCTCCGGGTCCGGGTCGTGGGCGCGGCCGGGCGGCGAGCCGCCGTGGCCCAGGCGGTGCAGCAGCGCGGCCACCTCCTGCCCCGCACCGGGGACACCGCCGTCGGGCACCAGCTCGGCCACCGACCGCAGCGCGTCGGCCAGGGCGCGCTCCTCGTCGTCGAGCAGTCCGCGGTAGGCGGGGTCGAGCAGGTAGCCGGTGGGCGGCGTGGACAGGCAGCCGATCAGGTCCAGCAGCACCTCCAGGCGCCGCGCCGCCTCGGCGGACGGGACGTCGGCGCCGGCCATCGCCACCGTCTCGACGTCCTGCTCCCACAGCCGGGCGCGGGCCACGTCCTCCCGCAGGGCCAGGACGGTGCCACTGCGGTGCGCGCGGTCCGACCCCTGCACCTGCAGGGCGCTGCGCACCTCGTGCGCGATGCGGATGAGGTCGTCGTCGAGCATCGACGTGCCGACGAACAGGACGTGCCGGGTCAGCAGGAGCGAGTGCAGCACCCCGGCCAGTGCGGCCCGGGAGTCCCCGAAGCGGAGGTACTCCTCACGGGTCAGCACGACACTCTCGGGGTGGGCGGCGTCCCCGTGCAGCTTGAGCAGCCACGGCGCCCCCGGCCGGGCCTGCTCGAAGGGCAGCACCCGCAGGCCGCGGCCCACGTCGTTCGCGGCCTGCTCGACCAGCGGGTCGTAGTTGGTCGTCACGAACTCCTGCACCGGGAGGCCGGCGACGAGCGCGTGCGCCAGCGCGTACGGGCCCGGTCCGAAGCGCTCCCTGACGAAGGACGCCAGCGCCTCGCTGCCCAGCTCGCGGGCCAGCAGCGCCGCGGCGTCCTGCGCCGGCAGGCGGACCAGACCGGCGCGCAGGTCCTCGTCCAGGCCGGAGCGGTCGGCCAGCTCGCCGACCAGCTGCTCCCAGGTGGGCAGCCCCGCCGCCGCGCTGACGCCGGCACCGAGGAAGACGGCCAGCTGGCCGCGCCGTGCCCGGTCACCCAGCTGCTCGGCCAGCCGGTGCAGGGAGGCGGGCAGGTCCCACCCGCCGTCACGCGCCCGGCGCACCCGCTGGGCGGCCGCCAGGTCGCTGGGCCGCTTGAGCACCAGGGCGACGTCGATGCCGTGCTCCCGCGCCGCCTCGTGCAGCACCGGCAACAGCTCCTGCAGCAGCGCCCCCCGCCGGCCGGCGGCGCCACCCCAGCCGGTGCCGAGCGCGGGCAGGCCGACCAGCCGCCGCGCCCGGCCGTGCGCGGGGCGGTCCACCTCCCGACGGGCGACGGCGGCCAGCGCCTCGCGCGCGCCGTCGAGCAGCCAGGGCAGGCCGCGGCCCTCGTCGTCGACCGTGTCGACGAGCCAGGCGCGCCGGGGACCGCCGCCGGGCACCTCGAGCACCCGCTCGTCGGCGGCCCAGGACAGCCCGACGCAGGCGCCCTCGTTCCCGGACTCGGTGATCAGCTCACCGGGCACCAGGGGGCACCAGCCCGGCGAGATCCGCAGGCTGCGGCCGGTGGGCACCAGGACGTCGTCGCAGGACAGCCGGGTCAGGTCGGCGCCGACCACGAAGACGTGTCCGCTCATGCACCGCCCCTACCCCGGTGGGGACGGTGCGGACACCGGCGCCCCGGCACCCGGAGGATCAGGAGCCGCAGCCCCCGGCGCCGCAGGCGCAGCCGCCGCAGCCGCCCGCAGCAGGAGCGGGAGCCGGCCGGGCCGCGACCGCACGCAGGTTGACGGCGCTGACCAGCACCGGCACGGCCAGCACCGCCAGCATCAGGGCGGCGACCACGGTGGCGGCGTCGGCCGCCCGGTCCCAGTCCCGGGCGAACCCGGTGACCGCCAGGAGACCGGTGACCAGTACCCCCCACACGAGCAGCGCCTGCCCGCCGCGGCGCGCGACGCCGGTGCGGGAGAGCAGCGCCAGCGCACCGGCGAGCAGGACGACCGGGACGCCGACCAGCAGCACGCGGGCGGCCGCCTCGCCGAGGGCCAGCGCGACGACCAGGGCGAGGGACCCGACGACCACGGCGACCGAGCCGAGGGTGCGCGCACGGCCGCTCAGCTCGCCGTCCAGCCGCGGCGCGCTCCGGAGCAGCGCCCCGCCGCGGACGGCGAGGAAGAGCCCCAGCGCCCCGAGCAGGAGGCGCGCTCCACCGTCGGACCACACGATCGACGCACCGGCGACGGCGATCATCGCCACGCCCAGCGCGAGCCACTGCGGCCACGCCCGTCGGGCGACCTCGCGGGTCGGCTGTGCGGTCAGGACGTCTCCAGCGGTTGCCACGGATCCAGTGTCCCTCACCCGCCGGGGGACGACGGCAGGCACCGCACGGGCAGTCGTGCCACTGTGAGGCGTTGATCATCCGCCCACGACAGGGAGTGCGGACATGGGCGTGCAGGGTTCGGCTGACAACGCGGCGAGAGCCGCCGACAACGACGGCCTGGAGAAGCTGGCCCGCGTCGGCCTGGTCGCCTACGGCGTGATCCACCTGGTCCTGGCGTGGCTGGCGCTCCAGCTGGCATGGGGCGTCGGCGGTGGCAGCGGCGGCGAGTCCGCCGATCAGACCGGAGCGCTGGCCACCCTGGCCGAGTCCCCCGTCGGCAGGCCGCTGCTCTGGGTCGTCGCGGTCGGGCTGGTCGCCCTGGCGGTCTGGCAGGCCCTCGAGGTGCTCCGCTGGCGTTCCGGCTGGTCGGCGTCCGGGGACACCCGCACCAACGCCGTCAAGAGGTCGGCCAAGGCCGTCGCGAAGGCGATCATCTATGCCGCGCTGGCGGTGCTGGCCTTCCGCGTCGCCACCGGCAGCGGCGGGTCGTCCGGGTCGCAGCAGCAGACCGTGGCCGGCGTCTTCGGCTGGCCCGCCGGACGCTGGCTGGTCGCCGCCGCCGGGCTCGTCGTCGTCGGGGCCGGCATCTACCACGTCTACAAGGGCGTGACGAAGCGCTTCCTCAAGGAGATCGACCTGTCCCGGGCCTCGTCGTCGGCGACCCGGCTGGTGACCCGGCTCGGTGAGGTCGGGTACCCCGGCAAGGGGATCGCGCTCGGCGGGGTGGGCGGGCTGCTGGTCTGGGCGGCGGTCACCTTCGACCCGGCCAAGGCCAGCGGGCTGGACGGCGTGCTGCGGACCATCCTGGACGCGCCCTTCGGCCAGATCCTCCTGACGCTGGTCGCCCTCGGCATCGCCGCCTTCGGGGGGTACCTGTTCGTCCGCGCCCGCTACCCCGAGCGCACCTGAGCACCGTCCAGCACGATCGTCCGGTGACGACCGCCCGCGCCCTGCTCGACCGGGTGCACGCCGCCGTCGAGCAGGCGCGCGAGGTGACCGAGCACCCGGTGCTCACCCACCTGGCCCGGGTCGGCCTCATCGCCTACGGCGCCGTGCACCTGCTCATCGCGTTCCTGGCCGCGCGCATGGCGCTGGGGCTGCAGGGTGCCGACGCCGACCAGACCGGTGCGCTGCAGACCGTGGGCGCCGGTCCGGGCGGACGTGCCCTGCTGTGGGCGATCGGCCTGGGACTGCTCTGCCTCGGTCTCTGGCAGGCCGGCGAGGTCCTGCTCTGGTGGCGCGGGCTGCTCGATCCGGCGCACCGCCGGCGCACCGCGCTGGTCTGCGCCAAGTGCCTGGCCAAGGGCGGGGTCTACGCGTTCCTCGGCGCGACGGCGCTGCTGTTCGCCCTCGGGCTGGAGTACGAGGCCGACGAGCGGCTGCCCGCGCTCACCGACGACGCGCTGCGGATCCCCGGTGGCACGGCGGCGGTCTGCCTGGTCGCCGCCGGGGTGGTCGCGGTCGGCCTGTACACGCTGGTCCGCGGCGTCACCGGCGGCTTCATGCGGGACGTCGACCTGCCCGCCGCGCCCGACCGCTGGGAGCCGGTCATCGAGGGCATCGGCCGGATCGGCTACGTCGCGAAGGGCATCGCGTTCGGGCTGGTCGGCGTCCTGCTGTGGCGCGCGGCGACCTCCGCCGACGTCACCGACGCCACGGGGCTGGACGGGGCCATGACGGCGATCGCCCGGGTGGACGCCGGACCGTGGCTGCTGGCCGGCATCGCGCTCGGGTTCGCCGCGTTCGGCGTCTACGCCCTGGCCCGTGCCCGCTACCCCGACCGGGACCCGTCGTCGTGAGCGGGGCGGTGGACGCGAGCCCGCGCGGCGGCTGGTTCAGCAGCGTCCGCCGCATCGTCGGAGGCGCGCTCTGGCCGCTGCCGGCGCTGGCCGTCCTGGGCTCCGTCGGCCTGGCCTTCCTGCTGCCGGAGGTGGACACCTGGCTCCAGGAGGGCGAGGACAACGAGCCGCTGGCCTACGTGTTCGGCGGGGGCCCGTCGGCGGCACGCACCGTGCTGTCGGCGATCGCCTCGTCGCTGATCTCGGTCACCACCCTGCTGTTCTCGCTCACGATCGTCACGCTGCAGCTGGCCAGCAGCCAGTACTCGCCGCGGCTCCTGCAGACGTTCGTGCGCGACCGCGTGGTGCAGACCTGCCTGGGCATCCTGCTCGGCACGTTCGTCTTCGCGCTGGTGGTGCTGCGCACGGTGCGCTCGGCCGACGAGGCCGGCCTGGGGGCGTTCGTCCCGCGGCTCTCGGTGACCGTGGCCCTGGTCCTGACCCTGGCCTCGGTGGGCGCGCTGGTCGCCTTCCTCAGCCACCAGAGCCGCCAGCTCCGGGTCGAGACGATGCTCCGGGACGTCCACGTGGAGGGCGCCGCGACGCTGCGCCGGCTCGCCGGGGACCAGGCCGACGACGACATGCCCGACGTCGACCTGCCGCCGGTCCCCGCACACGCCCGGCCCCTCCTCGCCCGGCACAGCGGGTTCCTCGTGCAGGTCATGGAGGGCCCGCTGCTGGCCGCGGCGACCGAGTCGCGCGCGGTGGTGCGGCTGATCCCCCGCCCGGGCGAGTCGGTGCTCGCCGGCATCCCGGTGGCCTGGACCTGGAGCGTCGGGACGAGCTCGGAGCCGCCGATCGAGGAGCTCGAGGCGGCCGTCGACGAGCAGCTGGTCCTCAGCTACGAGCGGGCCTACTCCGGCGACCCCAGCTACGGGCTCCGCAAGCTGGTCGACATCGCCGCCCGGGCCCTCTCCCCCGGCATCAACGACCCGACGACCGCCGTCCACGCGCTCTCGCACGTCTCCGACCTGCTCGGCCTGGCCGCCTGCCGCACCACGTGGCACCGCCGGCTCGCCGACGAGGACGGCACGCACCGGCTGCTGGTGCCGTCCTGGGACTACCCGGCCCTGCTGTCGCTGGCCCTCACCCAGCCGCGGTCCTACGGCGGGACCGATCCGGCCGTGGCCGACCGGGTGTTCGGCGTGCTGACCGAAGCGGCGTGGCACGTCCGGACACCGGTGCAGCAGGAAGCGGTCCGCCGGGAGAAGGACCAGCTCGTCGCCCAGTACGACGACGAGCTGCCCGTCGGCTGGACCGCCGAGGACGTACGGCGACGGGCCGGGGCCGTCGACTCCGCTCTCGCGGGTGACTGGCCCCGGCCCTGACGCCCCGGTCCGCGGACCCTCAGGTCCGCGGGCCGCCGGCGGCGTAGATGACCTGGCCGGAGACGAAGCCGGCGCCCTCGCTGACGAAGAACGAGACGGTGTGCGCGATGTCCTCGGGCTGCCCGGCCCGTGCGACCGGGATCGCCGCGGCGCGCTTGGCCACGTAGGGCTCCCACTCCTCGCCGATCCGCTCGGCGGTCGCCTTCGTCATGTCGGTGACGATGAACCCCGGCGCGATGGCGTTGGCCGTGACGCCGAACTTGCCCAGCTCGATGGCCAGGGTCTTGGTGAAGCCCTGGAGGCCGGCCTTGGCGGTGGCGTAGTTCGCCTGGCCGCGGTTGCCCAGCGCGGAGACGCTCGACAGGTTGACGATGCGGCCCCACTTGGCCTCGATCATGTGCTTCTGGGCGGCGCGGGTCATGAGGAAGGAGCCGCGCAGGTGCACGTGCATGACGACGTCCCAGTCGGCGTCGCTCATCTTGAACAGCAGGTTGTCGCGGGTGACGCCGGCGTTGTTGACCAGCACGACCGGCGGGCCGAGCTCCGTGGCGATCCGCTCGACGGCGGCCTCCACCTGCTCGGCGTCCCCGACGTCGGCGGCCACGGCCAGGGCCTTCCCGCCGGCGGACTCGATCGCGGCGACCGTGTCGGCGCAGTCCTCGGCCTTGAGGTCCAGCACGGCGACGGCGAAGCCGTCCTGTGCCAGCCGCAGTGCGGTGGCCGCCCCGATGCCTCGTGCGGCGCCGGTGACGATCGCGACCTTGCTCATTCCGTGCTCCCGTTCGTCGTCGTGGTGGGGGTTCGGGTAGCTCAGGCGACCCGCTCGAACACCGCGGCCAGGCCCTGCCCGCCGCCGATGCACATCGTCTCCAGGCCGTAGCGCGCCTGGCGGCGGTCCATCTCGCGCAGCAGGGTGGCCAGGATCCGCCCACCGGTCGCGCCCACCGGGTGACCCAGGGAGATGCCGGAACCGTTGACGTTGGTCCGCTCCCAGTCCGCGTCCGTGAACTTCCACTCGCGGGCGACGGCGAGCACCTGGCTGGCGAAGGCCTCGTTGAGCTCGATCAGGTCGATCTCGGCCAGGTCGAGACCGGCGATCGCGAGCGCCTTGGCCGTCGCCGGCACGGGGCCGATGCCCATGGTCCGCGGCGGGACGCCGGCGACGCTCCAGGAGACCAGCCGGGCCAGCGGCCGCAGACCGAGCTCGGCGGCCTTCTCGGGGGTGGTCACGATGCAGACGGCGGCGCCGTCGTTCTGCCCGCTGGCGTTGCCGGCGGTGACCGTGGCCTCGGCGTCGTCCCGGCCCATGATCGGGCGCAGCCGGGCGAGGGTCTCGATGTTCGAGTCGGGCCGGATGTGCTCGTCGCGGTCGACGACGGTCTCGCTCTTCCGGCCCTTGACGGTGACCGGCACGATCTCGTCGGCGAAGCGGCCGGCCTCGGTGGCGGCGGCCGCGCGCTGGTGGCTGCGGACGGCGTACTCGTCCTGCTCCTCGCGCCCGATCTCGTACTCGCGCCGGAGGTTCTCCGCGGTCTCCAGCATGCCGCCGGGCACCGGGTGGTTGGTACCGCCCGCGGTGACCCGGCCGCGCACCAGGCCGTCCTCGAGCAGGACGCCGGTACCGGCCTTGACGCCCCAGCGCATGGCGGTCGAGTAGAACGGCGCGTTGCTCATCGACTCCGCGCCACCGGCCAGGACGAGGTCGGAGGCGCCCGACTGCACCTGCATCGCGGCGTTGACCACGGCCTGCAGCCCGGAGCCGCAGCGGCGGTCGATCTGCAGCCCGGAGGCGGTGACGGGCAGGCCCGCGTTCAGCGCGGCGACGCGGCCGATCGCGGGCGCGTCCATGGTCGGGTAGCAGTGGCCCAGCAGGACGTCCTCGACGGACTCGGGCGGGATGCCGGTGCGCTCGAGCAGCGCCCGGATGACCGTCGCGGCGAGCTCCTGCACCGGCACGTCGCGCAACGAGCCGCCGAAGCCTCCGACCGGGGTCCGCAAGGGCTCGCAGATGACCGCATCTCGCACGGGTGTCCTCCTGGGGTAGGTCCGCGTCCACGGCCCCTGGAGCGGCCGGCGCACGTCGTAGGAAGTGTGCCCGGCGGCACAGCGGGGCGTGCACGCACCCTCCCACGCGGGGAGGACGGCGGCTCGTCGGCCGCGGCGGGGCTACGGGCGGGCAGCCCGGGGTGCGGGCGTCAGTCGACGGTCAGGCGACGCCCTGGTCGGCGGACGAGGACTCGACCTCTTCAGCGCCCAGGAGCTGCCACAGCCCGGTGATCTGCAGCGGCCGGACGACGGCGCGGGAGGAGGCCAGCACGCGCATCGCGACCTGCTTCTCGCCGGCCCGGCGGTGCGCCGTGGCCAGGACGCACAGGCCGGCGGAGTCGAGGAAGGTGACGCCGCAGAGGTCGACGACCAGCTCGTCCAGGGACTCCTCGAGCACCCCGGCGAGGTGGCTCTCCAGCACGGGCGCGGACGAGGAGTCGACCTCACCGGCGGTGATGATCCGCACGGTGCGGCCCTGGGCGACGACGTCGACACGCACGAGATCGGTGACCGGCGGTTCGGCGAAGGATGCGGCCACGGTTGCGCCTCTCGGGCGGGTGGAACCGGAACCCCGCGACGCCGGTGCGGCGTGCCCCACCGGGGGGCGCGCAACGGATCCGCAGCACGGGGAACGGCTGACTGTTGAACCGCTGGGCCCACGGTACGGACCCCGCACGACACTGACAAGGCCCCGGCCCCGGTGCCCGACGGCGGCGCGGATACTGGGCGCGTGCCGACGAAGCCCCGACACGGACGCCTGCTCGGCGCGGTCCTCGGCGCCGTCATCACCGTCGCCCTGGCGGTCGCGGCGTTCGTCCTCCTCGACGTGATCGTCGCCACCGCCGTGGCCGTCGTGCTCGTCACCGCGTTGGGCGCAGCAGTCGCGGCCAGCGGGTGGGACGAGCACTCCACCTACGAGGAGCGGGAGCAGGCACGAGCCCTCCGGCGCAAGGAGAAGTGGGACCGGAACGCGGCCGCCCGGGAGCGGGACCGGCAGAAGTGGGAGGCCCACCAGGCCCGGCAGGCCGCTCGCCGGGCCGGCAGCACGGACGACGGCCGGTAAATCGCTCGACGGCCGACCGACCGCTTCGTAGGTTCCCGGCCATGCGGCACTCCGTGCGCCTGCGCACCTCCTGAGATCCGGGCCTCCGCGCCCTCTCCGAGCCCTCGTGCTCCTCGCCGGTCCCGGCTCCGCCCGGCCGGCCGCGGTGATCCGTCACCGCCTCCTCCGCACCCTCCGTCCGCCGGGCCCTGTGCTGCCCGGGGACATCCGCACCGCCTCGCCTGGAGGTACCCGTGTCACGTCCTGGTCCCCTGTCCACCGGCCCCGCGGCCGACGCCCGCGCCGGCCTGCCCGAGTCCGACACCGCGGCCTTCGACCGTCTCGCCTCCGCCGTGCTGGCGTCGGCGTCGGCCCCGCTCGGGCCGCTGCTGCGCGCCCAGCTCCCCGGCACCGCCGGCGTGCAGTGGCTGCGGCACGAGGGCCTGCCGCCGACCACCCGGCCGACGGCGCTCACCGCCGCGCAGTGGCGCTCGCTGTTCGACTGCTGGACCCGCACGTCGCGGGCACCCGGTCCGGGCGCCCCGCGATCGGGGCGCGGCGGTCGACCGTCGACGCACGGCCACGCTCCCGGGGCCACCGCGATCCCCCGCTGGGGCCAGTAGGGAGGCGTCAGCCGATCGCGTCCTCGGCCGACAGGTCGAGGACGCGATCGGGGTGGGCGAACACCTCCGCCAGCGCCTGGCGCAGCTCCCACCGTCCCGCCCGCCAGGCCAGCGCGCGCCCGAGCGCTCCGGGGCTGCCGTCGACCAGGTCCGGCTCCCCCGGCCACCACGGCACCGGCCGGTCGCCGACAGCGAGCCGCGCGTCCACCGCGACCTCGCCGGGCAGCTCGTCCAGCCCCAGCCGGGCGGCCGCCAGGTCGGCCCCGGGCAGCTCCGCCCAGCGCCGGGCGGGGCCCGGGGACCCGGGAACGGTCCCGGGAACCACCTCGGACGCCAGCGGGAGGTCCAGCAGATCAGCCACCGGCCCCGGGAGCCCCCCGGCCGGGACGACGTCGGTTCGCACCAGTGGCTGCAACCACGGCGCGTCGAGGACGACCGCATCCGTGGCCACCCGGTCGGGCGCCACCCGCACCCGGGCCGGCGGCGCCACGTCGACGCCGTCGAGCGCGCGGGCCAGCTGCGCGTACACCGTCCGGAGCACGCTCCAGCGGACCCTGCGTGCGTGGTCGCCGAGCCGGTGGAGGAGATCGACGGCGCCGTCGACGTCGGCCAGCACGTCCTCGACCGTGGCCGGGAGGCGGAGCAGCGCGAGCAGGTCCGGAGCGACCTCCGCCGATTCGTACAGTCCCTGTAACGGCCCTGGTCCCGGCCGCCGCACGCGGTCGGGGCGCCGGCCGTCGAGGACCGGGTGGGTGGACATCCACCAGCGCAGGTAGCCCGGCACCGCCGCCCCGCCCAGCTGCACGTCTGCCCACGCCGGCGCGGGCAGCCGGGCCAGCAGCCCGAGCGCGGCCGGCCAGTCGGCCACCAGTTCCAGGTCGCGCACGACCGTCAGCGGCGGCCACTCCGGCGGCGGGGCATCCGCCGGCAGCCGGTCGAGGACCGCGTCGATCCAGTCGTCGACGCCGTCGGGGTCCAGGTCGTCGGGGTGGTCGGCGACGACGAGCGCGAACGTGTCCAGGACACCGACCCGGCGCAGCGCCCCGGCATCGGCCGTCGCGGCGACGGCCGGGTCCAGCACGCCGAGCGCGCCCGGCTCCAGCACGCCGGCCAGCGGCGAGCCCGGGAGCACCAGCTCGCCCGCGGGTGCCCAGCCGCCGTCGGCGTCGGGCAGGGCGAGCTCGGCCAGCCAGGTCGCCCCATCGGCCGCCGGTCCCGCCGCGGCGACCAGGGCGAGGACGGCGGTGGCCAGTTCGTCCGGGTCCGGGCCTCCCGGGACGGCGTCCTCGACCGCGTCCAGCGACTGCTCGACGACCGCCCGCACGGCCGGGTCGGCCAGCACCGCGGCCGGGGTGGCGGGGCGCGCACCCAGCCGTTCCAGCAGCCGCCGGGCGGCGGGGTCCGCGACCGCGCCGGAGTCGGCCAGCCGCAGCCCGAGCGGGCCGAGCCGGGCGGCGGGCAGGTCCTCCTCGGGCAGCAGCACGCCCGCCGGCCCGTGCGCGGTCCGGCCGTCGGCCAGCGGCACCGGCAACGCACCGAGCTCCTCGCGGTCGGCGCCGTCCAGCGCGGCGTAGAGCCGGGCCCACCAGGCCGGCGGCCGGTCGACCCCGCGCACCGCCTCGACCGCCTCGGCGATGCCGATCCGCCGCACGCCCAGGGCGGCCAGCGCCGGTCCGTCGGTGCGGCGCGACCAGCCCGCCGGGAGGAGCCCGGGGAGGACGCCGGTCAGCGCGGCGACCAGCCCGTCGGGAGCGTCGGCGAGCACCACCGCCCGCGCCGGCGCCACCCGGCGGTGCTCCCCCGCCTCGGGCAGCCACGCGGTGTCCCGCAGCCGGTCGAGCACCGTGCCGCACAGGGCGGCGTCCAGGTCCGCGCCGGCCAGCCGCGGGCGGGGGACGCACGCGAGCAACGCGGGGCCGGCCGGCAGCCGGGCCAGGAACTCCGCGTACGCGCCGGCGGCGGTGGACACCAGGGCGTCGGTGACCGGGCCGGGGAGCACGTGCCGCCGGTCGGGGCCGAGCGGGAAGGGCGCGATCAGCCGCACCGGCAGGCTGAGCGGCTCGTCGCTCGGCGTCGGCGCGTGCACCACCTGGCGTTCCGGCAGGGGCCGCGGGACGCCGTCGTCGTCGACCGGCACGGCCCAGGTGACGGTCCAGCCCGACCGGCTCCGCTCCTCCACCGGCCGGGCGGCGAGCAGCTCCGCGGACAGCTCCCCCGCCCGGGTCGCGACCGCCCAGCGGGTGACGACGTCGCCGTCGGCGACCCGGACCAGCGGCGGAGCGCCGTCCCGGGCCAGCACCCGGCGGCTCCCGTCGAGGACGACCTCGATCGTGGCCAGCGCCGGCAGGCCCAGCAGCAGCTCGGCGTCCAGCAGCGACAGCGCCGCGGCGACGTCGTCGCGCAGGCCCGGGCGCAGCGGCAGCAGCACCTCGGTGGCGAAGCCCTCGGACGGGGCGCCGGCGGCGGGCTCGGGGAGGCGGAGCACGGGGACGGCGCCGTCGCGGGCGGCCAGCTCGGCGGCCAGGTCCGGCACCGCCGCGACGGCGGCCCGGGTGCGCGCGGCGCTGAACCGCACCCCACCGGTCGTCGAGAGGACGGCCGGCTCGTCGGTCACCGTCAGCACCGCGGCGAAGCCCACGCCGAACCGGCCCACGCCGCCCGGGTCGTCCCGCTTGGCGGAGGCACGCAGCGTGGCCAGACCTTCCACGCCCGCGGCATCCAGGGGCGCGCCGGTGTTCGCCGCCCGCAGGACCGGGTTCCCGGTGCCGGAGAGCTCCAGCCGCAGCCGGCCCGGCTCGCCCGCCCGCCGTGCCGCGTCCGCGGCGTTCTGCGCCAGCTCCACCAGCAGCCGGTCGCGGTAGCCCCCGCGGACCAGATCCTCCTCGGCGTTCGCGTCCTCGCGGAAGCGTGCGGGCGAGTCGGTCCACGCGGCGAGCACGCGACGGCGCAGCTCCCCGGTGCCGAACGGGTCGGCAACGAGCGGGCTCCCCATGGGTTGCGACCCTAGAGTTCCGTCCACCCCCTCCGGGTGACTCGTGGGTTGACGCCTCCGGGGATCGGGCACGGGGTCCCCGACGGGCGACCTCCGGTCGCGGCAGGCTCGGAAGGCGGTGACGGTGGGGCTCTGGGAGATCGCGCGCCTGCCGTCCGGATTCACCGAGCTGTGGTGCCAGGACCTCGGCTCCCTCGCGGAGCTGGCCGCGCTGCGCGCGCGGTTGCGCGCCACCATGACCGGGAGCCCCACCGTCGAGCGCCCCGCCGAGGAGCACTGGTCCGAGCGGCTCGTCCTCATCGCCGACGAACTGGCCTCGAACGCCCTCCGGCACGGCGGTGGTCCAGTGGCCGCCGCGCTCAGCCGGGCCGGCGACGAGTGGCTGGTCGCCGTGAGCGACTCCGCGCCCGGCGTCCCGCCGACCCCCGCCCAGGGCCGCGACCCGGGCAAGGGTGGCTTCGGCCTCTACCTCGTGGCCGACCTCTCGGTACGGCACGGCTGGACCACCGTCGGGCGGGGCCAGAAGACCGCGTGGGCCGTCGTCGCGGCGGTCTGACCGCTCCCCTGCTCCCCAGGGAAACCCGCCGGTAACCTGCGTCGCATGTCGCTCGCCGAAGAGATGGACACGGTCACGGGCGCTGCCGCCGGCGGCGTCGATCGGCACGCCACCTCCCGCACGTTCGAGTCCACGGCCCCCGCCACTGGCGCGATCGTCGGCGTCTTCCCCGTCCACGACGCGGACGCCGTGGGCGAGACGGTGTCGCGGGCTTCCGCCGCGGCCGAGGTCTGGGCCGGCCTCGGGTTCGACGGACGCCGGCAGCGGCTGAACGCCTACCGCGGCTACCTTGCCCGCCGGCTGCACGAGCTGGCCGACCTCGTGCACCGGGAGAACGGCAAGCCGCACGGCGACGCGATCCTGGAGATCAGCCTGGCCATCGACCACCTGGCCTGGGCCGCCGGTCACGCCCGCAAGGCCCTCGGCCCCCGGCGGGTGCGCTCGGGCATGCTCGCGGCCAACCACGCCGCCTACCTCGAGTACCAGCCGCTGGGCGTCGTCGGCGTCATCGGCCCGTGGAACTACCCGGTGTTCACGCCGATGGGCTCGATCGCCTACGCCCTGGCCGCCGGCAACGCCGTCGTCTTCAAGCCCTCGGAGCACACCCCGGCCGTCGGTGCCTGGCTGGCCGCCGCCTGGCGGGCCGCCGTCCCCGACGCCGCGGACGCCTTCCAGGTCGTCACCGGCTTCGGCGACACCGGCGCCGCGCTGTGCCGCGCGGGCGTCGGCAAGATCGCCTTCACCGGCTCGGCCCCCACCGGCAAGAAGGTGATGGCCACCTGCGCCGAGACGCTCACCCCGGTGCTCATGGAGCTCGGCGGCAAGGACGCCATGATCGTCGACGACGACGCCGACGTGGTTGCCGCGGCCGACGCCGCCGTGTGGGGCGCGATGAGCAACGGCGGGCAGACCTGCATCGGCGTCGAGCGGGTCTACGCCACCGACGCGGTCTACGACCGGTTCGTCGCCGAGGTGACCGCCCAGGTGCGGGAGCTGCGGCCCGGTTCCGACGACGAGGCCACCTACGGCCCGATGACCATGCCGTCGCAGATCGACGTCGTGCGCCGGCACGTGCAGGAGGCCGCGAAGGACGGCGCCCGGGTGATCACCGGCGGCACCGACGCCGACGCCTTCCCCGGTGAGGGCTATGTGGCGCCCACCGTGCTGCTCGACGTCCCCGAGGAGTCCGCCGCCATCCGCGAGGAGACGTTCGGGCCGACGCTCACCATCACCCGGGTCCGCGACGCCGAGGAGGCCCTGGCCCGCGCCAACGACACCAGCTACGGCCTGGCCGGCTCGATCTTCTCGGGCTCGAAGACCAGGGCGATGGACCTCGCACGCCGGATGCGCAGCGGCATGACGTCGATCAACTCGGTGCTGACCTTCGCCTCGGTGCCGGCCCTGCCCTTCGGCGGGGTGGGCGAC
This sequence comes from Blastococcus sp. SYSU DS0617, assembly GCF_054051075.1. Taxonomy (NCBI): domain Bacteria; kingdom Bacillati; phylum Actinomycetota; class Actinomycetes; order Geodermatophilales; family Geodermatophilaceae; genus Blastococcus; species Blastococcus sp. SYSU DS0617. Next base: position 83,320 of record NZ_JBJHAO010000006.1, read on the forward strand.
TCCGGCTTCGGCCGCATCCACGGCGAGGACGGGCTCAAGGAGTTCACCCGCGCCAAGGCGATCACCCGGCAGCGGTTCGCCCTCCCGACGAACCCCATGAGCTTCCGCCGGCCGGCGAACACCGCCGACCAGCTCGCCCGCGTGATCGGCATGCTGCACGGCCGGCACCGGTGAGCAGCGGGCGGGCCGGGCGGGTGGACGGGACCGCCGAGTACGACGTCGTCGTGGTCGGGGCCGGCTCGGCCGGGGCGGCGCTGGCGGGACGGCTGAGCGAGGACCCGTCGCTGCGGGTGTTGCTGCTGGAGGCCGGCGGCTCGGACAAGGTGCTCGAGGTGCAGATCCCCGCCGCGCTCTACAAGGTGTGGCGCACCCGGCGGGACTGGAACTACACGACCGAGGCGCAGCCCGGTCTCGACGGCCGCAAGCTGTTCTGGCCGCGCGGCAAGGTGCTCGGCGGGTCGTCGTCGATCAACGCGATGATCTACATCCGCGGTGCCCGCGCCGACTACGACGAGTGGGCGTCGCTGACGGGTGACGACTCCTGGTCCTACGAGCACGTGCTGCCGCTGTTCCGGCGCATGGAGGACAACGCCCGCGGCGCCGACGAGTGGCACGGGGTGGGCGGCCCGCTGCGGGTGGAGGACCTGCGCTCGCCGCACGCCTGGACGAAGGCCGTGGTCGAGTCGGCCGTGGCGGCCGGCTATCCGCGCAACGACGACTTCAACGGCGCCGCGCAGGAGGGCGTCGGGCAGTACCAGGTCACGCAGAAGCGGGGACGGCGCTGGTCGTCCGCCGACGCCTACCTGCACCCGGCGATGGACCGGCCCAACCTGACCGTGCTCACCGGCGCACTGACCACGCGGGTACTGGTCTCCGGTGGGCGCGCTACCGGCGTGGAGTACCGGTGGAACGGCTCGCTGCACACCGCCCGGGCCGCCGCCGAGGTCGTGCTGTCGGGCGGAGCGGTCAACTCCCCGCAACTGCTCATGCTGTCGGGCATCGGCCCGGCCGACCACCTGCGCGAGGTCGGCGTCGACGTCGTCCACGACCTGCCCGGTGTGGGCGCCGGACTGCAGGACCACCCGCTGGTGCCGGTGGTCTGGAACGTGCGCTCGGGCGAGTCGCTGTTCCGGGCGGAGTCGCCGTCGGGCTACGCGAAGTGGTTCGGCGCGCGCCGCGGGCCGCTGACGTCGAACCTGGCCGAGGCGGGGCTGTTCACCCGGTCGCGGGCGGACCTGGCCGAGCCCGACCTGCAGATGCACTTCCTGCCGGTGAAGTTCTGGAAGCAGGCCGAGGTCGACCCCGACGTCGACGCGTTCACCGCCGCGATCGTGCTGGTGGACGTCCACTCGCGAGGTTCGGTGCGGCTGCGCTCGGCCGACCCGACGTGGGCGCCGTCGATCGATGCCGGCTACCTGACCGATGAGCGCGACCTGGACGCGCTGGTGTGCGGGGTGGAGAAGGCCCGCGAGATCGCGTCGGTCGGGCCGCTGGCGTCGGTGCTGGCCGACGAGTGGTCGCCGGGCGCTGCTGTGACCGGTCGCGAGGCGCTGCGCGCGAAGGTTCGGGAGACGCTCGAGTCGCTGTACCACCCGGTGTCGTCGTGCCGGATGGGCACCGACGAGATGGCCGTCGTCGACCCGCAGCTGCGGGTGCACGGCATCGAGGGCCTGCGGGTGGTCGACGCCTCGGTCATGCCGACGCTGGTGCGCGGCAACACCAACGCGCCGACGATCATGATCGCCGAGCGCGCCGCCGACCTGATCCGCGGCCGCACCGTCGACCCGGAACTCGCCGCCGTCCGGTAGGCGGAGGGGCCAGGCAGCTCAGGTGCGGGAGTCTGCGAGCCACTCTCGCGCCGACCCGAGCATGAGGCGCACGACCTCGGCCTCGTCGCTGGTGAGCGACCCGGTCTGCAAGGCCACCTCCCAGGCGTGCACCAACGGCTCGACGGTGGCGCGGTCCATGTTGGTCGACCACCACTGCTCCGGGTCGATGATCGATCCGCTGAGAGCCAGGTTCTCCTGCCGGGCGGTGGCGAGCAGGCGTTCGGCCCCGCCCTTCGTCAGCCCGAGCAGGTCGAGGCTGAAGTACGGCCACACGAGGTCACAGAGCCCGTCACTCCTCCATCCTGCCCGTCCCCGCCTGCACCGGTTCGACCCGACGAGGTCGTGGTCAGGCGCGGCGACCGAGGCGGGCGAGCAGGCGGGTGGCTCGGTCGGCGTCGTGCGGCGGCTCGATGCCGTCGCGGCAGATGCCCTCCATGTACAGCGCCGGCCCGAACCCGTCGATCCCGCGCTCGATGCGGTCGAGCTCGTCGTCGGTGAGCGTGCCGTCCAGCCCGGCGGTGCGGGCGACGTCCCAGCGGTGCACGAGCATGTCCCACACGTAGAACTGCTCGAAGGTCGCACCCACCGTGCTCGGCCCGAAGAACCCCTCGTACGGCGTCGTGACGACGTCGTCGGTGAGCGCCTCCCGCACGCGCGTCGCGTGGTCCCGCCACGCCGCGGCGGGATCTGCCGCCACGTCGGGCGCCGGCCCCAGGTCGACGCCGCGCTGCCCGAGGAAGTCGCGCTGGGTCTCGACCAGGTGCGCCACGACGTCGGCGGCCGACCAGCCCTCGCACGGGGACGGCTCGCTCCAGGCGCCTGCGGGCAGCGCATCGAGGACGGCGGTCAGCGGGCTGTGAGCGGCTTCGTAGGACGTCGCGGTCGCGTTCATGGCCCGGAGCCTGCCCGACTGCGGCACGCTGCGTCTTGATGAAACCCGACAGCGAGCGGCTGGGCGCCATCGCCCGCGCCCACCTCAAGGACCCGCGCGACGCCTCCCACCGCATGCACCGCTACGAGGCGGCGGACGAGTTCGCCGGCCTCCTGCAGTGGTTCTGGATCCCCGTGTGGTCGGTGCCGCCCGGGCAGGAGGCGCCGCAGAAGGTGCTGCAGTACCCGAACTCGCTGATCGTCGTCGCGCAGGACTACGCCCGCTTCTACGGCGTCGTGTCCGGGCTGTCGACGACGACGCTCACCGGCGACGGCTGGGCGGTCGGGGTCGCCTGCGCCCCGTCGGCCGGGTTCCTGCTCACCGGTGTCCCGATGGCGGCGTACACCGACCGCGCCGTCGACGTCGGCGAGGTGCTGGGCGACGCCGGGCGCATCCTCACCGACCGGGTGCGGACGGCGATGGCCGATGACCCGGCCGACCCGACCGCCCACGCCTCGGCGATCGTCGCGTTCGGCGAGGCGCTGCGCCCCTACCTTCCGGTGGACGCGGAGGGCGAACTGGTCAACCGCCTGGTCGCCTTCGTGGAGTCCCGCGGCGACGTCACCCGCGTGGCTCAGGTGTGCGAGGAGTTCGGCCTGTCCGAGCGCGCCCTGCAGCGGCTGGTGCACCGGCGCATCGGGCTGACCCCGAAGTGGCTGATCCAGCGCCGGCGCCTGCAGGAGGCGGCCGAGCGGCTGCGCACCTCCGGCACGTCGCTGGCCGAGGTGGCGGCCGCGCTCGGGTATGCCGACCAGCCGCACTTCTCCCGGGACTTCTCCGCCGTCACCGGCATGACGCCGCGCGAATTCGCGTCCCTGCACGCCCCGCAGCGCTGACGCGGCCTCACCCGATGTGACCTGTCACTCCCCGCGCCTGGGACCAGATCACCGGCGCGTCTGGTTGAGTACTACATACCGGCGCCGCCCTCGCTCACCCGGAGCGGCAGGAATCGACGTCGGGCTGAGGCTGCGCCACCTTGGTGCGCCCGGCTGACCGACGTCTCGCCGACGATACGAGCCCGCCCTGCCCCCGTGCAGTCGTGCCGGTGCTCGCGTGCGCGAGGTGGAGTGCAGCCACCGAACGTCGAAGGACTCTCGTGACCTCCAGCATCAGCAACTCCCCCGCCTCCTCCTCCGGCGACTCTCCCACCGCCCCAAGCCCCCGTCGCCGTCGTGGCGGCCGCGGCCGCGGCTCGCGCCCGGCCGGCGAGCAGCAGGCCACCCAGCAGCACTCCCCCCTCGCGGCACCAGGGCCGGTCGTCGTCCCCGTCGGGGCCGACGCCACCGTGCTGCCGACCGACACCACCTTCGAAGCCCTCGGCGTCCCCGCGCCGATGGTCGAGGTGCTGTCGGCCAGCGGCATCACCGCGCCGTTCCCGATCCAGGTCGCGACGCTGCCCGACAGCCTCGGCGGCCGCGACGTCCTCGGCCGCGGCCGCACCGGCTCGGGCAAGACCCTCGCCTTCTCCATCCCGCTGGTCGCCCGCCTGGCCGCCTCGGACAGCAAGCGTCAGCCCAAGCGGCCGCGCTCGCTGATCCTGGTCCCGACCCGCGAGCTGGCCAACCAGGTCGCCGCCGTCGTCGACCCGATGGCCCGCGCGCTGGGCATGCGCACCACCACGATCTTCGGTGGCGTCGGCCAGAACCCGCAGGTCCAGGCGCTGGCCCAGGGTGTCGACGTCGTCATCGCCTGCCCCGGCCGGCTCGAGGACCTCATCCAGCAGGGCCACTGCGACCTCGGCGCCATCGAGGTCACCATCCTCGACGAGGCCGACCACATGGCCGACCTCGGCTTTCTCCCCGGCGTCAAGCGGATCATGGACCGCACCCCGAAGGTCGGCCAGCGGATGCTCTTCTCCGCCACGCTGGACAACGGCGTCGACGTGCTGGTCAAGCGGTACCTGACCAACCCGACGACGCACTCGGTCGACCCCGCCGTCGCCCCGGTCAGCACCATGACGCACCACGTCTTCCACGTGCAGACCGCCGACAAGTCCGAGGTCGTGCGCCAGCTCGCCGCGGGCCTGGGCCGCAGCGTGCTGTTCACCCGCACCAAGCACCAGGCCAAGAAGCTGGCCAAGCAGCTCACCGCGTCGGGCATCCCCGCCGTCGACCTGCACGGCAACCTCAGCCAGAACGCCCGCGAGCGCAACCTCGAGGCGTTCAGCAACGGCACCAGCCGGGTCATGTGCGCGACCGACATCGCCGCCCGCGGCATCCACGTGGACGACGTGGCGCTGGTCGTGCACGTCGACCCGCCGACGGAGCACAAGGCCTACCTGCACCGGTCGGGCCGCACCGCCCGCGCCGGCGCCGGCGGCACCGTCGTCACCATCACGACCCCGGACATGGTCGGCGAGGTGCGCACCCTGACCCGCCAGGCCGGCATCAACCCGCGGGTCAGCCAGGTCGCGCCGGGCGCACCGCTGCTCGAGGAGCTCGCCGGCCCGCCGGCGCCCTACGTCGAGCCGGCTCCCGTGGTGGAGCAGCAGCCGCAGGGCTCCGGTGGCGGACGCCGTCGTCGCGGCGGCTCGGGCACCGGTACTTCCTCGGCCAAGCCCGCTGCCTCCGGCGGTCGGGGTGGCTCGGGCGGATCGGGCGGTGGCGGTCGCCCGTCGGGCCCGGCACGCACCCGGGCCGAGCTGGCCGCCCGCGCCGGCTCGTCGTCGGCCGCCTCCTTCAGCTCGCGCTCGCGTCGCGGCGGTCGCTGACCCTCGCGGCGTCTCCTCCCTTCCCGCCGCGCGTCCTCCCTCACCGCACACCGTGAGGGAGGACGCGCTGGGATCAGGTCCCCTGATCCCAGCGTGCGGCGGGCGGTGCGATTGACGGCACGGGCGCTGGGCACTGGCTCCCCATGCTGAAGCTGCCCATCACCCTCCCCGAGATCGGTCCCCGCATCAGTGCCGGGGCGTTCATCCTCAACAGCGGGCTCGGCAAGCGCGCCGTCGACGAGGAGACCGCGGCCGGCATGCACGGCTTCGCCGCCGGCACCTACCCCTTCCTGAAGAAGGTGCCGCCGCAGCAGTTCGTGCAGGGCCTGTCCGCGGCCGAGATCGCCGTCGGCGCGGCGCTGCTCACCCCGTTCGTGCCCACGTTCACCGCCGGCGTCGCGCTGACCGCCTTCTCCGGGGGTCTGCTCGGGCTCTACCTGAAGACGCCGGGCATGCGGAAGCCGAACAGCCTGGCCCCCACCGAGCAGGGGCTGTCGCTGGCCAAGGACAGCTGGCTGGTCGGCATCGGCATCGGGCTGATGACCCGCGGGCTGATCGAGCGGCGTCCCCGGGTGACGGTCAAGAAGGCCACCAAGCGGGCGGACAAGCAGGCCAAGCTGGCCGCCAAGGACGCCCGCCGCGAGGCGAAGGCCGCCGCCCGCCGCTGAGCCCGGTCCGGAGGCATCCGGATCGCGCACGGGAACGAACGCTGGAGGACCGGCTCGCACGGTGCTGCAACGGTGCAGCACCGGCACCCGGCACGTCGCCGCCCGCCGGGTGGCGCAGCCGCCCTCCAGGAGGACGTCCCGTGACCTTGTCGCACCGCATCCCATCCCTGTCCCGACGGGCAGCGCGGCGGGGAGTGCCCCTCGTGCTGGCCGGCCTGCTGTCGCTGACCGCCTGCGGGGGGTCCGACGAGGACGCCGGCACCGCGGCTGCCTCCCCAGAGACGAGCGCCTCGGCGCCCTCGACCGCCGGCGGTTCGCCGTCCGCAGCGGCGGAGGCGGACGCGCGGACCACAACCGCCACCGCCTCGCTGGTCGACTTCGGCATCGAGCTCCCGGAGACCGAACTGGCCGCCGGCGAGTACGAGTTCGAGGTGACCAACGACGGCGGCGCGTCCCACGACCTGGTCGTCGAGCGGGACGGGGAGGACGTCGCCGCCACCGAGGTCCTCAGCCCCGGCGGTTCCGAGACGCTGGCGGTCACGCTGGAGCCCGGCGAGTACGTCTTCTACTGCTCCGTCGGCGGCCACCGGTCGATGGGCATGGAGATCACGGTGACGGTCACCTGATGCACGCCACCATCGTCGAACCGCAGCAGCGGTCCGGGGCCGCGGCCACCGTGCTCCGCGTCGTCGGGGCGGCGCTGCTGGTCGCCGTCGCGGTCATCCACGGCTACCTGTGGCGGCAGGGGTACCGCGACATCGACGTCATCGGGCCGGCGTTCCTGCTCCAGACGGTGCTGGGCGTGCTCGGCGCGGCCGCCGTCCTCCTGGCACCGCGCCGGCTGCTGCCGTGGGCCGCCGCCGCCGGCGCCGCCTTCGCCCTCGGCTCGTTGGCGGCGCTGATCCTCTCCACCACGGTGGGGCTGTTCGGCTTCGTGGAGTCCACGCTGGCCCCGTACTGGTGGACGTCCTTCTGGGTGGAGGCGGCGGCCGTCGTCGTCCTCACCGGCCTCGCCGTCCTGGCGTGGCGTGGACGCCGCCAGCCGGATCGCGAAGGCTGACACCCGCCCCTCCTCCCTCGCCGTGGCGCGTCCTCCCTCACCGCACACCGTGAGGGAGGACGCGCTGGGATCAGGTTCCCTGATCCCAGCGAGAGGTGGCGGGGTCAGTTGCCGCTGGCGAAGGCGGCGTCGAACGCCGCGGCCGGCGGGTCGAAGGCCAGCCGGCGCACGAACTCCAGCGCCTCGGGCGCGCCGACCAGGCGGTCCATGCCGGCGTCCTCCCACTCGATCGAGATCGGGCCGTCGTAGCCGATCGTGTTGAGCATCCGGAAGCACGCCTCCCACGGGACGTCGCCGTGCCCGGTGGAGACGAAGTCCCAGCCGCGGCGCGGGTCGGCCCACGGCAGGTGCGAGCCCATCCGGCCGTTGCGGCCGTTGCCCACCTGCTTCTTCGCGTCCTTGCAGTCGACGTGGTAGATCCGGTCCTTGAAGTCCCAGATGAACGAGACCGGGTCCAGGTCCTGCCACACGAAGTGCGACGGGTCCCAGTTCAGCCCGAACGCCTCGCGGTGCCCGATGGCCTCCATCGTGCGGACGGTCGTCCAGTAGTCGTAGGCGATCTCGCTCGGATGCACCTCGTGCGCGAACTTCACACCCACCTCGTCGAAGACGTCGAGGATGGGGTTCCAGCGGTCGGCGAAGTCGCGGTAGCCGTCCTCGATCATCGACTCGGGCACCGGCGGGAACATCGCCACGGTCTTCCAGATCTTCGACCCGGTGAACCCGACGACGACGTCGACACCCAGCTTGCGGGCCGCCCGCGCCGTCAGCTTCATCTCCTCGGCCGCCCGCTGCCGGACGCCCTCGGGGTCGCCGTCGCCCCACACGCGCGGGTGCACCATGCCGCGGTGCCGCTCGTCGATGGGGTCGTCGCAGACCGCCTGGCCGTTGAGGTGGTTGGAGATGGCCCACACCTTCAGGCCGTACTTCTCCAGCAGCGCGAGGCGCTCGGCCACGTACGAGTCGTCGTTCGCGGCGCGCTCGACGTCGAGGTGGTCGCCCCAGCAGGCGATCTCCAGGCCGTCGTAGCCCCACCCGGAGGCCAGCCGGCACACCTCCTCGAACGGCAGGTCGGCCCACTGGCCGGTGAACAGCGTGACGGGACGGGGCATCAGGAAGGGTCCTCTCTTCGATTCTTCTGTCGGCCTCGTCCCGGGCACCGCCGCGAGCCTGCGAGTGGTGGGGAGGACGAGGTCCTTCGACTAGATCTCGGTGAAGGCGGAGTTGTCCGCGGCGCTGCGCTCGACCGCGTCGAGCACCCGTTGCACCTGCAGCCCGTCGGCGAACGACGGCGCCGGATCCTCGTCCTCCGCGATGGCGGTCACCAGGTCGACGACCTGGTGGGTGAAGCCGTGCTCGTACCCCAGCCCGTGCCCGGCCGGCCACCAGTTGCCGACGTAGGGGTGGCCGGGCTCGGTGACCACGATGCGGCGGAAGCCCGCGGTCTCGGCCGGCTCGTCGCCGTCGAAGAAGTGCAGGACGTTCATGTCCTCGAAGTCGAACGCCAGGCTGCCGCGGGAGCCGTTGATCTCGATCCGGATGGCGTTCTTGCGGCCGAGGGCGAACCGGGTCGCCTCGAAGCTGGCCAGCGCACCGCCGGTGAAGCGGCCCAGGAACACCGCGGCGTCGTCGACCGTGACCGTGCCGGTCCCCTCCCCCGCGACGCCGGACAGCGAGCCGGCGGCCGACGGCAGCGGGCGCTCCTTCACGAAGGTCTCCAGCATCGCGCTGACGCCGGTGAGCCGCTGACCGGTGATGTGCTGGGTCAGGTCGACGATGTGCGCGCCGATGTCGCCCAGCGCCCCCGACCCGGCCTTCTGCTTGTCCAGCCGCCAGGACATCGGCGCGGTCGGGTCGGCGATCCAGTCCTGCAGGTACTGCGCCCGCACGTGCCGGATGTCGCCGAGCCGGCCGTCGGCGACGAGCTGACGGGCCAGCCCGATCGCCGGCACCCGGCGATAGGTGAACCCGACCATCGAACGGACGCCGCGGGTGGCGGCCTTCGCCGCGGCGTCGGCCATCGCCTCGGCCTCCGCGACCGAGTTGGCCAGCGGCTTCTCGCACAGCACGTGCTTGCCGGCCTCGAGCGCGGCGATCGCGATCTCGGCGTGGGTGTCGCCGGGGGTGCAGACGTCGACCAGGTCGACGTCGTCGCGCTCCAGCACGCGGCGCCAGTCGGTCTCGGTGGACGACCAGCCCAGCTTGTCCGCGGCCTCGGCCACGCGGGTCGCGTCGCGACCGGCCAGCACGGTCAGGTCCGGCAGGAGCGGGAGGTCGAAGAAGTGGGGGGCGGTCCGCCAGGCCTGGGAGTGGGCGGCGCCCATGAAGGCGTAGCCGATCAGGGCCACACGGAGGGGAGGCGTGCCGAGCGTGCGGGTCATGGAGGCTCCTGGGTGGAGCGGAGCCGCCGGGCGGGTGGGAGCACCCACCCGGCGGCTCCGTGTCAGTCGGTCAGGACTCGAACGCGGCGTCGATGAACTCGTCGACGTTCTCGGCGGTGACCACCGGCGCGTTCAGCACGATCTCCCGCGGCACGCCCTGCGAGTTCAGGTCGGACATGCCCTTGCCCTGGGCGATCAGGCGGGCCAGCCGGACGCCGTCGGCCGCCTGGGTGTGCGGGTAGATGACGGTGGCCTGCAGCACGGAGTCGCCGTCCTGGATGGAGCGCATGGCGTTCGCCGAGCCGGCACCGCCGACCATGAAGAACTCGTCCCGGCCGGCGTTCTCGATCGCAGCCAGGACGCCGACGCCCTGGTCGTCGTCGTGGTTCCAGATGGCGTCGATCTCCGGGGCGGCCTGGAGCAGGTTGGCCGCCTCGGCCTCACCGGACTCGACCGTGAACTCGGCCGCGACGCGGTTGCTCACCTCGAGGCCGCAGTCGGCCAGCGCGTCGGCGAAGCCCTGGCTGCGGTCCTGGGTCAGGGGCAGCGAGTCGATGCCGGCGATCTCGGCGATGACGGCGTCGGGCTCGTCGCCCAGCTCCTCGCAGATGTAGGTGCCGGCCGAGACGCCCATGCCGTAGTTGTCGCCCAGGATCGTGGCGCGGGCGGCGAACGGGCTGTTGAACTCGCGGTCGACGTTGATGACCGGGATGCCGGCCTCCATCGCCTGGAGGGCGACCTGCGTCAAGGCGTCGCCGTCGAAGGGCAGCAGCACGATGGCGTCGACGCCGTCGTTGATGAAGGTCTCGACCTGGCTGATCTGGGTGCCGACGTCGTTGGTGCCCTCGGCGACCCGGAGCTCCACGTCGTCGTACTCGTCGTCGACCGCGCGGGCGGCCTCGGTGATGCCGGCCATCCAGCCGTGGTCGGCCGCCGGCGCCGAGAAGCCGATGACGACGTCCTCGCCCGCCTCGTCGTTGTCGCTGGCGGCGGCGTTGCCGCCCCCGCCGCCCGAGTTCTCCGGCTCGTTGCTGGTGCAACCGGCGGCCAGGGCGCCGGCGCTCATCAGGGCGACCGCGGTGTAGGTCATCCGGCGGAAGGGACGCTGCCTCGCTGCAGACATGGAGATCTCCTCGGGGGTTTCGCCTCCCTGGCTGGACCGCCAGGTCGTCGGGCTTGTCGGACGTACGGGGTGCGGGTCCGGCGGACGGGAGCCCGCCGGGGTGGTGCTGGCCGGGGTGCGGCGGGAAGAGGCGCCGCACCCCGGTCAGGTCGTGGGAGTCCCGGGCCGGGCGCCGCCGGGGCCGCGCGGGTCGCTGGTGCCGCCGGAGACCGCTCCCGCGGGTGCGCCCTGGACGACGCCCCCGCCCGACGACGCGGCTGCACCGCCGGACCGGCGGAAGCTGAAGCCGCCGGTGGCCACCCGCTGCTGGAGCAGGACGGCGAGCACGATGATCACGCCCTGGGCGACGGCCTGGGCCGAGCTGGACAGGTTGTTCAGGGTGAAGATGTTGTCGAGCGTCTGGAAGATCAGGACGCCGAGGACGGTGCCGACGATGGTGCCGCGGCCGCCGATCAGCAGCGTGCCGCCGATGACGACCGCGGCGATGGCCTCCAGCTCGAGCAGCGTGCCGTGGGTGGAGCTGCCGGTCGTCGTGCGGCCCATGATCATCGCGGCCGCGATGCCGCAGGTGACGCCGGAGAGCACGTAGAGCTTCACGGTGTGCCGCTGGACCCGGATGCCGGCCAGCCGGGCGGCCTCGGAGTTGCCGCCGACGGCGAACGTGCGCCGGCCGAACGTCGTCCGGTTGAGCAGCACCCAGCCGGCGGCCGCCACCAGAGCCCAGACGATCACCAGGGTGGGGATGCCGAGGACGTCGCCGGAGAAGAAGTCGCGGTAGTCGGTGCTCTGCACGATCTGCGTGCGCCGATTGGCGATGATCTCGGCCAGACCACGGGCCGCGGTGAGCATGGCCAGGGTGGCGATGAAGGCGGCGAGCTTGCCGTAGGCGATCACCACGCCGTTGACGAGCCCGGCCGCGCTGCCGACCACGATCGCCGTGAACACCATGACGATCCAGTGGATGTCCTCGGCCAGTTGCTGGGTGGCCAGCGTGGTGGCCCAGATGGAGGAGAGCGCGACCAGCGCGCCGACCGAGAGGTCGATGCCGCCGCCGATGATCACGAACGTCATCCCGACGCTGACCACGCCGAGGACCGCGGCACCCCGCAGGATCGTGAGCACGTTGTCGGTGTCGGCGAAGCGGTCGCCCGCGGTGATCAGGCCGACCGCGCACAGGATGGCCAGGGCGACGACCAGGCCGAGGTTGCGGCCCACCGGCCCCGACATGAAGCCCGGCCCGCGGCCGTTCTCGGGGGCGCCCCCGGCCGGGGGCGCGGAGACATCCGTCGCCCCTCCGGTCGTCGCCGTGGTGCTGCCGCTCATGCCACGTCCCCTTCGTGCTGCGTCGTTGCGGTAAGCGGGGCGCCCCGGTGGCCGGTCCCCCGCATGACCAGGTCGAGCACGCGGTGCTCGTCGAGCGCCTCGGCCGGCTCCTCGGCGACGACCGCGCCGTCGGCGATCACCAGCACCCGGTCGGCCAGGCCGAGGACCTCGGGGATCTCGCTGGACACCACGACGACGGCCACACCGCGGTCGGCCAGGTCGCGCACCAGCGCGTAGATCTCCGAGCGCGCGCCGACGTCGACCCCGCGGGTGGGCTCGTCGAGGAGCAGCACCCGGCACTCGCGCAGCAGCCAGCGGGCCAGGACGACCTTCTGCTGGTTGCCGCCCGACAGCGTCCGCACCTCGCGGTCGACGTCGGCCGGGCGCACGTCCAGCGACCGGACCTGCTCCTCGGCCGCGGCCCGCTCGGCGCCGCGGGCGAGGAGGCCGCCCCGGGCGAAGCGCGCCAGGCTGGAGATGCTGATGTTCCGGTAGACGGAGTCGCCGAGCAGCAGCGCCTGGCTCTTGCGCTCCTCCGGCGCGAGGCCGACGCCCGCGGCGACCGCACCGCCGACGTCCCCGCCGCGCAGCCGCTTGCCGCCCACCCGGACGGTGCCGGCCGTGGCCCGCCGGGCGCCGAAGACGGTCTCCAGGATCTCGGAGCGTCCCGCGCCCACGAGCCCGGCCAGACCGACGATCTCTCCGGGGCGGACGGCGAACGAGACGTCGGAGAAGCTGCCGCGCAGGCCGAGCCCCTCGACCTCCAGGAGCGGGGCCTCGTCGCGGGAGACCTCGGCCTGGCGCTCGGGGAAGACGTACTCGATGGTCCGGCCGGTCATCAGCGTGATGACCTCCCCCGTCGGCGTCTCCCGGGCGGGCAGCCCGGTGGCCACGGTGGCGCCGTCCTTGAGGACGGTGATCCGGTCGCCGATCTGGCGGATCTCCTCCAGCCGGTGGGAGATGTAGACGACGGCCACGTCGTGGGCGGTGAGGTCGCGGACGACGGCGAACAGCCGCTCGACCTCCTCGTTGTCCAGGACGGCCGACGGTTCGTCCATCACGATCAGCTTCGCGTCCTGCGAGAGCGCGCGGGCGATGCTGACCATCTGCTGCGAGGCGGCCGACAACGAGCCGACCTCGGCGGAAGGCCGGATCTCCGGGTGGCCGAGGCGGTTCAGGAGCTCGGACGCGGCCCGGTTGGCCACCGACGGGAGGTTCACGCCGAACCGCGACTGCTCGCGACCCAGGAAGATGTTGTCGGACACGGTCAGCCCGGGCACCAGGTCGAGCTCCTGGTAGATCGTCGCGATACCGAGGCCCATGGCCGCCTGCGGGCTGCCGAGGCGCACCTCGTCCCCGCGCCAGGTGATCCGGCCCGCGTCGGGCTGGTGCGCACCGGCCAGCACCTTGATCAGCGTCGACTTGCCCGCGCCGTTCTGGCCGAGCAGGCAGTGGACCTCACCCGCGCGCACGTCGAGGTCGACGCCGTCGAGGGCGCGCACCCCAGGGAACGTCTTGACGATGCCGTGCATCTCCAGCAGCGGGGTGCCCCCCGCGGCCGGGCGATCCGGTTCGGTCACGCGTCGTTCCCCTCGTGGACTTTTGCTCATCACTGATCATTAGTCTGCTGAGGCAGCAACGTATGAGGGGGGTCACAGGAGGTCAAGGGCCGCGGGCGCGGTGGTTACCGAACTGAGATGCGGGCGCAACGAGAACGACCCGGAAACCGGTCGGCGCCGCAGGCCCCGGCCCCGCCGGAGGGCAGGCCGGCGACGGTCAGCGCTCGGCGAGCGCCGCGACGGAGTCCTCGTCCAGGAACTCCTCGATCGCCATGCGGGCCGCGCCGACGCGGCCCGACAGGTCGGGCGCCTCGCTCACGGTGATCTCCAGCGCCCGGGCCGCGAGCGGCATCGACCGCTGGTAGACCGCCTCGCGGATGCCCGCCAGCAGCGGCACCCCGGCCCGCGCCACACCACCGGTCATCACGATCCGGTGCGGGTTGAAGAAGTTGACCAGCGCCGCGAGCACCGTGCCGATGGTGCGACCGGCCCCGCGGACCAGCTCCAGCGCGGCGCCGTCGCCATGGGCGGCCAGCTGGACGACGTCCCGCACCGTCTCGACGGCCAGACCTGCTGCCCGGGCGTCGCGGAGGATCGCCTGCCCCCCGGCGATGGCCTCGAGGCAGTTGTCCTGGCCGCAGCGGCAGCCGACAGTGCGGCCGTCGGGCTGGCCGACGTAGATGTGCCCGATGTCGCCGGCGCTGCCCTGCGCCCCGCGGTAGACGCGGCCCTCGACGATCACACCGCACCCGATGCCGGTGCCCACCTTGACCACGAGCAGGTCCTGCACCGACCCCGCGGCGCCGATCTCGCCCAGGGCCATGACGTTGACGTCGTTGTCCACGTAGACCGGGCACTCGTACCGGCCGAACGCGCTCGGGACCGGGAAGTCGTGCCAGCCCGGCATGATCGGCGGGTAGGAGGGCCGCCCGGTCGAGAACTCCACGGGCCCCGGCACGCCGACGCCGACCGCGCACACGTCGGCGTCGGTCAGACCGGCCTCGGCCAGCACCTTCTGCGCCAGCCGGTCGACCTCGGCGAGCACCGGGCCGGGGCCGTCGGCGATGTCGATGGGATGCCCGACGGTGGCCAGGATCCGGGCCGAGAGGTCGGTGACGGCGACGTCGACGCTGCTCGCACCCAGGTCCACGGCCAGGACGCACCCGGCCCGGCTGTTGAACTGCAGCAGCGTCGGGGGGCGGCCGCCGGTGCTCCAGCCCCGGCCGCCCTCCTCGAGGAGGTTCGCCGCGATGAGCTGGTCCACCCGTGCGCTGACCGTGTTGCGGGACGCCCCGGTGAGCGCCACCAGGTCCGCGCGGCTCCGCGCACGACCGGTGCGCACGTGCCGCAGCAGTGCGCCGGCCGACGCGGAGGTGGACGCCACGCCGTCATAGTGGCACGGCGCGCCGTGCTCGCAGATCCCCTCGCATCCGATCGGGGCACGGCTGCGAGGGGCCGGGGTACGCCCTCCCCGGCCCCTCGGTCAGCGCACCCGCGTCAGCGGACGCCGAGCAGGTGCTCCATCGCCAGCTGGTCCAGCCGCTCGAACTGCAGGCCGCGCTCGCCGAGGGCGACCGGGTCGTGCGGCTCGTTCCGGAGCACGTCGAGCGACTCGCCGTCGGCCAGGGTCGGGACGGCGAGCTCGGCGACCTTGGCCGCCTCCAGCGCCGCCGCGACCTCGGGGTCGGCGCGGAAGGCCCGGACCTTGTCCCGCAGGATCAGGTAGTTGCGCATGCAGGCCCGCGCGGTCTCCCACACGCCCTCGATGTCCTCGGTCCGCGGCGGCTTGTAGTCGAAGTGGACGTAGCCGTCGTAGGCCTTGCCCGTGCCCGAGCCCAGCATCGTGTCCACGGTCCAGAAGGCGCCGCGCAGGTTGCCGGCCCCGAAGC
Source organism: Blastococcus sp. SYSU DS0617 (assembly GCF_054051075.1). NCBI lineage: Bacteria > Bacillati > Actinomycetota > Actinomycetes > Geodermatophilales > Geodermatophilaceae > Blastococcus > Blastococcus sp. SYSU DS0617. Next base: position 98,793 of record NZ_JBJHAO010000006.1, read on the forward strand.
GCAGGTCCTGGTCGAAGCGCGGGCCGTGCTGGCCGTTGAGGTCGATGTGGAAGAGCTTGTCGTGCCACAGCGCCTGGGCGATGCCCTGCGCGAAGTTGAGCCCGGCCATCTCCTCGTGCCCGACCTCCGGGTTCAGGCCCACGCGATCGGGCTCGTCGAGCTCGTCGATGAATGCGAGCGCGTGACCGATCGAGGGCAGCAGGATGTCGCCGCGCGGCTCGTTGGGCTTGGGCTCGAGAGCGAACCGGATGTCGTAACCCTGGTCGCGGACGTAGGCGCAGAGGAGGTCCAGGGCCTCCTTGTAGCGGTCCAGCGCGGCGGCGACGTCCTTGCTGCCACCGGACTCCGCGCCTTCCCGGCCACCCCACAGCACGTAGGTCCGCGCGCCCAGCTCGGCGGCCAGGTCGATGTTGCGCAGCACCTTGGCGATCGCGTAGCGGCGGACGGCGCGGTCGTTCGCGGTGAAGCCGCCGTCCTTGAACACCGGCGCCCCGAAGAGGTTGGTGGTGGCCATCTCCACGCCCATCCCCGTCTCCTCCAGGGCGGCGGTGAAGCGCCGGAGCGTGGCGTCGCGGGTCGCGTCGTCGGGGACCAGGTCGTCGTCGTGGAAGGTGACCGCGGCGGCACCCAGCTCGGCCAGCCGGTGCACGGCCTCGACCGGGTCCAGGAGGGGGCGCACGGCACCGCCGAAGACGTCGACGCCCTGCCAGCCCACGGTCCAGAGGCCGAAGCTGAACCTGTCGTCCTTGGTCGGGGTGTAGTCGGTCATGAGGATCTCCGTCCGGGTGTGCAGCGGTTCGGTCTGGGGTGTGGGGTCAGGCGGCGCGCGGCGGAACGCGGGTGGGGTCGTCGAAGACGGTCTCCAGGGCGACGTGCGCGCCGCCGCGGACGGCCGCGGTGAAGCCGAGGCCGGAGAGCACGATCCGGGCGCCGGCGAGATCGGGCCCGAACACGCGGTCCTGCAGCTCGGCGGTCATGGGCTCGACGAGGAACCGCCCGAGGACGGCGAAGTAGCCACCGAGCAGCACGACGGCGGGGTTGACCAGGTTGATGAGCACCGCGGCGCCCGTGCCCAGCGCGCGGCCGACCTGGGCCAGCGCGTCGAGGGTGCGCCGGTCGCCTGCCTCGGCACGGGCGGCGATCTCCGCCAGCCGGAGCTCCAGGTCGCGGGTGGCGTCGCGCACCGGGTCGCCCGGATCCGCGGCGGCGCGCAGCAGTGCGCCGAGGCCGACCGCGGTCTCCCAGCAGCCACGCCGGCCGCAGCCGCAGACGACGTCCGGGTCGCCCAGCGGGGTGTGCCCGACCTCCCCGGAGAGACCCGCCGTCCCGCGCAACAGCCGCCCGTCGACGATCAGCCCGCCCCCGACGCCGACCTCACCGGTCAGGTAGACCAGATCGGGCGTGCGCGCCTCGGGGCCCGACGCCCACTCCGCGATCGCCGACAGGTTGGCGTCGTTCTCCACGCGCACCGGGCAGCCCGGCCCGATGCGGGCGGTCAGCTCCTCGAGCACCGGCACGTCGCGCCAGCCGAGGTTGGGCGCGAGGGTGACGACGCCGTCGACGCTGCGGACCAGGCCCGGGACGGCGACGGTCAGCCCGACGGGCACGGCGTCCTCCACCGCGTCCCGCGCCTGCTGCACGAGCCGCGCCACCTCGTCGAGCGTGGCCTCCGGGCCGAGCGCGGGGACGTCGAGGGCCTCCCGGTGCTGGAGGAGGACGTCGCCGCGGAGGTCGAGCACCAGGACCGCGACGAAGTCGACGTTGAGCTCCACCCCGATCGCGCAGACCGACCGCCCGTCGAGCTGGACGAGCAGCCCCGGCCGGCCGACGGACCCGCCCCGGTGGACGTCCCCGGTGGTGACCAGGCCGCGATCGGCGAGCTCCGCGACGAGGCTGGACACGGTGGCCTTGTTGAGGCCGGTCTGCTCGGCGATCCGCGCCCGCGAGCGCGGCCCCTCGTCCCGCAGGAGGCGCAGGACCCGGCCGAGGTTGCCGCGGCGGACGGCGGCCTGGTCGGCGGGCGCCCCGCGACCGGCGACGCCATGGGCAACGGGACGCGCAGCGGTCACGGCCCAGCCCCCTGTCGCTCCGTCGCGAGCAATTCGTCGGTCGGATCAACAAATTAGGCCCCGACCCCTGTGTGGTCAAGGTCACCGGCGCTACAGTCCGCTCCGTGACGTCCTCCCGGCGGCCCCGATGAGCGGGGCCCGGCGCCTCGTCGCGGGCGTCGACACCTCCACGCAGGCATGCAAGGTCGTCGTCCGCGACGCCGACACCGGGGCGCTGGTGCGCAGCGGCCGGGCGCCGCACCCACCGGGCACCGAGGTGCCGCCGAGCGCCTGGGAGGCCGCCTTCACCGCGGCCGCGGAGGAGGCCGGCGGGCTCGACGACGTCGCCGCGCTGGCGGTCGGCGGCCAGCAGCACGGCATGGTCTGCCTGGACGCGGACGGCGAGGTCGTCCGCGACGCGCTGCTCTGGAACGACGTCCGCTCGGCCGACGCCGCGCACGACCTGACCCTCGAGCTGGGGAACGGCGACGAGACGGCCGGGCGGCAGGCCTGGGCCGACGCCGTCGGGGTGGTGCCGGTCGCCTCGTTCACCGCGACCAAGCTGCGCTGGCTGGCCGACGCGGAACCGGCGAACGCCGACCGCACCGCGGCGGTGTGCCTGCCGCACGACTGGCTGAGCTGGCGCATCTCGGCCGGCCGCGGGCTGGGCACGCTGACCACCGACCGGGGCGACGCGAGCGGTACCGCCTACTGGTCGGCGCGCACCGGCGAGTACCGGCTCGACCTGCTGGAGCGGGCGATGCGCGGACGCCGCCCGGCCGTCCCCCGGGTGGCCGGGCCGGCCGAGCAGGTCGGGGTGCTGGCGGGCGCGGACGCGATCCTCGGCCCCGGCACCGGCGACAACGCGGCCGCGGCGCTGGGACTGGCCGCCCGCCCGGGCGACGTCGTCGTCTCCCTCGGCACCTCCGGGGTGGTCTCCGCCGTCACCCCGACCGCGGTGGCCGACGTGACCGGCACCGTCGCGGGGTTCGCCGACGCGACCGGCAACCACCTGCCCCTGGTCGCCACGCTCAACGCCGCCCGCGTGCTGGACGCGGCGGCCGCGCTGCTCGGCGTCGACCACGCGGCGCTGTCCGAGCTCGCCCTCTCCGCCCCCTCGGGAGCCGACGGGCTGGTGCTCGTCCCCTACCTGGAGGGCGAGCGGACGCCGAACCTGCCGCACGCCACCGGCTCGGTGCACGGCCTCACGCTGCGCACCTCCACCCCGGCGCACCTCGCGCGCGCAGCGGTCGAGGGGCTGCTGTGCGGCCTGGCCGACGGCATCGAGGCCGTGGCTGCGCAGGGGGTGTCGATCGAGCGGGTGCTCATGGTCGGCGGGGCCGCCCGCTCCCCCGCCGTGCAGCAGCTGGCCCCCGGCATCTTCGGCCGCCCGGTGCTGGTGCCCCCGCCGGGCGAGTACGTCGCGGACGGCGCCGCCCGCCAGGCCGCGTGGGCGCTGTCGGGCGAGGAGGCCCCGCCGGAGTGGCCGCAGCCGGGATCGCAGACGTTCGAGGCACCGCCGGCGTCGCGGGTCCGCGAGCGCTACGCGGAGGTGCGCGGCCGCACGGACGGGCAGTAGCGGCCCCGGACGTCGGCCGGACCGCCGATCTCGCCGGTCAGCGGGCCCGCGAGTCGGCCGGATCGCCGATCTCGCCGCGGAGCAGGTCGGCGACCACGGCGGGATGGGTCTGCGGCGTCATGTGCGCCGCACCCGGGATCTCGACCAGCCGGCCGCGCGGTGCCGCGGCGGCGACGGTCGCGGCCCAGTCCGCGGAGCACAGCGCGTCCCGGGTGCCGCGCACCACGATCACGGGAACCGTCACCCCGGACAGCCGCCGCTCGATCCGATCGGGTGCGGCCCGGCGCCACAGCGCACGCATCGCCGGTGGCCCGGTGTGCAGCCACTGCGCGAGGATCCGCGGCACCTGCCACCAGGGCTCCCGCAGCGCCGTCCGCACCCAGGCCGCGACCAGCCCGCGGGCCCGCCGCAGCCGCGGATCCGTCGTCGGCCCCAGCAGGACGACGGCGGCGACCCGCGGATCGCGCTCGGCCACGGCCACGACCACCTGGCAGCTCTGCGAGTGCCCGACCAGCACCACGGGACCGGCACCCAGCCGCGACCGGACCTCGTCGGCGAGCGTCTCCAGCGGCGGAACCGGCTCCCGGCGGCCCATGCCGGGCAGCTCGACGACGTCGGCCGGCAGCAGGCCGAGCACGCCCGACCACGACCGCGCATCCAGCCCGAGCCCCGGGACGGCCACGATCCGCGCAGAGGTCACTCCGGCGGTCTACCCGGCGGGCGCGACGACGGCCACCGGGAGCGGTCGCGGTGTAATTCGGATCGCCCGGGGTCGACCGGGTCGGGGAGCGCCGCAGGTGGGAGAATCGAGGGCATGACGACCTCACCGACGCGTGCCCCCGCCGGACGCGAGAACGGCAGCGGCCGACCCCGCGTCGTCATCATCGGCTCCGGCTTCGGCGGCCTGTTCGCCGCCAAGGCGCTCAAGCGCGCCCCCGTCGACGTGACGCTGATCAGCAAGACCGCGAACCACCTGTTCCAGCCGCTGCTCTACCAGGTGGCCACCGGCATCCTCTCCGAGGGCGAGATCGCCCCGGCCACCCGTGAGATCCTCAAGCACCAGGACAACACGCGCGTCGTCCTGGGCGAGGTCACCGACCTCGACCTGACCGCCCGCACGGTGACCTCCACCATCCTGGGCCGCACCACCGTGCACCCCTACGACGAGCTCGTCGTCGCCGCCGGCGCCGGTCAGTCCTACTTCGGCAACGACCAGTTCGCCGAGTTCGCCCCCGGCATGAAGAGCATCGACGACGCCCTCGAGCTGCGCGGCCGGATCTTCGGCGCCTTCGAGCTCGCCGAGCTGGCCACCGACCAGGCCGAGATCGACCGGCTGATGACGTTCGTCGTCGTCGGCGCCGGACCGACCGGCGTGGAGATGGCCGGCCAGATCGCCGAGCTCGCCCGCCGCACCCTGCGCCGCGACTTCCGCACCATCGACCCGACGCAGGCCCGCATCATCCTGCTGGACGCGGCACCGATCGTGCTGCCGTCCTTCGGCGAGAAGCTCGGCGACGCCGCCCGCCGGCACCTGAACCGCATCGGCGTCGAGGTGCAGCTGGGCGCGATGGTGACCGACGTCGACGCCGACGGCCTCGACGTGAAGGACTCCGACGGCCAGGTCCGCCGGATCGACGCCGCCACCAAGATCTGGGCGGCCGGGGTCCAGGCCTCCGGGCTGGGCCGGCTCCTCGGCGAGCAGTCCGGCGCCGAGGTCGACCGGGCCGGCCGGATCTCGGTACAGCCCGACCTCACCCTGCCCGGGCACCCGGAGGTGCACGTCGTCGGCGACATGATGGCGCTGGACAAGCTGCCGGGCGTCGCGCAGGTCGCCATCCAGGGTGGCCGCTACGCCGCCGACGCGATCACGCGCCGGCAGGCGGGCAAGCAGCCCAAGGCCCCGTTCAAGTACAAGGACAAGGGGTCGATGGCGACGATCTCGCGCTTCTCCGCGGTCGCCGACATCGGGAAGTTCAAGTTCGAGGGCTTCATCGCCTGGGTGCTGTGGCTGGTCGTCCACCTCATGTACATCGTCGGCTTCAAGAGCCGGTTCACCACGGTGTTCCACTGGCTGATCAGCTTCCTGGGGCGCGGCCGCTCGCAGCGCGTGGCCACCCAGCAGCAGGTCTACGGCCGGCTGGCGCTCGAGCAGCTGGGTGCCGGATGGGAGGTCTCCAAGACCGGCGGCCCCAAGGACCCGGCCGCCGACGACGAGGACATGACCCACCGCGACTCCGCCTGACCGGCCCGCCCGTGCCCTCGGCGGCCGGGCGCACGCGTCGCGACACGCCGGTTGACCTGCGGCGGAGGGGGTAGGCGGCCGTCGTGCCGAGTGCCCGAGGTCAACGCAGCGCCGCCCGTTCCCGAGCTCCGTTGTGGGTCTGGCCGGCCGTGACGGGGGTGATCGCCGCCGTGCTGGGCCTGGTCCTCGGCCAGGTGGAACCGCGCGACGGCTTCCTCGCGGGCCTGTGGCCCAGCGACACCAGTGCGGCCGGCAGCCTGCTCCAGCTCGTGGCGACGGCCGCGGTCACCATCAGCACGCTGACGTTCAGCATCACGATCGTCGCGCTCCAGCTGGCCTCGCAGCAGTTCTCGCCCCGGCTGCTCCGCGACTTCGTGCGCGATCCGGTCACCAAGCGGGTGCTCTCGACGCTGGCGGCGACCTTCGTCTTCGCGGTGACCGGGCTGCGCGGGGTCAACGAGAGCCAGCCGGTGCCGACCCTGGTGCTCCTGGTCGCGGCGCTGCTGGGCCTCGCGTCCTTCGGTGCGCTCCTGGTCTTCGTCAGCCACATGGTGCGCATGCTGCGGGTCGACACGATGATGACCCGGGTCCACACCGACGCCCGCCGCGCGATCGAGCACTTCTACGCCCCCTACGACGACCGGCAGCAGCGGTCCCCCGACGAACTGGACCTGGACGCCTCCGCGGGGACGCTGGTCAGCGCACGCGGGAGCGGGTTCGTGGAGGTGATCGACGTCGACGCCCTCGTCGCCGGCGCCCGGCGGCACGACGCCGTCGTCCGTGTCCAGGTCCGGCCCGGCGACCAGGTCACCCACGGCACGCCGATCGCCACGGTCTGGGGAACCGGCGTCGAGGAGCTGTCCGACGCCGTCCGGGCCGCGGTCGCGCTGAACAACGAGCGCACCATCGACCAGGACGCCGCCTTCGGGTTCCGCCAGCTCGAGGACATCGCCGTGAAGGCGATGTCCCCGTCGGTCAACGACCCGGTCACGGCCGCCACCGCGGTCGGGCACATGGCCGACCTGCTGGTCCGGTTGATGGGCCGGCGCCTGGGCGCCACCCTGCACGAGGACGACGCCGGCGTGGGCCGCGCGATCGTGCCGGACCGCGACGTGCGCTACTACCTCGACCTGGCCTGCGGCCAACTGGCCAGGTTCGGCGGCTCGGAGCCCACCGTCCTGCTGGCGTTGCTCCGCATGCTCCGGGACGTCGCCGTGGCCTGCCGCGACGACGAGCAGCGGGCCGAGGTCGCGCGGGCCGCCGACCTCGTCGCGGACGAGCTCTCCCCCGACCGCAACGAGGTGGACGTCGCGGCGGTGCGCGACCACCGCGATCGCGTCACCGCCGCCTTGGAGGGGCGCGTCGAGGCGGCCTACGGCGACCGGGCCGGTGAGACCCGATCCATGTGACCGGGCCGTCCACGCTCACACGGCCTCGGAGGCCACCGGCACGTGCTCGTCCGCCCGCTCGAGGTGGAGGGGCTGGAGCGGGGAGGTCTGCTCCAGGTGGAGGAACGCGTCGTAGCGCTCGCCGAGCACCGTCGGCACGTAGTTCCCCCACCTCTCCCGCTCCGGCCGGTACACGACCCCGATGGCGCGGTGGTCCAGCCGCCGGTCCAGCCAGTCGGGCCGCTCCCCTCCGGGCACGACGACCAGGCAGTCCTCCCCCACGGCGTCGTGCAGCAGCGCCTCCAGGCTTCCCGCTCGCGCCGGGGGCACGGACATCCGCGCCATCTGCGCGCCCCACTCGGCCCCGGCGATCACCCCGCCGCGGTGGCCGCCGAACCCGACGAGGACGACGTCGTCGGTCCCGTGCCGTTCCCGCAGCAGCTGGCCGACGTTGACCATGCCGCCGCGGGCCATGTCCGTCGCCCGGGCGTCCCCGATGTGGGTGTTGTGCTCCCACACCACCACCTTGCCGCCGGTGTGCTCCAGGAGCCGGTCGAGAACGTCGACCATGTGCTCGTCCCGCACGTTCCAGGACTCCGCGGAGCCCTGCACCATCGCGCGGTAGTAGCGCTCGGCGTCCACCACGACCGCAGCGTTCTGCTCGGCGGCGAACCGGGCCTCGGGGTCCTCCGCCGCCTCCCGCCGTCCACGGTCCTCGCACAGGGAGCGCAGCACCTCGACCGCGGCGTCCTCGCAGGACGTGGGCGAGAAGCGGGAGGCGAACGCGTACCCGGCGCCGTCCTCGCCGTAGGGCTCGAAGCAGGCCAGCGCGCGCCGCGCCTGGGGAACGTGGTCGGGCTCGTTCTGCTCCAGCCAGCCGATCAGCTCGTGCATGGAGTCCCACAGGCTGTAGACGTCCAGGCCGTAGAACCCGACCCGCTCGCCGTCGGCCCGGTCGGCGTTGTACCGGCGCAGCCACCGGCAGAAGTCGACGACGTCGTCGTTGGCCCACATCCAGGTCGGCCAGCGGGCGAAGGCGTCGAGCGCGTCGCGCGGGTCCTCGTCCGCGCCCGGGAGCAGCCGCACGCTCCGGTTCACCCGGTAGCAGTCGGGCCAGTCCCCCTCGACGGCGACGACCGTGAACCCCTGCTCCTCGATCAGCCGGCGGGTCAGGGCGGCCCGCCAGGCGTAGTACTCGTGCGTGCCGTGGCTGGCCTCGCCCACCGCGACGATCCGCGCGCCCCCGATGCGCTCCAGCAGTGGGTCGAGGTCACCGGCGTTCCTCAGCGGCCGTGCGAGCGCGCGCACCTGACGCCGGTCCTCCTCCTCGGGCATCGCCCCTCCCCTCCGTCGCCGTCCGGACGGCGGAACGGGTACCCGATCCGGCATCGCCGCACCCTCCGGCGGGTCGGGGCGTTCCTCCGGGTGGGATCCCCGGCACGCCGGTCCGCTCCTCCCCCGGCGGGGGCATCCCACCGCGGAGATGTACCCGGGACCCCCACGAGACCGGAAGGATGCGCGGCATGGATGGCGAACGCAGGGCGCCGGCGGCAACGCTCCTGGCGGCGCTCTACCTCGTCAGCGGAGCGCTCTGCTTCGCGGGCGCGGTCCGGCCGATCGATCCCGGCACACCCGTCGGCCTGCTCTGGGCGCTGGGCGCCGTCGGTCTGGTGGTCGGCGCCGGCATCGCCGCGCTGGGCCGGGACCTGCGCCCCTGGGTGATCCACGCGGCGCTGGCCCTCCTGTCCGTGCTCATCGGCGTGCTCGCCTGGCGCTCGGCCACCCCCGTCGGCGTCGTGGGGCTCGGCCCGGCGCTGATCGCCGTCGCGCTCTACGCCGCGCACGTCCTGGCTCTGCCGGCGGTGCGCGTGCACGCCGGCCTGCTGGTCGTCGCGGCCAGTGCCGGCGCCGCGGCCGCGGAGCCGTCGGGCTTCCTCCAGCCGTGGCTGGCGCTGGTCGTCACGGTCCTCGCGCTGGCCGAGGCCCAGGGCAGGCTGGCCCGCCGGCTGCGCAACGCCGCCGACACCGATCCGCTCACCGGCGTCGCCAATAGACGCGCGTGGGAGGACGAGGCGTCCCGCCACCTGGCCGGCGCCCTGCGCAGCGGAGAGCCGCTGAGCATCGCCATCCTGGACCTCGACGACTTCAAGACGGTCAACGACCGGGACGGGCACGGCGCCGGCGACGCGCTGCTCCGCGAGCTGGCCGCGGGCTGGACCAGCCGGCTGCGCCAGGCCGACCTGCTCGGGCGCTACGGCGGGGACGAGTTCGTGCTGTGCCTGCCCGCCACCGACGAACGCGGCGCCCACGAGCTCCTCGCCCGGCTGGAGGAGACGCACGACTTCCGGTGGTCGGTCGGCCTGGCCACGCTCGAGCCGGGCGACACGCTGGCCGGCGTGCTGCAGCGCGCCGACGAGGACCTCTACACCCGCAAGCGCTCGGGCCGCCGGGCGGGCTGATCCCGGCCCGTCAGGACTCGACGGCGCGCCACCGGCCGGTCTCGAGGTGCGAGCCGGCCATCGGGCCCATCTCGAGCATGCCGCCGTCCACCGCCCAGGACGCGCCGGTGACGTACCCGGCCGCGGGCGAGGCGAGGAAGGCCACGACGGCCGCGACCTCGCGTGCGTCGCCGGGGCGGCCCAGCGGCACTCCGGGCCGGTCGTGCCCGGGAGCGGTCGGGTCCTCGTCCTCCTGCCCGGTCATGGCGGTCGCGATCTCGCCGGGCGCGACGGCGTTCACGGTGATGCCGTGCTCGGCCAGCTCCAGGGCGGCCACCTTGGTGAGCAGGCCCAGACCACCCTTGGCGGCGCAGTAGGCGGCTGCGCCCACCCGCGGCGCGTGCTCGTGGACGCTGGTGATGTTCACGATCCGCCCGCCCCGGCCGGCGGCCACCATCCGGCGGGCGGCCCGCTGCAGGCACAGGAACGCGCCGTCGAGGTCGGTGGCGAGCACCTCCCGCCAGGTGTCCAGGTCCAGCTCCAGCAGCGGGGTGCGGTGCCCGGTGCCGGCGTCGTTGACCAGGACGTCGACCCCGCCGAGGGCCTCGGCGAGGTCGTCGACGACGTCGGCGGCCCCCGGCAGCCGGGTCAGGTCCAGGTGCCGCACCTCCGCGCGCCGGCCCAGCGCGCGCACCTGCTCCGCGGTGGCCTCCGCGTCCGCCTGCTCGCGGTACCAGGTGATGCCGACGTCGCAGCCCTGCTCGGCGAGGGCCACGGCGGTGGCCCGCCCGATCCCCGACTCCGAGCCGGTGACGATCGCGATCCGCGGGTTGTCGCCCATGCGGCGACGCTAGCGAGGGGCGGGCGGACCCGCAGATCGCGCGTGGGTGCGGACCGGGAGCGGGGTAGGGATGCGGCATGCCCCGGACCCGACCCCTCCTGCTGGCCCTGCTCCTCGCCCTCGTCCCGGCGTCCGGCTGCGTCGTGGTCGAGGGCGGGGGCTCACCGGGTTCGGTCGCCACCGCCCCGGCGCCCGGCACACCGCCCGACGACGCCGCGGACGGTCCGGCCGAGGAACGCATGGCGCGCGCCCTCTTCGACCGGGTCAACGCCGAGCGGGAGGCCCGCGGGCTGCAACCGGTGGCGTGGGACGACGCCCTCGCCGAGGTCGCCGCCGACTGGAGCGAGGCGATGGCCGGGACCGGCGTCCTCGAGCACCAGGACATCCGGTCGCTGCTGGACCGGGACGACCTGGAGGGGTTCGCCGGTATCGGGGAGAACGTCTTCACCGCCTCCGGCCCGGTGCCCGCGGGCGTCGCCCACGTGGGATGGATGCGCTCGGACGGGCACCGGGTGAACGTGCTGAACCCGGGGTGGAACCGGCTGGGCGTCGGGGTGTTCTGCGCTCCGGACGGATCGACGTGGGCCACCCAGCAGTTCGGCCGCACCGTCGACGCGGATCGCCCGGAGGTGAGCGACGAGACCCCGCCGACCGAGCCCATCGCGCGCCCGGAGGAGGACGGTCCCTCCTGCGGCTGAGCGGGACGGTCACCGGGCCGGCTGACCGGGACGGTTACCGGGCCCCCGCGCCCGGGTAGCGCGGGCACGGATGGACGAGGACCGCCGGTTGCCGCGCGTGCGGCGACGTGTCCGCACCGTCCGCGACCGGCTGGGCCGTGCCTACGAGCGGGTGCCGGAGCCGGCGCGCCGGTTGCTGGCGTGGCTGCGCAGTCCGGAGTTCGTGACCACCAGTTCCAGCCTCGCGTTCTACGCGATGATCTCGCTGCCACCGATGGTGCTGCTCGGGTTCTGGATCGCCGGGTGGTTCGTGGACGAGGAGAGCCTGGCGGACCTGGGCGCCGAGGTGTCCAGCCGGGCTCCGGACGACCTGCCGGTCGCCGACATCCTGCGCGCACTGATCGACGTGGCCGCCCAGACCGGCCCCCTGGCCGCGGTGGCGGCGATCTGGCCGGCCACCACCTACGGTGCCGCGCTCGCCCGGGCGTTCAGCGACATCGCGCCGGAGGCCGAGCGGCGCATCCGGGGATGGAAGGGACGGCTGCTGGCCCTGGTGGTGATCGCGGCCCTGCCCTTCGCGGTCTTCTCCGGCCTCGCGACGCTGTACCTCGCCCCCCGGCTGCTGGGCGCCGGTGGATGGCTGCAGCTCGCGCTGGGGCTGGGCGCCGTCACGGTCCTGGGCCTGCTCATCGCGCTCGTCTACGGCCTGTTCGAGCTCCGCGAGACCCGCTGGCACGACGTCGCCGTCGGCGCCGCCACCGCGGTCGGCCTCGTCACCCTGACCACCGCGGGCTACCTGGTCTACCTGGAGTTCGCCGACTTCACCCAGCGCTACGGGCCCACGGCACTGGCGACCGCGGTCCTGCTCGGGCTCTGGCTGCTGCTGGGCAACGCCGCCCTGCTCGCCGGCTACCGGCTCATGTCGCGGCGGGCGGGCCGACGTTCGAAGCCGGCCGGCTGACCGGTGGCGCCGCCGGCCGCTGCCCGGCACGGTCGAACCGGGCGGACCACTCCGCCAGCAGGTCCCGCAGCGCGGGCGGGCCGAGCACGGTGAACTCCGCCTCGACGCTGCCGAGCGCGAGCGCCGCCCAGGTGAGGTCGTAGGTCTCCATGCGCAGCAGGCACCGCCCGTCGCCCTGCCCGGTCACCGTCGCCCAGGGTCCGATCCGCCGCTGGACGTCGACGGCGGAGGCCTGCACCAGCGCCTCCACCACGTGCGCCGCCGACCGGGCGTCGGTCCCGCGGCGGACGAAGGCGGCGGCGTCCTCGGCAGGGAGGGGCCGCGGGGCGAAGCGCTGCCCGGTTCCGCGCGGCGCGGTGAGCCGGTCGAGCCGGAAGCTGCGCCAGTCGCCCCGGCCGAGGTCGTAGGCGACCAGGTACCACCGGCGTCCCATGGCGACGAGCCGGAAGGGCTCGGTCAGCCGCTCGGTGCGGGCGCCGTCCGCGGCCGTGTAGGAGAACTCCAGCCGTTCGGTGTCGCGGCAGGCGGCCGCGGCGGCGACGAGCACCTGTGGGTCGACCACGGCCCCCGCGGCCCCTCCCGGGGCGGGCACGGTCATGGCGCCCAGCGCCTCGGCCCGGCGCCGGAGCCGAGCGGGGAGCACCTGGACGACGGTGGTGAGCGCCCGGACCGACGCCTCGGCCATCCCGGCGACGGCGCTCTGCGCGGCCGCCTGCAGGCCGACGGTCAGGGCCACCGCCTCGTCGTCGTCCAGCACGAGGGGCGGCAGGGAGGCGCCCGGGGCCAGCCGGTATCCGCCGTCGACCCCCGGCTGGGCGTCGACCGGGTAGCCGATCTCGCGCAGCCGCTCGACGTCGCGCCGGAGGGTGCGCAGCGAGATCCCCAGGCGCCCGGCCAGCTCACCACCGGCCCAGTGGCGGCGCTGCTGCAGCAGCGAGAGCAGTCGCAGCGTGCGGTTCCCCGGTCCGGTCACGGGTCGAAAGTCTTGTCCATCGCGGTCAGGATCTGTCACCGATCCCTCCTAGCGTCGTGAGTGACCGAACCAGCCGACCGGAAGGCATCCCGATGACCACCTCCACCCTGACCACCGAGCGCGCGGACCTGCTGGAGCTGCTGCAGGCCCACCGGCACTTCCTCCGCTTCACCGTCCAGGGCCTGACCGACGAGCAGGCCCGCCGGCGGACGACGGTCAGCGAGCTCACCCTCGGCGGCCTGATCAAGCACGTCGCCAGGACCGAGGCGGGCTGGGCACGCTTCGCCGTCGAGGGGCCCGAGGCGATGGCCGCACCGCAGGACGAGGCCGGCTACGCCGAGTGGGCCGACGGCCACCGGCTGCTGCCCGGCGAGACGCTGGCGGGCGTCCTCGCCGAGTACGAGGAGGTGGCCGCCCGCACCGACGAGCTGGTGCGCACCCTGGACCTGGACGCCGCCTTCCCGCTGCCGGAGGCACCCTGGTTCGCACCGGGAGCCCAGCGCTCGGTGCGGCGGACGTTCCTGCACATCGCCGCGGAGACCGCCCAGCACGCCGGGCACGCCGACATCCTGCGGGAGTCCCTGGACGGTCAGAAGACGATGGGCTGACGCCTCGACGAGACCTGCCCGGTCGGGGCCTCCCGGCAGCGGGAGGCCCCGAGGGCGCGGATCTCGTGGACGGGCCGGCGGGGATCAGCCGTCGCCGAGGGCGGCGAGGTGCGCGGCGGCGCGGTCGCGGGCCTCCGCCGCCTCGGCCGCCTCCCGCTCCGCGGCCGCGCGGCGGCGCTCCTCCCGCTTCAGCGCGGTCGCGGCCTCGGCCGCCGCGCGCTCGGCGTCGGCCAGCTGGTCGGCGAGCTCGTCCACCCGCTCCTGCAGCTCGGTGCGGCGGGCGGCGAGCTCGTCGGTCCGCTGCCGCTGCTCCTCCAGGACGGCCTCCGCCTCCCCGGCGGCGGCCTCGGCCTCCTCCGCCGCGGCACGGGCCTCGGCCAGCTCGCGACGCCGCTTCTCCTCCGCGGCGCGCCGGCGGTCCTCCTGCTCGCGGGCCCGGCGGTCGGCGGCCGACTCCCCCGGCTCCTTCGTCGGTGCCGCAGGCTTCTCGCGTGCCGCGCTGCGTCCCACCCTCGGTGCCGGGTGCACCAGGCGGAGATCGGGCTTCGACACCGTCGTCCCCAGGCCGCTGTAGGACATCGGCGAGGTGAGCCGGCCGGTCAGCAGCGCCCGTCCGGCGTCCGGGTCGGCCATGGCGGCGCGCAGCGTCTCCTCGACCTGCGTGGCCACGGCCGTGCTGACCGGGTGGCCGCGACCGGCGGCCAGGCCTCTCGCCTGGCGGGTCAGGGCGGTGACCAGCTGCCGGCGCTGCACGTCGAGCGCGCGCAGCTGGTCACCGGCCAGGTTCTCCTGCGCCTCGCGCAGCAGGTCGCCCAGCTCGACCAGGTTCTCGATCTCCTCGCGGTGCTCCCGGACCAGCAGGTTGCACGCCCACGCGGCGGCCGAGGGCTTGGGCAGCGCGCCGATCTCCTTGGCCAGGGCCTTGTCACCGTCGGCCTTGGCGGCGTCCTGGCGGGTCTTCCGCAGCTCGACGAAGCCCTCGGGCGGCACCTCGTAGAGCTCGTCGGCCACCTCGTCGAGCTCCATCGCGCCTCCTCGAACACTGCGAACTCGTGGTGATCAGCGCCTGATCACCACGAGTTCGTAGCACTCGACCGGTTCAGCAGCAGGACGCGGCGAGGCGGGCGTCGGTGTCGGCACCCTCGGGGCGGCAGCAGGAGCCGTCGCCGGCCACCTCGGACAGCTCGGCGGCGGTCTTCCCCTCCAGGTCCGGCCGCGCGTCGCCGGTGACGGTGTAGACCTCCCACGGCTCGCCGCCCGGTCCGGTCACCCACACCTTGTCCTGGACGGCGTAGCAGCAGGTGGTGTCGTCCTCGACCCGCGTGGCCAGCCCGGCCTCGGCCAGCCGGTTCGTCGCGGCGGCGACCTCGTCGGTGGAGGACACCTCGACGCCCAGGTGGTCCATGCGGGTGGACTCGCCGGCCGCCCCCTCGAGCAGCACCAGCTTCAGGGGCGGCTCGGCGACGGCGAAGTTGGCGTAGCCGGGACGGCGCTTGGCGGGCTCGGTGTCGAAGAGCCGGGAGTAGAACGCGACGGCGGCGTCGAGGTCGGCGACGCGGAGGGCGAGCTGCACACGGGACACGGGGGCCTCCTCAGGAGCAAGACATCGACGGGCGTCGATGTCTGAACGCAGAATGAACACCCCACATCGATGCTTGTCAATACGATGTGCGTCGTTACGATGGCGACCGATGTCCCGACGCGAGGAGACCCGATGAGCGACCCCGGCCTGGCGTGCTGCACGCCGCTGTCCGGCACGGCGATGTCCGCCGAGCAGGCCGAGCAGGTGGCCCCGCTGCTCAAGGCACTGGCCGATCCGGTGCGGCTCCGGCTGGTCAGCCTGATCGCCTCCAGCGCGACCGGTGAGGCCTGCGTCTGCGACCTGAACGACGCCTTCGACCTCACCCAGGCGACGATCAGCCACCACCTCAAGGTGCTGCACTCCGCCGGCCTGCTCGACCGCGACAAGCGCGGGGTGTGGGTCTACTACGCGGTCCGCCCCGAGGCGCTGACCGCCGTCGCCAGCCTCTTCTCGACCTCCGCGCTGGCCCCCGCATGAGCGACGCCGTCCGCGAGACCGCCCGGGCCGACGTCCCTGCCGACGCCCCGGTCCTGCAGAAGCTCTCCACGCTGGACCGGTTCCTGCCGGTCTGGATCGTCGCCGCGATGGCCCTCGGGCTCGCCCTGGGCCGCTGGGTGCCGGGTCTGGACGACGCCCTGAGCGCCGTCGAGGTCGGCGACGTCAGCCTGCCGATCGCCGTCGGGCTGCTGCTGATGATGTACCCGGTGCTGGCCAAGGTGCGGTACTCCGAGCTCGACCGGGTCACCGGTGACCGGAAGCTCCTGGTCGCCAGCCTGGTCCTCAACTGGGTGCTCGGGCCGGCGCTGATGTTCGCCCTGGCCTGGCTGCTGCTGCCCGACCTCCCCGAGTACCGGACCGGCCTGATCATCGTGGGCCTGGCGCGCTGCATCGCGATGGTGCTGATCTGGAACGACCTGTCCTGCGGCGACCGCGAGGCAGGTGCCGTGCTCGTGGCGATCAACTCGGTGTTCCAGATCGTCGCGTTCGCCGCGCTCGGCTGGTTCTACCTGCAGGTGCTGCCCGGCTGGCTCGGCCTGTCGACGACGTCGGCGGAGTTCAGCTTCTGGGCGATCGTCGTCTCGGTCCTGGTCTTCCTCGGCATCCCGCTCGTCGCCGGCTTCCTCACCCGCACACTGGGCGAGCGGGCCAAGGGGCGGGTCTGGTACGAGGAGCGGTTCCTGCCGCGCATCGGCCCGGTCGCCCTCTACGGCCTGCTGTTCACCATCGTCATGCTCTTCGCGCTGCAGGGCGACGCCATCACCTCGAACCCCTGGGACGTCGCGCGCATCGCGCTGCCCCTGCTGGCCTACTTCGTGCTGATGTTCGGCGGCTCGTTCCTGCTCGGCATGCGGCTGGGCCTGGGCTACGCCAAGACCGCGACGCTGGCCTTCACCGCCGCGGGCAACAACTTCGAACTCGCCATCGCCGTCGCGATCGGCACGTTCGGCGTCACCAGCGGGCAGGCCCTGGCCGGGGTCGTCGGCCCGCTGATCGAGGTGCCGGTGCTCGTCGCCCTGGTCTACGTCTCGCTGTGGGCCGCCCGCCGCTGGTTCCCCGGCGACCCGACGGTTCCGGCTCGCATCTCCGAAGGAGCAGCACGATGACCCGGACCGACCCGCGCGGCATGCCCGAGCTGCTGGACCCGAACCTGCTGCTCGAGCGCCACGTGGAGGACCTCTCCGCGCGCTTCGCGGGCATGGTGAACGCGGAGACCGTCGAGCGGATGGTGTTCGAGTCCTACGCCGCGCTGGGGCGCACCGCCCGGGTGAAGACCCACCTGCCGGTGCTGGCCTGCCGCTTCGCGACCTCGCGGCTCACGGCGCTCGCCCAGGCCAAGGGGGTGCTGTCCAAGGACGCGCCCGAGGTGCTGTTCATCTGCGTGCAGAACGCCGGTCGCTCGCAGATGGCCGCGGCCATGGTCGAGCACTTCTCCGAGGGTCGGGTGCACGTCCGGTCGGCCGGATCCATGCCGGCCGACACCGTCGACCCCGTCGTCCTCGACGTGCTCAGCGCGCGCGGGATGGTGGTCACCGACGCGTTCCCCAAGCCCCTGACCGACGACGTCGTCCAGGCCGCCGACGTGGTGATCACCATGGGCTGCGGGGACGCCTGCCCCGTCTACCCGGGCAAGCGCTACCTGGACTGGGCCGTCGCCGACCCGGCCGGCGAGGACCGGGCGACAGTGGACGCCATCGCCGCGGACATCGAGACCCGCGTGCGGGGGCTGCTCGCCGAGCTCGCTGCATGAGCCGTCGCCTCGTCGTCGTCGGCGGCAGCGACGCCGGCATCTCCGCCGGTCTCCGCGCCCGCGAGCTCGACCCCTCCGCGGAGGTCACCGTCGTCGTGGCCGACGCCTATCCCAACTTCTCGATCTGCGGCATCCCGTACCACGTCTCGGGTGAGGTGCAGCGCTGGCAGTCGCTCGCGCACCGCACGTACGCCGACCTCGAGGCGGCCGGCCTGACGCTGCGAATCGACACCCGGGCCACCCGGATCGACGTCGCCGGGCAGCGTCTCGCGGTGACCGGGCCCGACGGGACCGAGCTGCTGCTGCCCTACGACGAGCTGGTCGTGGGTACCGGCGCCCGTCCTGCGCTGCCGGCCGTCGCCGGCCTCGGGGGCACGGACGGCCTGGGCCCGGCGGACGGCGTGCACCTGCTGCACACCATCGGCGACACCCATGCGCTGATGGCGAGCCTCACCGACCGTCCGGTCCGCTCGGCACTCATCGTGGGAGCCGGCTACATCGGCGTGGAGATGGCCGAGGCGCTCGCCGCGCGTGGCATCGCCACCACCGTGGCGCAGCGCCCGGCCGAGGTCCTGGCCACCGTGGACCCCGAACTCGGCGCCCTGGTCCGCGCCGAGATGGACGCCCACGGGGTCGAGGTGCTCACCGGCACCACCGTCACCGGACTGACCCGGGCCGACGACGCACGGATCGCCGTCACCGCCGTCGGTGGCCTGCCGGACCGCTCCTTCGACCTGGTGGTCGTCGTCGCCGGTGTCCGCCCCGACGTGCGGCTCCTGGTGGACGCCGGTGCGACGACCGGCGCCGCGGGCGCGGTGGTCGTGGACGACAGGATGGCCACCGGCCTGCCGCACGTCTGGGCGGCCGGGGACTGCGTGGTCACCCACCACCGCCTGCTGGGGACCACCTACCTGCCACTGGGCACCACCGCGCACAAGCAGGGCCGCGTCGCCGGGGCCAACGCCGTGGGCGGGCACGCCCGCTTCGCCGGCAGCGTCGGTACGCAGGTGGTCAAGGTGTTCGACCTGGTCGCCGCCCGCACCGGGCTGCTCGAGCACGAGGCGGCCGCCGCCGGCTTCCGGCCGGTCACCACGCAGACCAGCCCGGACGACCACAAGGCCTACTACCCCGGCGCGCAGCCGATCACGATCCGGGTCACCGCCGACGCCGACACCGGCCGGCTGCTGGGTGCACAGCTGGTCGGCCGGCTCGGCAGCGAGGTCGCCAAGCGCGCCGACGTCTTCGCGACAGCCCTGTTCCACGCCATGACGGTGGAGGGGATGGCCGATCTCGACCTGGCCTACACCCCGCCCCTGGGGTCACCCTGGGACGCCGTGCAGATGGCGGCCCAGGCGTGGAGCCGGGAGCACCGGCCCGCCGCGGTGCCCGCCCTACCCTCGGCGTTGGCCGAGTGAGCCCCCCGACGAAGGAGAATCCGTGAGCGACCGTCCCAGCGTGCTGTTCGTCTGCGTGCACAACGCCGGCCGCTCGCAGATGGCCGCCGGCTGGCTGCGGCACCTGGCCGGCGACGCCGTCGAGGTCCGGTCGGCCGGCTCCGTGCCCGGCGACCAGGTGAACCCGTCCGCGGTGCAGGCGATGGCCGAGGTCGGCATCGACATCTCCGACCAGCGGCCCAAGGTGCTCACGACCGACGCCGTCGAGGCCTCCGACGTCGTGATCACCATGGGCTGCGGTGACGCCTGCCCGATCTTCCCGGGCAAGCGCTACCTGGACTGGGCGCTGGAGGACCCGGCCGGCAAGGGCGTGGAGTCGGTGCGGCCGATCCGCGACGAGATCGAGCAGCGGATCCGCGGCCTGCTCGCCGAGCTCGGGGTCAGCGCTCCCGCCTGAGCACGAAGAAGAACGGCGCGGGCAGTCCGCGCAGGTCCACGAGACCCAGCCGCACGTCGTCGGACACCCAGCGGAAGACGTCGATGATCGGCAGCGCGTCGTAGACCATGGCAGCGGTCAGCACGCCGCGGTGCTCGACCGACCGCAGCCGGGCCCGCGGCTTCGACGTCGTCACCAGCGGGCGGACGAGGCGGAACGCGGTGCGTGCCGCCCGCGAGTGCGCCAGCGCCGGCCGGTCGCGCAGCACCCCGATCGGCACCAGGGCCGGGTCGACCGGCCGCGGGCCGGAGCGGGTGCTGAACAGCAGCGGGTGCACCCGCTCGCCGTCGAGGAACTCCTTGCCGTACCAGCCGTAGGCCTCGAGCAGCCCGTCCAGCGCCGACCCGGTGGGCAGCCCGCTCCCCCGCCAGCGCCCGAGCATGGCCGACGGCGCCACGGCGTCGAGCGCGTCGAAGCAGGCCAGCGCCTCCTGGGTGGACGCGCCGGCCCGGTGCTCGGCCAGCCACTGCTCGGGGTTCACCGGCGGGACGTCACGCCACCGGCCGCTCGAAGGTCACCAGCACGCCGTCGACACCGCCCGGGCCGATGCGGCCCTTCACCTCGACCGACGTGATCGCCTTGAGCTGCCATCCCTCGCGGGCGTGCTGGTTGAGCACCTTCTCCAGCTTCCCGCCCGACATCTTGCCGCCGATCATCCCCTCGCGGATCTCCTCGACCTTGTACTCGTACCGCGCTGCCATGACCGCTCCGTCCGTCGTCGTGGAGCACCCACCCTGCCGGTCCCGGCCGTCCGTGGCGAGGTGAGGTCAGCCGCGGATGACGGCCAGTGCGCGCTCCAGCTCCGGTGTCAGCCGCGGGATCGGCTGGGTGTCCCCCGGGCGCGGAGTGCCGTCCGGCGGTACCACCACGGGGCTGCGCATGGCCATCGCCACGGCGTCGGGATGGACGCGGGCGGCGGGGACGCGTCCCGTGGGGACCGGCCGGTCCCCACGGACGGACGGCACAACCGCGGCAGCCGCCCACCGCGCGGCACCGGCGCCGAACGCCGTGGCAGACAGCGCGGCCAGCTCGGCCCACTGGCGCCCGACGAACTGCAGCCGGTGGACGTCGTCCACCCGCGAGCGGACGGTGGCCCGGAACACCACGTGCGCGGCGCGGTCGGGCACCCGGATGGCCAGTTCCACCTCGTCCCCGATCGCGGCGCCGACCCCCCGGACGCGCACCTGCGCACCGCCCAGGGAGACGTCGACCAGCCGGGCGGGGGCCCCGTCGACGACGGCCGGCAGCGCGGCGGGGAACCGGTGTCCCTCGCGGCGCTCGGCGGAGAAGCGCGGGTCGCGGATCCGCCGGATACCGGCCAGCACGAAGCCCAGGGTGGTGCCGACCCAGAAGACGGGGATGAGCGTCGCCGCGCCGCCACCGTGCTCCGTCGGCGTCCAGCCGGCGACGCTCGCCGCCGTGTACAGCAGAGCGCTCCCGAGGACCGCGGCCAGTACGAGCAGCACCCCCGGCACCCGGGCGCGGGTGCGCTCCTCTCCGGTGCGCCCCTTGGCCGTGACGGCGAAGCGACCGGTCCCGCGGCGCACCAGCGTGAGGGTGGCGGCCAGGTTGGACGGCAGCCGCACGACCTCGAACAGCAGGGAGAACCGCGCCGGGGCGAAGCCTCGCGACACCAGCGTGAGCGCCACCTGCTGCAGCAGGAACGGCACGCCCGCCATGACCGCGAACTGCAGCGGCGGCGCGTGCACCGGGAACAGACCGGTGACCAGGACGGCGACCGGCACGAGCGCGAGGCCCAGGGTGCGCCAGGAGTCGAACCACGCCGACAGCGAGTAGACGTAGCCCAGCCGCTGTCGCAGCGTGAGCCCGGAGGCGGTGAGCGGGTTGTCGTGCCGCAGCACCTGCATCGAGCCCCGGCCCCACCGGCGCCGCTGCGCGTAGAAGGCGTCCGGGCTGCCGGCCGCCAGACCCCGGGCGAGCACCTCGTTGTGGTACGCGCTCCGCCAGCCGGCGCGGTGCAGCTTCATCGTGGTGTGGAAGTCCTCGGTGAGCGACTCCGTCGCCACCCCGCCGATGCTGCGCAGCGCCTCGGCGCGCAGGACGGCGTTCGTGCCGCACCAGAACGCGGCACCGGCGTGGTGCTTGCCCGGCTGGATGACCCGGTAGAACAGCGCCTCCTCGTGCAGGTCGTCGCCCGGGCGCAGGTGCTCGAAGGAGCTCGTGTTGTAGAAGTGCTGCGGCGTCTGGACCAGCGCCACCCGCTCGTCGGCGAAGTAGGGCAGCGTGCGGGTGAGGAACTGCGGCTCGGGCACGTGGTCGGCGTCGAACACCGCGATCAGGTCGGTCTCCACCAGGGCCAGCGCGTGGTTGAGGTTCCCGGCCTTCGCGTGGGCGTGCTCGGGGCGACTGACGTACCGGGCGCCCAGCGCGGTGACCATCTCCTCGACCTCGAGGCGGTCCCCGTCGTCGAGCACCCACGTCTCGTGGTCGCCCTCCATCGCCAGGCAGGCGGCGACCGTGGGCAGGAGCACGTCGAGGTGCTCGTTGTACGTAGCGATGAGCACCGTGACCGACGGCGCCGTCCCCGGGCGCGTGACCGGGACGGCGGCCGGCGCGACGTTCCACGTCGAGATGACGAACAGGACCAGGCCGACGCCGCCGTAGAGCTCCAGCGCGAGGAACGGCAGGCCGATCCACAGTGCGGCGCCCTCGGGCAGGGTCGCGAGCACCCGCCAGGCGAGGTAGGCGAGAGTGGCCAGCACCGCCGCGAGCGCCACGGCGCGCACCACGGCGACCCGGACGGGGCTCTCCGGCGCCGGCACGCCGTCGCGCGCGCCGGTCGGCCGCCCGAGGCCCGCCGCGCCGTACCCGCGCACGGGAGGGACGGCGCTGTCGTGCTGCGGGAGGACCGGAGAGCTCACCCGGAAGGCATCGTCACCGCGGGTCGAACGGCACATCCCCCCTCGGGGTGAACCCGCGCCGGGCGGTCATCCGAGCACGGGCAGCGTCCGCTTGGCGGCGAGCCGATCCATCCCGGCCTGGATCTGGGCCTCCACCTGGTCGTAGATCTTCTGCACGTAGGCCTGGTCGTCGGCGCGCTCCGGGTCGTCGTCGACCTCGATCGGCTCGAGCAGCTCGGTGCGGATCTTCGCCGGCAGCGGGACGTGCGCCGGCAGGATCTCGACCGCCAGCGGGAACGGGAAGCCGGCGATGATCGGCAGGTTGGCCCCGCGCAGCGTCGACTTGAGGCCGGTGAGCTTGTCGATGGCGTTGGCCAGCCACCTGCCCTCGGAGACGACGAAGACGGTGTCGTGCCCACCGACGGTGGCCACCGGCACGATCGGCACCCCGGAGCGGATCGCCTGCTTGACGAAGCCGGTCCGCCCGCCGAGCGTGGCGACGTCGCGCTTGCGCCAGCTGCGCATGGCGTCCACCTCCCCACCGGGCCAGACGACGACGTCCTCGCCCTGCTCCAGCGCGGCGCCGACGGCCTCCCGGTTCGCCGCGATCACGCCCACCGCGCGGAAGTAGTCGCCCAGGCCGGGGGCGGCCATGAGCACGTCGTGGGCGGTGCCGTGCAGCGGACGGCGACCCTCGAAGTGGGTGTGCCAGGCGTTGACCAGCGTCCAGGCGTCCATGGTGAGCGCACCGCCGGAGTGCACCCCGACCACGAGGCAGGTGCGGTCGGGCACGTTCTCCCAGCCGTCGATCTCGAGCCGGAAATACCAGGTGTTCAGCAGGTCGTAGACCGGCTGCTGGAGCCGCATGAGCGTCTCGTTGGGCGGGTTCGGCTCCATCGCGGCGCCCACCCGCCGGCTGATGAGTCGCTGGAGGAGGTTCTGCTGGTGCTCGACCATGCTGCTCCCTCGGCGCGCTGGAGGACGGCGGCTGTTCCGTGCAGGACAACGGCCGCGTTCCCCGGAGGTCACGCCGCGCGGAGAGATCGCCCGGTCAGCCGTCCGCCGGCCCCTCGGGTGCGGCCGGCCGCGGGCCCTCCGGGCGGTCCAGCAACCAGCGCCGGATGTGCGCGTACACCCGGGGGTGGTCCAGCAGGCCGAAGTGGTGCAGCCCGCCGAGGCGCTGGACGTGGTCGGCGGGGAACGCCAGCCGGTCGTCGTCCCCGGTGTCGCCGAGGGCGCTGCGCGGCGGCACCAGCAGGTCGCCGAACCAGTCGGCGGCCCGCCCCTCCGGGTTGCGGCTCAGCGTCGCCATGACGACGAAGTGCCGGGCGCCGTCGTGCAGCGGCACCTGCGTGGGGAGCTCCGACGTCGGGGCGTCGAGGTCGCGACCGGTCCAGTCGTCCTCGACCAGCGCACCGTGGCGGAGGTCCTTGATGCCCACGCTGCGCAGCGACAACACCCGGGCCAGCGGGCGGGTCTCGGGCAGCCGGGCCAGCTGCACAGAGAGCCGGTGCACCCCGCGCTCCAGCGGGGCGCCGAGGTGCGGGGCGCCGAGGGTGACGGTGTCGCGCACCAGGTGCGTCCAGGCCTGCGCCTCCGTCGTCCCGCCACCGGCCTGGTGCAGGGCGCTGCGGGCGACCAGCCCGCCCATGGAGTGGCCGATCAGGACCAGGTCCTGCACCTCCTCCGGCCACGCGCTCACCAGCTCCTCCAGCAGCGCGGCCAGCGCCCGCCCGTTGTCGGAGATGTGCAGCCCGGTGTTGTAGCGCAGGTACACCGGGGTGAGCCCGAGGTCGGCCTGCAGCAGGGTGCCGTAGGTGACGTCGGGCCGCCCGTGGTGCTTCTCGGCGCCGTAGCTCCAGGAGTCCTCGGTCTCGGTCAGGCCGTGCAGGAACACCACGATCCCGCCGCTCGCCGCCGGGAACGCCGTGCGCAGCGATTCCGCGTCCAGGGGGACGGCGCGGCCGGCCACCCGCACCGTCATGCCCAGGTCCAGCCCGGGAGCCGAGCGCTGCACGAGGTCCCCGTGCGCCCCGTTCAGCACGCCGAGCACCAGCCGGCCGCGGCGTTCCTCGTCGAGGTCCCGGCCGCTGGCCCGGCGCGCGGCCGCGCGGCCCACGGCCCGCGCACCCAGCCCCAGTGCCAGGCCCACGCCCGCGTAGCTCAGCCCGGCGACGGCGTCGTGCCAGACCTTGACCGGCCGGCCGACGGGCCCGACGGCCCCGAAGACGCGGTCGGCGATGCCCTCGTGCACCTCCCGGACCCGGGTGGCGCCACCCCGCAGCGTCAGCCGGGCCAGCTCCGCGGCGCCCTGGACCTCGTCGGTGCGCATCTGGTCTCCCTACCCGGCAACGGCTCCTTCGACCTGTGCGTTGCAGCACCTAGGCTGGACGGCGCAACGGCACCCGACCCGAGGAGTCCCCGTGCTGCGCCTGCTCGGCTGGCTGCTGGTGATCTGGCTGGCGCTCAGCCTGCTGGGCGCCTTTCTCGCCGTCCTCAAGGGGCTGGTCTGGCTCGCCGTGATCGGCGTACTGCTCGCCGGGGCGGCCGCCGCGCTGGGCTGGACGAAGCGGGACCGGACGGAACTGCCGCGCGGCTGGTGAGGCGTCAGTCGCCGTCGGCGTCCCCGGTCATCCCGTCGCCGTAGGGCAGCGGCTCCCCGCGCGCCGGCGCCGGGACGACGGGCTGCGCCTGCACCTCGACCTGTTCGTCGCGGGCCACGCGGGCCCCGTCGACGAACTCGTCCAGCGGGATCGCGTACCGGGGATCGGCCATGCCGCCAGCCTGTCGCTCCCCCGCCCGGTCGTCCAGACCCGTCAGCGCATCTCGCCCGCGCCGACGTAGGGGAACGGGCTGGTGAGCAGGTGCCCCTCGGCGAACCGGGAGAGCCGGAAGTCCGACTCCGGGACGTCGGGGTCCGAGCTCTTGCCGTCGACGACGAGATCGGCCACCAGCCGGCCGACCGCGGGCGAGATCTTGAAACCGTGCCCGCTGAACCCGGCCGCGACCACCAGCCCGTCGACCGGGGTCTCGGAGATGACCGGGTTGAAGTCCGGCGTCACGTCGTAGCAGCCGGCGTACGTGCCGCTGACCGAGGCGTCCTCCAGTCCCGGGAAGCGGTGCGCGATCTTGCCCACCGCCATCTCGAGGAAGTCGTCGGTGGCCCGGTTCAGGTAGGCGTCCGGGTCGGCGGGCTCGGGCACCGAGAGGTCGCTGTTGCCGAACAGCAGCTGCCCCCCGCCCTCGGCCCGGATGTACTGCAGCGAGACCAGGTCGGAGAAGACCGGCACGGGCCCGAGGTCCGTGCCCGGGTCGAGCAGCACGATCGCCTCGCGGTGTACGCGGACCGGCAGATCGATGCCCAGCGGCGCGAGCAGCGCGACCGACCAGGGGCCGGCCGCCACGACGACCGTCCCCGCCGCGATCGTGGAGCCGTCGGTCAGCCGCACCCCGGTCGCGCGGCCGCCGTCGCCCAGTACCTCGGCCACCGGCGTCCCCTGCCGGATCCGCACCCCGGCCCGCCGGGCCGCGGCGGCGAAGGCCTGCGCCGTTCGGTAGGCATCCCCGTAGCCACCGCGCGGTTCCCAGCCGAAGGCAGCGAAGTCGTCGAGGTCCGCTGCCGGCCACAGCCGGGCGACCTCGGTCCGGTCGATCTCCTCGGTCCGCACGCCCAGGGCGCGCTGGTTGGCCAGGCTGGCTCGCAGCGCCTCGACGTTCTCCGGCCCGACACCGACGACGTAGCCGGTCTGCGTGAAGCCGACGTCCTCCCCCAGCAGCTCCTCCGCGTGCTCGAAGACCTCGAGGCCGGCGTTGGCCATCGCGGCCAGCGAGGAGACGCCGTAGTGGCAGCGCACCACGCCGCTGGACTTCCCGGTCCCTCCGGAGCCGACGGTCTCCCGCTCGCAGACGACGACGTCGGTCACGCCGCGCTGCGCCAGCGCCCAGGCCGTGGCGGTGCCCTCGAGTCCGCCCCCGACGACGACGACGTCGGCGCTGGTCACCCCGCCCGTCACAGCGGCTGTCCCGGGATCCACGACGTCCCCGCCAGCGGCACCCGGGCCATGGCGGCCGCCTCGATGGTGAGCGCGACGAGGTCCTCGGGCTCCAGCGAGTGCAGGTGCGCCTTGCCGCAGGCCCGGGCGATCACCTGCGCCTCCATGGTCATGACGCGGATGAAGTTGGCCAGCCGGCGGCCGCCGACGACCGGGTCGAGCCGGTCGGCGAGCTCCGGATCCTGGGTGGTGATGCCCGCGGGGTCCTGGCCGGCCTGCCAGTCGTCGTAGAAGCCGGCCGCCGAGCCGAGCTTTCGGTACTCCTCGTCCAGGTGCGGCGAGTTGTCGCCCAGGGCGATGAGCGCCGCGGTGCCGATCGCCACGGCGTCGGCACCCAGGGCCATGCACTTGGCGAGGTCGGCGCCGTTGCGGATGCCGCCGGAGACGATGAGCTGCACCTTCCGGTGCAGGCCCTCCTCCTGCAGCGCCTGCACCGCCTGCGGCAGGGCGGCCATGGTGGGGATGCCGACGTGCTCGATGAAGACGTCCTGCGTCGCGGCGGTGCCGCCTTGCATGCCGTCGAGCACGATGACGTCGGCACCGGCCTTGGCCGCGAGCTTCACGTCGTAGTAGGTGCGGCTGGCGCCGATCTTGACGTAGACCGGCTTCTCCCAATCGGTGATCTCCCGCAGTTCGCGGATCTTGATCTCCAGGTCGTCCGGGCCGGTCCAGTCCGGGTGCCGGCAGGCGCTGCGCTGGTCGACGCCCATCGGCAGGGTGCGCATGCCGGCGACCCGCTCGGTGATCTTCTGGCCGAGCAGCATGCCGCCGCCGCCGGGCTTGGCGCCCTGGCCGAGGACGACCTCGATGGCGTCGGCCATGCGCAGGTGGTCGGGGTTCATCCCGTAGCGCGACGGCAGGTACTGGTAGACGAGGTGCTTGGACTGGCCCCGCTCCTCCGGCGTCATCCCGCCGTCGCCGGTGGTGGTGGACGTCCCGACCTCGCTGGCACCGCGGCCGAGGGCCTCCTTTGCCCGGCCGGAGAGGGCGCCGAAGCTCATCCCGGCGATGGTGACCGGGGTGGCGAGGTGCAGCGGGTAGGTGGCGTTGCGGTCACCGAGGACGACATCGGTGTCGCACCGCTCCCGGTACCCCTCGAGCGGGTAGCGGGACATGCTCGCGCCGAGGAACAGCAGGTCGTCGAAGTGCGGGACGCGGCGCTTGGCCCCGCCGCCGCGGATGTCGTAGATGCCGGTCTCGGCCGCGCGCTGGATGTCGGCGATGGCGGCGCGGTCGAAGGTGGCTGACTCACGGAGCATGGTCGTCTCCTCAGTACGCCGAGGCGTTGTCGACGTGGAAGTTGTAGAGCTGCCGGGCCGAGCCGTACCGGCGGAAGCCGGCGGGATCGACCGCCATGCCGGCGGCGGCGAGCAGTTCGGCGAGCTCGGCGAGGTGCTCGGGTCGCATCTCCTTCTCGACGCAGTCGGCGCCGAGGGACTTCACCGAGCCCTGCACGTAGATGCGGGCCTCGTAGAGGGAGTCACCGAGCGCGTCGCCGGCGTCCCCGCAGACGACGAGCCGGCCGGCCTGGCCCATGAAGGCGCTCATGTGCCCGACGTCGCCGCCGACGACGATGTCCACGCCCTTCATGGAGATGCCGCACCGCGCGGCGGCGGACCCCTCCACGACGAGCAGCCCGCCGTGGGCGGTGGCGCCGGCGGACTGGGAGGCGTTGCCGCGAACCCGGACCGTGCCACTCATCATGTTCTCGGCCACCCCGACCCCGGCGTTGCCGTTGACGGTCACGGTGGCGGACTTGTTCATGCCGGCGCAGTAGTAGCCGACGTGGCCGTCGATCTCCACCGACACCTCGGCGTCCAGGCCGACGGCGATGCTGTGCCGCCCGTCGGGGTGGATGACCCGCCAGGACGGCGCCTTCTCGGCCACGTCGGGCTCGTGCAGCGCGGCGTTCAGCTGCCGGACGTCGGAGACCGCGAGATCGACGACGGCCGGTTCCGGGCGGACCGGGGCCTCCATCAGGACGTCGCTCAGCGCTGCCATGCGTAGACCTCTTCCGGCTCGGGTTCGAAGATGCGGGCGTGTTCGATGCCGGGCAGACCGGCGAGGGCGCGGTACTCCGACGCCATCGCGACCCACTCGGGGGTCTCGGCCACGACGGCGGGCTTGCAGGCGATCGCGTCGCGGACGACGGCGAAGCTGTCCTTGGTGGAGACCAGCAGCGTGTAGAAGCCGTCGAACCGCTCCAGGAGCAGCTTCAGCGACTTCTCCAGGTCGTAGCCGGCGGCGAGCTGGGCGGCGACGAACCGGGCGCCGACCTCGGAGTCGTTGTCGGAGTCGAAGACGGCACCGGCGGCGACCAGCTCGCGGCGGATCGTCGCGTGGTTGGCGAACGAGCCGTTGTGCACGAGGCACTGGTCGGTGCCGACGGAGAAGGGGTGGCAGTGCGCCGGGGTGACGGCGGACTCGGTCGCCATCCGGGTGTGCGCGACCCCCTGCCAGCCCTGCGCCTGCGCCAGCCCGAACTCCGCCGCCAGCGCCTGCGGGTGGCCCACGCCCTTGAGGACGGCGACCTCCTCACCGGAGCCGATGACCAGCAGGTCGGGCAGGGCGGTGCGGACGGCGGCGACGAGGGTGTCGACCTCGACGGGCGCGTGCACGACCAGCGTCTGGCCGGCGTCGACCACCGCGGCGTGCGGGAGGGCGGTCCGCAGCGCCGTCGCCACCTGCTCGGGGGTCGTCGTCCCGGGCAGGAGGGAGACCGACGCGGAGCCGGCCGGGGACCAGCGGGGGTCGCCGTAGACGGCGACGCCGGCGGAGTCCGGGCCGCGCTCGGTGACCTGGCAGAGCATCCCGGTCAGCAGCTCGCCGAGCCGGGGGTACAGGGAGGGCTCCCGCAGGTGGAGCCCGACGATCCCGCACATGGGTGGGTGTTCCTTTCGGTAGGCGGGTCGGGGGTGCGGGTCAGAAGGCGGTGACGTATCGGTCGACCTCCCAGCTGGACACCTGGCCGTGCCACTCGAAGAACTCGTCGCGCTTGAGCCCGGCGAAGTAGCTGCTCACGCCGGGTCCGGCGGCGTCGAGCGCGCCGGCGACGACGGCGTCGGCCTCGAGCTGCTCGACGGCGTGCAGGAGGGTCGGCGGGAGGGGGTCGCTCCGGTTGGCGCCGGGGTCGCCCGGGTCGAGGTTGCGCCGGATGCCGTCCAGGCCGGCGGCGAGCGCGGCCGCGGCGGCGAGGTAGGGGTTGGCCGAGCCGTCGCCGCCGCGCAGCTCGACGCGGTTGCCGTCGGGCACACGCAGCAGGTGGGTGCGGTCGTTGCCGCCGTAGGTGGCCTGGCGCGGGGACCAGGTGGCGCCCGAGCGGGTGGAGGTGGCGCCGGTGCGCTTGTAGGAGTTGACCGTGGGGGCCAGCACCGCCTGCATCCCGCAGGCGTGGTCGAGGAGTCCGGCGACGAACGAGTAGGCCAGCGGCGAGAGGCCCAGGCCGCGGGCGTCGTCGGCGTCGGGGAAGGCCGGGGCGCCGTCCCGCCACAGGCTCAGGTGCATGTGCAGGCCGCTGCCGGTGCGGTCGGTGAACGGCTTGGGCATGAAGGTCGCGGTCATGCCGCGCTCCTCGGCCATGACCGAGAGCAGGTACCGGAGGGTGACGACGCGGTCGGCGGTGGTCAGGGCGTCGGCGTAGGCGAAGTTCTGCTCGAACTGCCCGTTGCCGTCCTCGTGGTCGTTGGCGTAGTTGCCCCAGCCCAGCGAGTTGATCGCCTTGGAGACGGCGGTGAGGTGCTCGTACATGCGGGTGAGCCCGCGGGCGTCGTAGCAGGGGCGCTCGGCGGTGTCCTTCGCGTCGGCCGGGCGGAGTGCGCCGTCGGGGCCGCGCTCGACGAGGAAGTACTCGACCTCGGCGCCGACCTTGAGCTCCAGCCCCAGCTCGGCGGCCTTCGCCAGCTGCTCCCGGAGGATCACCCGCGGGGCGTAGGGCCAGGGCACGCCCTCGACGTGCGGGTCGCAGTGCACGATCGCCAGCCCCGGCCGGAGGAAGGGCACCGGCATGTAGGACGTCGGGTCGGGGATGGCCATCAGGTCGGGGTCCTTCGGCTCCTGCCCCATGGCGCCGACGGCGTAGCCGGCGAAACCGACCCCCTCGGTCTGCAGCTCCTCGACCGCCTGGATCGGGACGAGCTTGGCGCACGGCTTGCCGGTGAGGTCGACGAACAGCGCGAGGATGAACTCGACGCCGTCGGCGCGCGCACGGGTGGCCAGGTCGGGCTGCCCGGCGGCGGCGCCGTTCGGGCCGCGGCCGGGCGCCGGGACCTGCTCGGGCACCGGCGGAGCGTCGGGACGGGCGGCGGTGAGCGACACGGGAACCTCCGGAGTAGCTGTTCACTGACGTGAACCTCTGTCGCATAGGAGTAGACGCCGCTCGCGTTTCACGGGCGTTACCTCGCGAGGGAATTCGTGTTGCGTCGAGCCCCACCGCTCCTGCCGCTACTGCTCCCCGTCCACTCTCGTGGCGCCCTTCCCCCTCCACTTCCGGGCTCTGACCTGCGGAAACTGTCGTACCCCCGCACTACTTTCGGGGTGTGTCCGAGAGCGGGGGTGCCGGTGTCGCGGTGACGGTCGTCCCCGACAACCTGTCCCGATGGTTGGCCGAGGAGGTCGACTCCGGCTTCGCGTTCCGGCCGGTCCGGCTGGGCGACCTCGTGGACGTCGACCGGCTGACTCCCGAGCAGAAGACCCGGGAGCTGCAGCGCGTCGTCCGGGCGGAGAGTGCGCTGGCCGCCTACAAGGCAGAGCTGGTCGTCGGCCTGGCCCGTGACCGCACCGACGGCGACGACCGACGCCCCGGGACTCCGGGCGCCGCAGCCCCGGAGTGGGCGCGCAACGGCGTGGACGAGCAGCTGCCCGGGGTGAGCGAGTTCTTCCCCGACGAGCTGGCACTGGTGCTCAACTGCTCCCGGACCGCCGCAACGGTGCTGACCGAGCACTCCCACACCCTCGTCGAGAAGCTGCCGACCACCTGGGCCGCGCTGGCCGACGGCGTGCTCGACTGGTCCCGGGCGCGGACCTTCGCCGCCCAGCTCGGCTGGCCTGCGCGCGACACCGACCCTGCGGTGGTCGCCGAGGTCGAGGCCGCGGCGCTCCCCCAGGCTGCGGAGTCGTCGGTGCGGACGCTGCGGGGTCTCCTCCGCCGCGAGCTGATGGGCCGCGACGCCTCTGCCGGCGAGCGCCGCCGCGCACGGGCCGAGCGCGCGGCCGACGTCACCGTGCACTCGGCCGAGGACGGCATGGCCGAGCTGCGTGTCTTCCTGCCGGCGGCCGACGCAGCGGCCGTGCATGCCGCCGTCGGCGCCCGGGCCCGCGGCGCCAAGCTCGCCGGTGACCTGCGGCCTGTAGGGATGCTGCGCGCCGCCTTCCTCGCCGACGCCGTGCTGCGTTCCGGGGACGGCGGGGAGTCCTCCGTCTCGGCCCACGTCACCGTCATCGCCCCGCTGCCCACCCTCGCGGGGCCCGACTGCGACCACCCGGCGGAGGTCCTGCCGCCCGGCGTTCGTCCCGCACCCGTGGAGCCCGGCGAGGTGGACGGCCACCCGATCACCGCCGGCCAGCTCCGCGACCTGCTCACCCAGCTCGACTCACTCTGCCCCGGCGGCCTGCAGGCGCCGACCGGCGGAAGCCTGGACATCGCACTGACCGACCCGGCGACCGGCGCTCTGCGCGCCACGGTCACCCGCCCCGAACTGGAGCGGCTCGTCCGTCGCGGGTGCCGGGCCCACCCCGACGGCGACTGCGGCTGCGGCTGCGCGGTGCTCGACCGCCCTGCGCCGGTCGACCGCTACCGCCACAGCCCGGCCCAGGAAAGCTTCGTCCGGACGCGCGACCGCACCTGCCGCCATCCCGGCTGCGCGGGCCGCGCTGCGTGGGCGGACCTCGACCACGTCGCTCCGCACGGCGACGGCGGCCCGACCGACTGCGCCAATCTCTGCTGTCTGTGCCGCCGGCACCACCGGCTCAAGACCCACGCGACCGGCTGGCGATACGCGATGACCCCCGACGGGGTCCTCTCGGTGACCACTCCCGGCGGCGTCACCCGCACCACCCGCCCACCCGGCTGGCGGGTGCACGCGGACGAACCCCCACACCGCGCCACAGCACCGGCGTTCGACGACCCGCCCCCGTTCTGACCGACGGGAGGCGGGCGGCGAGCCTGCCCACGGACCGATCGAAGTCATCGCGCGCCATGCCTGGCGGATCGCCGGGCCCGGGTGTTGGGCCGGCCGGCGATCCCAGCGGCCTTTTCCCCCGATGACTGCCTGCCCGCGGATACAGCCGGCGACGAGTACGACTCATGAGGGAGATGGCATCGAGCTGACTGCCCGTCTCGGACTCCCCCAGAAGGCGGCCTTGGGGACACTCGGCGGAGGGGCCGGTGCGCCAGTCGCGACTACCAGACGTCCCCTGGCCGGTGCTGGCAGGTCACTGTCAGCGTCCGGTCCAAGGCGACGGAGTGATCGCAGCTCAACACCATGAGCCCCTCATGCCCGTCGGGGGCGACTCCTTCCCGTGTCTGCGTGTACGTAGGCCCGAGCCACGGCTGCCAACCGAGCTTCTTGTAAAAGCCGGTCGCGCGTCCGGTCGAGAGAAGGGCGGCCACCCAACGAGACGCAATCTCCTCGTGCAGCCGCTGCATGACCAGCCTGCCGACACCCTGCCCCTGGCGCTCAGGCTCAGTACACACGGCTTCGACGTACCCGACAGTGCGCCATGGCTGGTCGCCGAACCTGATCGACCGAGGGACAGCGCTGGCATGGCCGATGAGGTGGCCGCCGTCACGTACCAGCACGTGCACACCGCCGTAGGCGTGGTCCGCGGCATGGTCGTCGAAGCGGTCGCCGAACGCCCGGTCCCACAACCTGCGCATGGCCTTTCGGGTCACTGCGTCAGCATGGTTGCTTTCGAGCACGGCGACGTCCATCGCCGCTCAGCTTGCCAGCAGGCCGGTGTCCCTGAGTGGCCGCTCAGGGCTAGCAGGGTCCCCCGGGACGGGCGCAGGCGTGGGCGCGTCCTTTGCCGCGCTGTGCCGGGCGGAACGTACGGTCCCTTGCGTGACGACCTCACAGCACCTCGGCGGTGTCTCGGGATTTCCGTGCTCCGGCTGCGGTGCCTGGCACTCCGAGATGCCCTTGTCGTTCCACTTCCCCGCGCCGGAGGCGTGGTCGCCGGACTTGGCGGGGCTTGAGGACTGCGAACTGACCAGTGACGCGTGCGTCATCCACGGCGAGTACTTCTTCGTCCGCGGCCTGATCCGGATCCCGATTGTGGGACACGAGCAGCACTTCGAGTGGGGGGTGTGGGCGTCGCTGAGCGAGGAGAACTTCTGGCGGCTGGGCGAGGAGTGGGACAAGGCCGGACGCGAGACGACGCCCGCCATGTTTGGGTGGCTGTCCACTGAACTGCCGACCTACCCCGAACCGACGCACAACGTGCGGACGATGGTCCATACCCAGCCGGTCGGCTTCCGCCCGCACATCGAGGTCGAGCCGACCGAACACCCTCTCGCCATCGAGCAGCAAGAGGGCATCACATGGAACGCCCTGGCTGCACGAGTCGAACTGCTGATGCGACAGGCCTGACCTGGGCGAGCGTGGGGGGCGTGTCCCTTAGTGGACCGCTTAGGGACGATCGCCACTCCAGTGGTTCTCGCGGAACCGTCGGGGGCTCGGCTAGTCGAACCGACTCCGGAGCACTTTCAGCCTCGCTCTGGCGCCATGGGGTCGCCGAGCCGCGTGAGCGCCGGTTGGCCTCTCGAGGCGAACAGCGCACAGCTCTGCCGATAACCGGAACGACTCGGTTCACTGTCGGAGATTGACCGCCGACCCCCGCAATAGGAGCGCTCGTGCTACTTGTCCGTCGTATCGGCGCAGCGGTCTTGGCGGTAGCTGCCGTCGTCATCTGGTTCGTGATGGCCCCGGACGACTCGAGTGGTTCCTCGAGCGACGTCAGCCGGGCCCTCGCGGAGTACGAGCTCAACGAGGCGCGCACGGAGGGCGCGCCGCAACAGCAGGTGGTGAATGGATGGGTCGCGAAGGATTTGCTCGCCATCATCGCCGAGCAGCAGGACCAGGCTGTCAGCGACGAGCGTCTGCCCGCCCTTGCTGTCGTCCTCGTGTTCGGGTTGGCATTGCACATGGCCACGGCTCCTCGAACCGCAGAGCCTGGCGGTCCTCTCCCCATGTCCGTTCCTCAGCACCCCGACCCCTCGCCCCTCAACTGAGTTGCGGGAATCGTCGCCCCTGCCGCGCGTCGACCGGCTACCTTATCCGGCCCTGGTCCTGACCCATCTCGCCGGAAGCTGACTTGTGCCGTCGTCAGCCGGCGACGAGCCAGGCGACGGCCGGGCCGCGGAAGCGGGTCAGGCCCTTGTAGTCGGCCATGTCGTCGGGCAGCTCGGCGAGCACGGCCGCGAACCGCTGCCGCCACTCCGGCACGGTGGCCAGCTCGCGCAGCGAGAGAAGGTGGGTGCGCACCAGGAAGCAGATGGCGTTCGAGACGCCGAGCCTGATCAGGTGCTGCACCTCCACCCGCAGGTGCAGCCGGTCGGGCAGTGCCGGGTCGTCGACGACCAGCCGCCGGTCGCGGCCCCACTCGGCGTAGGTCTCGGTGGAGGTGTCCAGCCTGCGGTCGACGGTCATCGTCCAGTTGGTCCGCCGGTACTCCTGCCCCGACTGCAGCCGCATGAGGAACTGCTCCGCCCGCTGCACCACCCCGGCCTCGTGCACCCGCGGCACCGGCCCGTGCACCTCCAGGAAGCGCATCCCGACGTCGAACCCCATCGACCAGTCGGCCGCGAAGGTCACCAGCCCGGCGTCGGCCCACAGCGCACCCTCGCGCTGGTCGAGCAGCACGACGTCCTCCTGGATCTGGCTGCCCAGCAACGCCAGCGGCCCCTCCGGCAGCGAGGCGTCGTCCCCGACGGTGAAGCTGCGCTCGGTGCCG
Source organism: Blastococcus sp. SYSU DS0617 (assembly GCF_054051075.1). Classification (NCBI taxonomy): domain Bacteria; kingdom Bacillati; phylum Actinomycetota; class Actinomycetes; order Geodermatophilales; family Geodermatophilaceae; genus Blastococcus; species Blastococcus sp. SYSU DS0617. Next base: position 134,130 of record NZ_JBJHAO010000006.1, read on the forward strand.
AGGACGGCGTTGCGCCACGTCCACCGCTCGCCGTCCCGGTGCAGGGCAGTGCCGGGGCACGTGGCCGCCAGCTCGGGCAGCAGCGTGGTCAGTGCGTCCCACGAGGCCACCCGCATGTGCGGCAACTCCTGGCAGCGGGTCGGATCGGCGGCGAGCACCGCGCGGCGCACCGCGAGCTCGACGGCGTAGTCGTCGTCCACGTCGAGCACGCCGGCGCCCCACTCACCGGCCACCGTCGCCGCCGATCGGCGCGCGGGCTCGACGTTGGTCGAGTACCGGTAGCTGTCGGTGGCGAAGGGGAACGGGAAGCGGGCGACCCGCGGGGACAGGGCGATGGTCACAGGTCCAGCTCCAGCTCGTCGTCGACGCTGCGGGAGACGCAGCACATGACCGCGTCGCCGGCAGCGCGCTCGGTCTCGGACAGGTACAGGTCGCGGTGCAGCGGCGTGCCGGCGCGCACCGGCACGCGGCACTCGCCGCAGACGCCCTGGCGGCACAGGTTCGGCACCGCGACCCCGGCCTCCTCGAGCGCGGAGAGCAGGCTGGTTCCCGACGGCACCGGCACCCGCACCCCCGACCGCGCCAGCCACGCGGTGAACGGCGAGCCCGGGTCGAGGTCGGCGGCCGAGAACCGCTCGACGTGCACCCGCTCCCCCGGCCAGCCCAGCTCGGCCGCGGTCTCCTCCACGAAGGCGATCAGCGGCGCCGGGCCGCACACGTAGACGTGCGTGCCCAGGGGCCGGTCGGCCAGCGCCGCACGCACCGCGGCCAGCATGTCCGCCGTCGACGCGTGCGCGGCCAGCCGGTCGCCGCACAGCTCGCGCAGCTCGGCCAGGTGCGCGCCGGCACCCGGCCGGTGCCCGTAGAGCAGCTCGAACGAGCGCTTCCAGCGCACCGCCGCACGGGCGTGCGACAGCATCGGCGTGATCCCGATGCCGCCGGCGACCAGCAGGTGGTGCCGCGCCGTCGACACCGGCGCGAACGCGCTCCGCGGCCGCGAGGCGGTCACGACGTCCCCCACCCGGAGACGGTGCACGAACGCCGAGCCGCCGTCCCCCTCGGGGCACAGCAGCACCGACACCCGGTACTCCTCCGACGCCGAGCCGTCGCCGGTCAGCGAGTAGGCGTTGCGCCGGTCCCCGCAGTCGAGGACGACGTGGCTGCCCGGCGGGTACGCAGGCAGCGGCCCTCCCCCGGGACGGCGCAGCACGAGGGTGCGGACACCGGGCGCCGCGTCGGCGAGCGCGGCCACCTCGAGCAGCAGCCGGTCGTCGTCCGCGCGCACGGCAGCCGGAGAGGGCAGGGTCGCGGTCACGCCACCTCCTCGGCGTCGGCCATGAAGCCCAGGTACGCACCGGCGCGGCGAGAGACGTGGGCGTAGACGTGCAGCCGGCGTCCGCAGCCGTCGCACGGGGTCTCCCCCGCCAGGGGCGCCGTCGTCTCCGTCGTCGTGCGGCAGTGCGGGCAGAACACCCGCTTGCGCTCGGTGCTGGTGACCGCGCACCGGATCTCCGCGTCCAGCACCCCCGCCTGCATCGCGACCGCACGGGCAGCCAGGACGTCGATCTCCGGGCCGGCCAGCATCAGCCGCCACCCCACCCGGGCCCCGCCGATCCGGGCCCGCAGGAAGGCCAGCACCTGCTCGTCCGCGTCGTCGGCGGCCAGCACCTCGACCGGGCGGCCGGCCGGGACGTCCGCGGCCCAGGCGGTGGTGATCGCGCAACCCCGCCCACCGAAGCCGACCAGCAGCAGCGCGCGGGCCGCCGGGTCCGGCGCCGGCCACTCGGCGTCCCAGCGCGGCACGCTGGTGTGCTCCGCTCCCACGGCCGTCAGGGCGCGAAGGAGCGGTGGCCGGTGTAGAAACCCAGCGCCCGATCCGGCGTCTCGAAGCGGATCCGCGAGCCCTTCGGGAAGAACAGCACGTCCTTCGGGCCGGCCACGACCTGCTGGCCGCTGTCGAGGTCGGTGAGGTGGAACTCGCCCTCGACGACGACCTTCATCTCGTCGTAGGTGTACTCGTAGTCCAGCGGTGCGCCCGCGAACAGCTCGAAGAAGCCGCTGCAGATCTCGGCCCCGCCCGGGTTGGCGAAGGCGTCGCCGATGTAGGCGCGGGTGCCCGGGTCCGCCATCCGCGGCAGGTCGCGGAAGGCTCCGCTCACGTGTCCGATACGGGTCGCGCTGGTGGCCATGTCCGCTCCGGAGGTCGTCCACTGGTGGTGGACAGACGGTAGGGACGGTGGACACCCCGACGGGTTACCCGGCAGTTACGTTCTCGCGGCATCGCCGTTCGGCACCCCTCACCGCACCTATGCTCGGCCGCGTGGAGGCCATGCCGGTGCCCGAGAGCACCCCCCGCGAGGAGACCCCCAGCGGTCATCTCGAGGACGTCATCGCGATGCGGGTCCGCGAGCTGCGGCTGGCCAAGGGCATCTCACTGGCCGAGCTGGCGCGGCTGACCGGCATGAGCAAGGCGATGCTGTCCAAGATCGAGAACGCCCAGACCTCGTGCAGCCTGTCCAGCCTCGCCCGGCTGGCCGAGGCGCTCGCCGTCCCGGTCACCGCCCTGTTCCGCGGCCTGGACGCCCAGCGGGAGGCGGTGCACACCCCGGCCGGGCACGGCGCACAGATCGCGCGTCGCGGCAGCAACGTCGGCCACCTCTACCAGCTGCTGGGCGCGCTCCGCGGCGAGCACAAGCGGCTCGAGCCGCTGCTGGTGACGCTCACCGAGGCCAGCGAGGTCTTCCCGCTGTTCCAGCACCCGGGCACCGAGTTCCTCTACATGCTCGACGGCGTGATGGTCTACGGCCACGGGCGGGCGCGGTACGAGATGCGCCCGGGTGACTCCCTGGTCCTCGACGGGGAGGGCCCGCACGGCCCGGCCGAGCTCGTCGAGCTGCCGATCCGGTTCCTCGCCGTCACCGCCTACGGCCACCTGGCCTGACCTCGGCGCGAGGCACCCACGACGAAGGGGCCGGCACCCCGCGGTGCCGGCCCCTCGTCGTCGCAGTGGATCAGCTCGTCGGCCGGCCCTCGGCGGCGGAGGTGGCCACCAGCCGCTCGGCCGAGGCGATGACCGCCTGCGGGGTCGGCGAGGTGCCCGGCGTCTGCACGGTGCCCTCCAGGTCGTAGGCGACCTCTGCGTGCTGGTCGAGGTCGATGCCCTTCGCCTCCGACTCCGGCGACAGGCGCAGCCCCATCGTCTTGTGCACCGCGAGCGCGATCAGCAGCGAGACGACGAAGCCGTAGCCGATGACCGCCGCCGCGGCCACGGCCTGCACGCCCAGCAGTTCGAGGCCGCCGCCGTAGAAGAGGCCGTCGCGGCCGCTCGGCGCCTCGGCCGAGCCGAAGAGGCCGACCAGCAGGGTGCCGACGATGCCGCCGACGAGGTGGACGCCGACGACGTCGAGCGCGTCGTCGTAGCCGAAGCGGTACTTCAGCGCGATGGCCAGCGGGCAGATCACACCGGCGACGGCGCCCACCGCGAGCGCGCCCAGCGGGGTGACCGCGCCACAGGCGGGCGTGATCGCGACCAGGCCGGCGATGGCACCGGACATCCCGCCCAGTGTCGTGGCGTGCCCGTCGCGCAGCCTCTCCACGACCAGCCAGGCCAGGATCGCCGTGCAGGTGGCGTTGAAGGTGTTGAGCATGACGACCGAGGCGCTGTTGCCCGCCGCGAGCGCCGAGCCGCCGTTGAAGCCGAACCACCCGAACCACAGGATGCCGGCACCGAGGGCGACCAGCGGCAGGCTGTTGGGGCGGGCCTGCCGCGGCCAGCCGGTCCGCTTGCCGACGACGAGGACCAGGGCGAGCGCGGCGATGCCGGCGTTGATGTGCACCGCGGTGCCACCGGCGAAGTCGACGGCGGCCAGCTTGTTGGCGATCCAGCCACCGGTGACGCTGCCGTCGGCGGAGTCGAACGCGAACACCCAGTGCGCGACCGGGAAGTAGACCAGCGCCGCCCACAGCCCCGCGAACACCAGCCACGGGCCGAACCGCACCCGGTCGGAGACCGCGCCGGCGATGAGCGCGGTGGTGATCACCGCGAACAGCGCCTGGAAGACCGCCACCAGCGCCGGCGGCAGAGCTGCCTCCTCGTCGCCGGCGACCAGCGAGCCGAGGCCGGCGTACTCGGTGAGGTTGCCCAGCAGCCCCACCCCGCCGTAGGAGTCGCCGAATACGGCGGAGAAGCCGAACAGGGTCCACAGCACGCCCACGACCGCGACGGCGCCGAACACCATCATGATCATGTTGAGGATGCCGCGGGAGGAGACCATGCCGCCGTAGAACAGCGCCAGGCCGGGGATCATGAGCGCGACGGCCATCGTGGCCGCGAGGATGAATGCAGTGCTGCCGACGTCCACGGGAGCCCTTTCGTCTACTGAGAGTGGTCGCTGTCCTGCGGGAGTAGACGGGCCGACTGTTGCCCCGGTTGTCCATGCGTGTTCCGTTCACGTGACATCCGGCCGCGTCCGGCGCGTCCGCGGCCCACGCCCCCCGTGACACGCTCGGTCGCGTGACGACGGACTCCCACCGGCCCACCGCGACCATCCGTGCCGCCGCGGCCTACCTGCGGACGTGGCTGGAGACGCAGGCGGCGCACCGGCGGGTGCCGGGCGTGCAGGTCGCCGTCCGCTCGGGCGGAGAGCTGGTGCTCTCCGCCGCGGCCGGGGTGGCCGGCGCGGGTACCGGCACGCCGCTGACGACCGCACACCTCTTCCACGTCGCGTCGCACTCCAAGACGTTCACCGCGACCGCCGTCCTGCAGCTGGTCGACGCGGGCCGGCTGCGGCTCGACGACCCGATCGGCCGGTACGTGCCCGAGCTGGAGGCGGGCGGCTCGCCGCTCGCCCGGGCCACCGTGCGGGAGCTGCTCGGCCACCAGTCCGGCGTCACCCGCGACGGCGCGCACGCCGACTTCTGGCAGCTGGAGACGCCCTTCCCGGACCGCGGGACGCTGCTCGCCGAGGTGCTGGACGGCGGCCCCGTGCACGGGCGCAACGAGCACTTCAAGTACTCCAACGCCGGCTACGCCCTGGTGGGCCTGGCCGTCGAGGCGGTCACCGGCGTGCCCTTTGCCGAGCGCCTCCGCCGCGCCGTCCTCGAGCCGCTGGGCCTGACCCGGACCGGCGCCGACCACGAGCCGGCGCGGGCGGGCGAGTACGCCGCCGGCCACACCGCGCTGCTGCTCGGCGAGCAGACCCGGCTGGTCCTCGGCCACGCCCGCACCGGTGCCTACGCACCGGCCACGGGGTTCTGGTCCACCGCCGAGGAGCTCAGCGCCTTCGCCGAGGCCGCGCTCGTGCACGGGGACGAGCGACTGCTCTCTCCCGACGCCCAGCGGATCATGCAGCGACTCGAGTCGGTCGTGACCGCCTACGGCAGCGAGGTCGGCCGGTACGGGCTCGGCGTGGACCTGACCACCGTGGGCGAGCGGCAGCTGGTCGGCCACAGCGGCGGCTGGCCGGGGCACATCACCCTGACCGTCGCCGATCCGACCGCGGGGCTGGTCGTCAGCGTGCTGACCAACGCCGTCGACGGCCCGGCGCAGGAGCTCGCGCACGGCCTGGTGAAGCTGGTCGACGCCGCCCTGCAGCCCCGAGCGACCGTGCCCGCGCCACCGGCCGGCTCCCCGCCGCCGGCCGCCTTCACCGGCCGGTTCGCCGGACTGTGGGGCGTGCTCGACGTCGTCGAGCTCGGCGGGCGGCTGGTGCTGGTCCGCCCGACCGCGCCCGATCCGCTCCCCGGCATGGAGGAGCTGCAGATCGTCGACGGCGGCACGCTGCGCGTGGCACCCGAGCCGGGCTTCGGTGCGGCCGGGGAACTCGTGCACGTGGAGCGGGACGCCACCGGCACCGTGGTCTCCCTCCGGCTCGCCGGGGTCACCCACCGGCCGATGGCCGAGTTCCTGCGGCGCCGGGACTCCCCCGGTTACGGGACGCCCGCCGCGCGCTCCTAGGGTCCCCGGAATGCCCTCCTCCCCCACGACCGGCCCGCGCCGGGTCCTCATCACCGGCGGCGCCTCCGGCCTCGGCGCCGCGCTGGCCGCACGCCTCACCGCCCGCGGGGACCGCGTGCTGGTGACCGACCTGGCCGCCGACGCCGAGGTGCCGGCCGGTGCCGTGTACCAGCGGCTCGACGTCACCTCCGAGGACGACTGGCGCGCCGCGCTCGACCGCGTCCGCGACGGGTTCGGCGGGCTGGACGTGCTGGTGAACAACGCCGGCATCGCGGCCGGCGGACGGATCGACCGGCTGAGCGCGGACCACTGGCGGCGGGTGCTGGACATCAACGTCCTCGGCGCGGTCACCGGCTGCCGGACCTTCGTGCCGCTGTTCAAGGAGCAGGGCTCCGGCCACCTGGTGAACGTCGCGTCGGCGGCCGGGCTCGTGCACCCGCCGGCCATGACCTCCTACGACGCCGGCAAGGCCGCGGTGGTCGCGCTCTCGGAGAGCCTGCGGTGGGAGCTCGCGCCGTGGGGCATCGACGTCTCGGTCGTCTGCCCGTCGTTCTTCCGCACCAACCTCGCGGCCTCCCTCGGCGGCGACGACCCGATGATGGACACCGTCGCCACCCGGCTGATCGAGGGCTCCAAGCTGGGCGCCGACCAGATCGCCGAGCGGGTCGTGCGCGCCGTGGACGCCGGGCGCTTCCTGATCCTGCCCGACCGCAACGCGCGGATCGCCTTCTGGACCAAGCGGCTGGCCCGGCGGCTGTACGACCGGCAGATGCTCGGCATGGGAGCCCGCATCCACGCCGCCGAGCAGCCGGAGGTGGCCTCGTGAGCAGGGGCGTCGTCCTGATCACCGGGGCCAGCGCCGGGCTGGGCGAGGAGATGGCCCGGCAGTTCGCCGACCTGGGCTACGACCTCGCGCTCTGCGCCCGGCGCACCGAGCGCCTGGACGCCCTGGCCGCCGAGATCACCGCGCGCACCGGCCGCCGGGTGGAGACCGCCGCGCTCGACGTCACCGACACCGACGCCGTCCCCGCCGTATTCGCCCGCTTCGCCGAGTCGTTCGGCACCATCGACCGGGTCGTCGTCAACGCGGGCATCGGCAAGGGCGCCGCACTGGGCACCGGCCGGGCCGACGCCAACCGCGCCACGGCCATGACCAACTTCGTCGGCGCGCTGACCCAGACCGAGGCCGCGCTGGAGATCTTCCGCCGCCAGCAGCGCGGGCACCTGGTACTGATCTCGTCCATGTCGGCGCTGCGCGGCATGCGCAAGGCCATGACCACCTACGCCGCCACCAAGGCCGGCGTCGCCGCGCTGGCCGAGGGCCTGCGCTCCGAGCGCATCCCCGGGCTCGACGTCTCGGTCATCTACCCCGGCTACATCCGGTCGGAGATGAACGAGCACGTCGCGCAGAAGACCCGGTTCATGGTCGACACCCCGACCGGCGTCCGCAGCATGGTCGAGGCCATCGAGAAGCGGCGTCCGAAGGCCTACGTCCCGGCCTGGCCGTGGGTGCCGATCGGCTTCCTGATGAAGGTGCTGCCGCTGTCGGTCGTCCGGAGGCTCACGTGAGCGCACCGGAGTCCGGCGGCGCGCGCGACGTCCGGGCGGAGGACGCCTTCGACGTCCCCGCGATGGCTGCCTGGCTGGCCGCGCACGCGCGGGACGCCGGCGTGGACCTCTCCGCCGTCCCCGAGGTGCGGCAGTTCTCCGGCGGCGTCTCCAACCTGACCTACCTGCTGCGCTACCCCGACGGCGACCTGATCCTGCGCCGGCCACCGAAGGGCACGCACGCCGGCGGTGCGCACGACATGGCCCGCGAGCACCGCATCCAGACCGAGCTGGGGCGGGTCCTCCCCTACGTCCCGCGCACCGTCGCGCTGTGCGAGGACACGGGCGTCATCGGCACGCCGTTCTACGTGATGCAGCGGCTGGCCGGCCCCATCCCGCGCAAGGAGCTGCCCCGCGGCGTGCAACTGGACCGCGACGAGGTGGCCGCCCTGTGCCGCAACGTCCTGGACCTGCTCGTCGGGCTGCACTCGGTCGACGTCGCCGGCACCGGCCTGGCCGACCTCGGCAAGGGGCCGGGCTACGTGCGCCGCCAGGTCGAGGGCTGGTCGCAGCGCTACCGCCGGGCCCGCACCTGGAACGTCGGCACCTTCGGCTCGGTGATGGCGTGGCTGGCCGAGCACCAGCCGGCCGACCGGCCGCACACGCTGGTGCACAACGACTTCCGCTTCGACAACGTCGTCCTCGACCCGGCCGACCCCACCCGGCCGGTCGGGCTCCTCGACTGGGAGCTGGCCACCGTGGGCGACCCGCTGATGGACCTGGCGGGGGCGCTCGGCTACTGGGTGCAGGCCGACGACGGCCGGCTCATGCAGGCCTTCCGCCGTCAGCCCACCCACCTGCCCGGGATGCTCACCCGCGAGCAGGTGGTCGCCTACTACTGCGCCCGCACCGGCACGTCGGTGACCAACCGCGAGTGGGCCTGGTACGAGGTCTTCGGCCTGTTCCGCGTCGCCGTCATCGCCCAGCAGGTCTACGCCCGCTACCTGGCGAAGCAGACGACGAATCCGCAGTTCCGGCTGTTCGGCGTCGCCGTCGTGATCCTCGAGCTGCGCTGCCGCCGGATCATCGCCCGCACGCGGCGGATGAGCCCGGAGCACGCCGCCGCACCCGTGGGGAGCTCCGCATGACCCGCCGGCTGATCCGCCCCCGTCGCTGGGCACCACCTTCCGCGCCCCGCACCGGACCGACCGGCGCGTTCGCCGTCTCCCGGCGGCCGTCCACCGGCGGCTCGGGGCCGGAGGACGTCGTCTTCGACTCCTCGGGCCGGGTGCTCACCGGGCTCGCCGACGGGTCGATCGTCCGGATCGACCCCGTGACCGGTGCGCGCGAGGTCGTCGGCACCACCGGCGGGCGGCCGCTGGGCCTGGAACCGCTCCCCGACGGCGGCGTGCTCGTCTGCGACCACGACCGCGGCCTGCTCCGCATGAGCGCCGACGGCGCGGTCGAGGTGCTGGTGGACACCGTCGACGGCGAGCCGGTGACCTTCGCCAGCAACGTGACCCACGCCGACGACGGCACGATCTGGTTCACCACGTCGTCGAGCCGCTGGAACCTCGACGAGCACCTCGGCGACATGTTCGAGCACTCCTGCACCGGCCGGCTGGTGCGCCGCGACCCCGACGGCACGGTGACCACGGTGCTGCGCGACCTGAAGTTCGCCAACGGCCTGGTGCTGGCGCCCGACGGAGGCTCGCTGCTGTTCGCCGAGACCAGCGGCTACCGGATCTGCCGGCACTGGCTGACCGGCCCGCTGGCGGGGACGACCGAGCCGCTGGTGGACAACCTCGCCGGCTTCCCGGACAACCTGAGCCTGGGCAGCGACGGGCTGCTCTGGCTGGGCATCGCCGCGCCGCGCAACGCGCTGCTGGACCGGCTGCTGCCGCTGCCCGGCGTCCTCCGGCTGCTGCTGTGGAACGTGCCGGAGCGGGTGCGACCGAAGGCGACGCCGATCGCGTGGGTGATGGCCGTCGACCTGGACGGGACCGTCGTCCACGACCTGCGGGCCTCCGACGGGAGCTACGGGTTCGTCACCGCGGCCGCCGAGCGGAACGGCACGCTGGTCGCCTCCGGCCTGCACGAGGACGACGTCGTCGTGCTCGAGAAGCCGGCCTGACCCCGCCCCGGTCGGGTGCGGCTCAGGCGGGCGTCCCGCCCTCGACCGGGAGCCAGGTGCGGGCCGCGGAGACCAGGGCCGCGACGCCGGTGGTGAGCGTGGGCTCGATGACGGGGGCGAACTGCGGCGAGTGGTTGGACGGCAGTCCCCGGAGGACGCGGCCGAGCCCGCCACGGCCCTCGACGCCGGCGAACAGCGCCGGGTCCGCGCCGCCCAGCAGCCAGTACACGAGCGGCGCGCCGGCCGCGGTGGCCAGCACCCCGACGTCCTCGCTGCCGGTGACCTGCCCCGGATCCATGGTGAGCCCACGACCCAGGTCGCGGTCCCAGCCGGCCATGGTGCGGGCACCGGCGTCGTGGTCGTTCACCAGCACCGGGAAGGACTCGGTGAGGATCACCTCCGGGTCCTGCGGTGCCCCGGAGGCGGCGGCTTCGGCCCGCACGATCCGCTCGACGGCGGCCACCAGCCGGGCGCGGACGTCGGGACTGTAGGAGCGCATGCTCACCCGCAGCTCCGCCCGGTCGGGGATGACGTTGCCCGCACTGCCGGCGTGCAGGGCGCCCACGGTGAGCACGGCAGACTCGCTGCCGGCGATCTCGCGGGAGACGACGGCCTGCAGCCGCAGAACGGTGGCCGCGGCCATGACGATCGGGTCGACGGTGGTCTCGGGACGGGAGCCGTGACCGCCGCGGCCGTGCAGCACGATCCGCAGCATGTCGGCGGCGGCGAACGCCGGGCCGCGCCGCAGGCCCAGGGTGCCGGCGGGCAGCGGGCCGACGTGCTGGCCGAGCACGACGTCGGGACGGCCGAACCGCTCGAGCAGCCCGTCGTCGATCATCGCCTGGGCCCCGCCGCCGATTTCCTCGGCCGGCTGGAAGACCAGCTGGACCGTGCCGCTCCAGGTGCGCCGCTCGGCGGCCAGGGTCGCGGCCGCGCCCAGCAGGCAGGTGACGTGCACGTCGTGCCCGCAGGCGTGCATGACCGGGGTCTCCGAGCCGTCGGCCGCCGTCCCGCGCGCCCTGCTCGCGTAGCTCAGGCCGGTCTCCTCGAGCACCGGCAGGCCGTCCATGTCGGCCCGCAGGAGGGCCGTGGGACCGGGCCCGTTGCTCAGGACGCCCACGACACCGGTGCCCCCCACCCCGGTGGTCACCGCGTAGCCCAGCGCCTCGAGCCGCTCGGCGACGATGCCGGCCGTGCGGTGCTCCGCGAAGGCCAGCTCCGGGTGTTCGTGCAGGTCCCGGTAGATGTTCGCCAGGTCTGCGAGGACGTCGGCAGGGCTCACGGCAGGGGGCTCCTCGGGAATCGGCGAACGAGAGGCGACCGTATCCCCCTGCGTGGCGAGCGTCACCGCCCGCGACCCGTCGTTCGCTACGGTCCGCGGCATGAGCGAGCGACCCCCGATCCGCATCGGGAACTTCTCCGGCTACCTCGGCGACAGGTTCACCGCGATCGAGGAAGCGCTGGCCGGGGACCCGGTCGACGTGCTGATGGGCGACTACCTGGCCGAGGTGACGCTCGCCGGGCTGGCCACCACCTACCGGCAGAACCCCGAGCGCGGCGGCTACGTGCCGACCTTCCTGCGCCAGCTCGCGCCGCACCTGCCGGTGCTCGCCGAGCGCGGGATCAAGGTGGTGGCCAACGCCGGCGGCTTCGACCCGGCGGGGATGGCTGCCGCGGTGCGGGCGCTGGTCGCCCAGGCCGGGGTCCCGCTGCGGGTGGCGCACGTCGAGGGCGACAACCTGCTCGGCCGGCTCGACGAGTTCCACGCCGACGGGTTCGCGCTGGAGAACCTGGACACGTCCGCGCCGCTCAAGGACTGGGGCGTGGAGCCGATCGCGGCGAACGCCTACCTCGGCGGCTTCGGGATCGCGGAGGCGTTGCGGGCCGGCGCCGACATCGTCGTCACCGGCCGGGTCACCGACGCCTCGCTCACCGTGGGCCCCGCCGCCTGGTGGCACGGGTGGACGCCGGACGACTGGGACGCCCTGGCCGGTGCGGTGACCGCGGGGCACATCATCGAGTGCGGGGCCCACGCCACGGGCGGCAACTTCTCCGGTTTCCGCACCGTCCCGGGGATGGCCCGGCCCGGCTTCCCGATCGCCGAGATCGCCGCCGACGGCAGCTGCGTGATCACCAAGCACGCGCGCGACGGCGGGATGGTCACCGTCGACACGGTGACCGCCCAGTTGATGTACGAGATCCAGGGGCCGCGGTACCTCAACCCGGACGCCACGGTCCACCTGGAGACCGTCGAGCTGACCGACGTCGGCCCGGACCGGGTGGCCATCGGCCCGGTGACCGGGTCTCCCCCGCCGGCCACCGCGAAGGTCGCCGTCTTCGCGCCCATCGGCTTCGAGATCTCCACGATGCTGTTCTGCACGTCGCCGGACGTCGCGGGAAAGGTGGCGCTGCTGCGCGAGCAGCTGGGGCTGCTGCTGGACGGCGTGGTCGACGAGCTGGACGTGACCGCCCTGGGCACCGCGGCGCCCGACCCGGCCACGCAGTGGGAGGCCACGGTGCCGATCCGGGTGATCGCCACCGGGCGCGAGCGCGAGCAGCTGCGCGGGTTCCACGCGGCGGTGAGCAGCCTGTACCTGCAGGGCTTCCCGGGCTTCCACCACGACGGGCACGCGCAGGCGGCGCGGGAGCCGTGGCCGCGGATCGACTACTGGCCTGCCCTGCTGCCGGCCGAGGTGCTCGTGCACCGCGCGGTGATGGACGACGGCACGGTGCTCGACGCGCCGACGCCGTCCCGGACGGCCACCGACGACGAGGTCGCGCAGCCGCGGCACCCCGAGCCAGTGGCTGCTCCGGCTACGGGTGGCCGCCGGGTGCCGCTCGGCGAGCTGGCCCATGCGCGGGCCGGCGACAAGGGCGGCAACTGCAACGTCGGGCTGTGGGTCAGCGACCCGGCGCACTTCGAGTGGCTGCGGACGACGCTGTCCAGCGACGGCCTGCGCGCGCTCATGCCAGAGGCCGCGGGGCTGGGGGTGGTGCGGCACGAGTTCCCGCACCTGCGCGCTGTGCACTTCGTGCTGCAGGGGCTGCTCGGCACCGGGGGCTCGTCGAACCTACGCGTGGACCAGATCGGCAAGTCGGTCGGCGAGTACCTGCGCTCGAAGACCGTGCCGGCGCCAGACGACCTGCCCGGCTGAACCGGGCCGCAAGCGGCCCGACCGTCCGGTCGGGCCGACCACCTCGACGATCAGGAGCGCACGCATGAAGGCTGCCGTCTACCACCGCAACGGTCCCCCGGACGTCCTCCAGTACGAGGACGTCCCCGATCCGGTCGTCGGCCCGGGGATGGTGCTGATCCGGGTCGAGGCCGTCTCCATCGAGGGCGGGGACACCCTCAACCGGCTCGGCGGCCCGCTGCTCTCCGAGCCGCACATCGTCGGGTACCAGGCCGCCGGGACGATCGTCGCCGTCGCTGACGACGTGACCGACCGCGCCGTCGGTGACAGGGTGGTCGCCACGAACAGCCACGGTTCGCACGCCGAGCTGTGGGCCGTGTCCGCCCGGACCACCTGGAAGGTCCCCGAGGGCGCCGACGCCACCGCGGTCGCCTGCGTGCCGATCCCGTTCGGCACCGCGCACGACTGCCTCTTCGAGTTCGGCCGCCTGAAGGAGGGCGAGACCGTCCTCGTCCAGGCCGGCGCCGGGGGCGTCGGCGTGGCCGCGATCCAGCTCGCCAAGCGGGCCGGGGCGACGGTCATCGCGACCGCGTCGTCGCTCGCCCGGCTCGAGCCCCTGGCCGAGCTCGGCCTGGACCACGCCGTCGACTACTCGACGAGCGGCTGGGTCGAGGAGGTGCGGACCCTCGGCGGCGGACGCGGCGTCGACCTCGTCGTGGACTCCGTCGGTGGCTCGACCCTCCAGAAGTCCGTCGCCTGCCTGGGCCGCCGCGGCCGGGCCATCACCGTCGGGAACGCCGGGCGGGACTTCTCGCCGTTCGACGCCGGCGTGCTGGGCCGGCTGAACCAGTCGCTGACCGGTGTCTACCTGGGCGGCGAGATCACCACGCCGCGAGTGCAGGCGATGGTGCAGGACCTGGTGGACGACGTCGCCGCCGGCCGGCTGACCGTCCTCGTCGACCGCACCTTCCCGCTCGCCGAGGCGGCTGCGGCGCACGAGTACATCGAGAGCCGCAAGGCGGTCGGGCGGGTCGTCCTCACCCCGTAGGCGCCGTCCGGCTCGTCGCAGGAAGCGCACCCGACCGCGGACACGCCGCCGGCCCGGCCCCTCGAGGAGGGACCGGGCCGGTGGACGTTCACGGGAGCGCGGTGCTGGCGCTCCCCGGGCTACCTCAGCTGCAGCCGCTGGTGGAGCCGCAGCCCTCGCAGACGTAGCAGCTGCCTGCGGGGCGCATCTTCGTGCCGCAGGTCATGCACAGCGGCGCGTCGGTGGCGGTCCCGGTGACCAGCTCGAGCAGCTCGGCCGAGGAGTGGGCCTCCTTGACCGACTTCGGGCCCTCCGGGGTGACCTTCTCCTCGACCTTCGCGGTCTCGATCGGCGCGGAGCCACGCAGCTGCTCCAGGTCGACCTCCTCCTCCTCGGTCACGGCCGGGGTGCTGGCCGAGGTGCCGTAGGAGCCGGCGACCTGCGCGGCCCGCTCCTCGGCGGTGAAGATGCCGAGGCCGGCCCGCTTCTCGACGGGCAGGTGGTCCAGGGCCAGGCGACGGAAGATGTAGTCCATGACCGACTGGGCGATCCGGATGTCCGGGTCGTCGGTCATGCCGGCCGGCTCGAACCGCATGTTGGTGAACTTGGCGATGTAGGTCTCCAGCGGCACCCCGTGCTGCAGCGCCAGCGAGATGCCGATCGAGAAGGCGTCCATGACACCGGCCAGGGTCGAGCCCTGCTTGCCGAGCTTCAGGAACACCTCACCGAGGCTGCCGTCCTCGTACATGCCCGCGGTCATGTAGCCCTCGGCGCCGGCGACGCTGAACGAGGTGGTGACGCTCGTCCGCTTCTTGGGCAGCCGCTTGCGCACCGGGTGCGAGAGCGCCGTCGGGGCGGCCGCCTCGACCGCGACCTCCTCCTTGGTGCCGTCGTTCTTGCCCTTGCCACCGGACAGCGGCTGGCCGACCTTGCAGTTGTCGCGGTAGATGGCCAGCGCCTTGAGGCCGACCTTCCAACCCTCGAAGTAGATCTTCTCGACGTCCTCGATGGTCGCCGTCTCGGGCATGTTGACCGTCTTGCTGATCGCGCCGGAGATGAAGGGCTGCACCGCGGCCATCATGCGGACGTGGCCCATCGGGGAGATGGCCCGCTCGCCCATCGCGCAGTCGAAGACCTCGTAGTGCTCGGGGCGCAGGGTCGGCGCGTCCACCACGTGGCCGTGCTCGGCGATGTACTCGACGATCGCCTCGATCTGCTCCTCCTGGTAGCCCAGGCTGCGCAGCGCCCGCGGCACCGTCTGGTTGACGATCTGCATCGAGCCGCCACCGACGAGCTTCTTGAACTTGACCAGCGAGAAGTCCGGCTCGATGCCGGTCGTGTCGCAGTCCATCATGAAGCCGATGGTGCCGGTCGGGGCCAGCACCGAGGCCTGGGCGTTGCGCCAGCCGTTCTCGCCGCCGATCTCGAGGCAGTCCTGCCACTGCTGGGTGGCCGCACGCAGCACGTCGGCGTCGTCCGCGCCGACCGGGCGGATCGCGTCGTTGGCCGCGGCGTGCTTGCGCATGACCCGGGCGTGGGCGTCGGCGTTGCGGGCGAAGCCCTCGTAGGCGCCGACGATGCCGGCGAGCTCCGCCGACCGGCGGTAGGCCGTGCCGGTCATCAGCGAGGTGATCGCCGCAGCCAGGCTCTGGCCACCCCGGGAGTCGTAGGCGTGGCCGGTCGCCATGAGCAGCGCGCCGAGGTTGGCGTAGCCGATGCCCAGCTGGCGGTAGGCGCGGGTGGTCTCACCGATCGGGTCGGTCGGGAAGTCGGCGAAGCAGATCGAGATGTCCATCGCGGTGATGACCAGCTCGACGGCCTTGACGAAGTTCTTCGAGTCGAAGGTGCCGTCGTCCTTGAGGAACTTCATGAGGTTCAGCGACGCCAGGTTGCACGAGCTGTTGTCCAGGCTCATGTACTCCGAGCACGGGTTGGACGCGTTGATCCGGCCCGTCTCGGGGTTGGTGTGCCAGTCGTTAATCGTGTCGTCGTACTGGATGCCCGGGTCGGCGCACTCCCAGGCGGCCTGGGTGACCTTGCGGAACAGGGTCTTGGCGTCGACGGTCTCGATGACCGAGCCGTCCATGCGGGCACGGAGGCCGAACTCGGTGCCCTCCTCCACGGCCCGCATGAACTCGTCGGAGACGCGCACGGAGTTGTTGGCGTTCTGGTACTGGACGCTGGTGATGTCCTTGCCGCCGAGGTCCATGTCGTACCCGGCGTCCCGCAGCGCGCGGATCTTGTCCTCCTCGCGCGCCTTGGTCTCGATGAACTCCTCGATGTCCGGGTGGTCGATGTCGAGGACGACCATCTTCGCGGCACGCCGGGTGGCGCCACCGGACTTGATGGTCCCGGCGGAGGCGTCGGCGCCGCGCATGAAGCTGACCGGGCCGGATGCGGTGCCGCCGGAGGACAGCAGCTCCTTGGAGGAGCGGATGCGGGAGAGGTTGAGGCCCGCACCGGAGCCGCCCTTGAAGATCAGGCCCTCCTCGCGGTACCAGTTGAGGATCGAGTCCATCTCGTCGTCGACGGCGAGGATGAAGCAGGCGCTGACCTGCTGGGGAGAGCTCGTGCCGACGTTGAACCACACGGGCGAGTTGAAGCTGAAGTACTGGTGCATGAGCATCCAGGTCAGCTCGTGCTCGAAGATCTCGGCGTCGCCCTCGGTGGCGAAGTAGCCGTGCTCGCGGCCGGCCGCACCGTAGGTGAGCACCACCCGGTCGATGAGCTGGCGCAGGCTGGTCTCGCGCTGCGGGGTGCCGACGGCGCCGCGGAAGTACTTGGTCGTGACGATGTTTGTGGCGTTGATGCTCCACTCGGAGGGGAACTCGACACCGCGCTGCTCGAAGTTGATCGAGCCGTCGCGCCAGTTGGTCATGACGACGTCGCGGCGCTCCCACGTCACGTCGTCGTAGGGGTGCACACCGGCGGTGGTGAAGACGCGCTTGATCTTGAGGCCCTTGCGGCTGGGCGCCTTGGGCGTGCGCCGCGCGCGGGTGCCGGCCAAGCGGTCGTCGGTCTCGGTCATGGTGTGGAGCTCTCCCTGGTCGTGTGGTGCTTGGTGTGGTGCTCGATGCGCGCCGTGGAGCCGCGCGGTGGTGGATCGGAGGGCTGGGGAAGAGCCGCGATCGACGTGCCCGACGTGCTGTCTAGCGGTCGGTACTGACAGTTCTCAGGAGCCGCCGGGCGGCCCGGTCTCGGCAGCGCCCGCGGGGCGGGCCTTGAGCTCGGCGATCTCCTTCTCGAAGTCGGCCACCGAGGTGAAGGCGCGGTAGACGCTGGCGAAGCGCAGGTAGGCGACCTCGTCGAGCTCGCGCAGCGGGCCCAGGATGGCCAGCCCCACCTCGTGAGCGGGAACCTCCGCCGCGCCCGTGGCGCGGATGGTGTCCTCGACCTGCTGGGCCAGCAGCGCCAGCTGGTCCTCGTCGACCGGCCGCCCCTGGCAGGCCCGGCGCACGCCGGCGACGACCTTCGAGCGGTTGAACGGCTCGCTGACGCCGCTGCGCTTCACGACGGCGAGGACGGCCTCCTCGACGGTGGTGAACCGCCGGCCGCACTGGGGGCACGAACGGCGACGACGGGTGGTGGCCCCCTCGTCGGCCTCCCGCGAGTCGATCACCCGGCTGTCGGGGTTGTGGCAGAACGGGCAGCGCATCGCGGTCCACCTCCCTTCGCGGCTCCTCGCCCGGGTCGTCCTGTGGACCCTCCTGGGGACATCCGGTGGACGTCGCGGGGAGAACCTGAGGACTGGCCTGTGGACAAGGCTTACAGCTCTGTAACTACTAGATCTAGTGGAACCCTAAGCCGGGCCCCACTAGATGTGCAAGCGATGTCTCTGTCGGCGTGTTCCGCCCTGACCCGGCTGTCACCCGCAGGAACAGGGCACTCCACCTGTCACACGACACGCCCGGAGACGCGCCGGAGGGCGGGGTGCGGAACCGTTCCGCACCCGGCTCGGCGACGTCCGCCGCGGAGCGCGCGGAGAACGGACACGGGCCGCCGAGTGGCGCGCGCACGGGCTGACGGCTCCGGATCGGCGGCCGCGATGGAGTACCGGACGGACGTCGGCGGGTCACGCCGGGCGTGCGGTGATCCGGTGGAGACGTCAGACGCCGGTGAGGGACCCGCCCACTCGCGGACGTCGTGCGTTCGAGGACGGACCGAGGTCGCCGAGTCGCATCGGACGCGTCAGCAGGTCCGGCTCGGCGTCGATGCGGCCGGTGCAGACGTCCGGGCGACCGAAGGACTCCTCGGGGCGCGCCGTGCGCGCGGACGGGACCGCCCACCCGGCGCCGACGTGCGGACGGGCTACGCGGCGCGACTCCGTCTCCGGGCGCGACTCCGCCGACACGGCCGCCACCGGCTCCGCTTCGTCGGCGACCGCCGGGAACACCTCGGTGTCGGCGGCGCGGTGCCGCCCCTCGTCGCCGGGTGCCCGGTGACGGCCGGCCGGGACCGGCACCTGCGCTGCGACGACGACCTGGACGCCCGCGTCCTCCGGAGCGCGTCGGCGTCCACCCGTGCGCGTACCGGATGCGGCGGGCACCGCGGCGGCGACGCTCCCCGCAGGGGCCGGGGCCTCGTCACGGATCATGGGCAGCGCGGCGGTGGTCTCCGCGGTCCCGCTGACCGGACGGCCCCGCAGAGCGGAGATCGCCTGGGCGGGCGGGAGCTCCTGCTTCACGCGGGAGTCGATGCGGCTGGGCTCCGTGGCCGGGGACAGGTTCCGCTCGGGCAGGCGGAGCGCGCCGAGGTCGATCCACGCCGTCTCCTCGACGCCGCCCGCGACCACCCGGACCCACATCTGACAGGTTCCCGAGGCGTCGTGCCGCCAGCCCAGCAGCTCGCCCCGCCACCACGTACCCGCCTGGTAGACCTCGACGGACTGGGGCGAACGGGTGAACACAGCGGCGCGGCTCTCCATGGGACCTGACACGCGATGACCGTAAGCGCTCGGGTCACGACGGTGAGTGAAGGCGCCCGGGCTGATGATTGACGAAGTCGTCGCCCCAGGTTGGAGAGGTGTTGCCCTGTCGCGCAGCCGTCCGGTGCGCGTCGGCGCCCCGGTCACGGCAGGACGAGCAGCTGACCGGGGACCAGAGTGGCGTCGGGGAGCTCGTTGAGGGCCCGGATCTCGGCGATGACGGCGCGGATGTCGTCCCCCTCGTCCGCGACCGCGCCGGCGATGGACCAGAGCGTGTCGCCCGGCTGCACGACGACGCTGCTCTCCCCGGCCAGGCGCAGACCGCCGTCCTCACCCCCGCCGACGACCGAGCCCACCCAGGAGCCGAGGGCGACACCGATCGCCAGGCCGAGCACCACACCCAGCCGCCGCGCACGCCGGGTGAGCCGGAGCGTCGGAGCCACCCACGGATCGCCCGCGACGCGGGGCGGCGCCGGTCGTCGCGGCGTCGTCGAGCCCGCCGGGACCGGCCTGCGCACCTGTGCGGCAGCCGAATGCGTCCGGTGGGCCGCAGATCCGGCCACCGAGCGCCCGGTACCCGGGGCCGGGGGCGCCGGGTCGTGCCGCAGGTCCGGCACCGCGCGCAACCGCCCCTGCCGTCCGGCTCCACCCGCCAGCGGCGGGCGCCACGGCGCCTGCACCGCCTCGTCGAACTCCACCACGGCCTGCGCCACGCTTCCCACGACCTCTCCTCCCGACCCCGCACGTCCACCACGGCCTTCGAACGGCTGTTCGAATCGGACGTCTGTGCGATGTCTACCGGACGCCGCCGACAGAAGCGACCCGACACGGCCACCTTCTTCGAACACGTGTTTGAAAGCGGGCGCGATCGGCGCTACGGTTCGGAGGACGCGACCAGCACGGCTGCACCGGCAGCCCGCGAGGAGGAGACGTGGCGGAGACCAGCGGGACGTCGGGTGGCCGACGGACGCGCAGTACGGCGTCGGAACCGGACACGGAGAACGGCACCGCGTCGGTGCGCTCCTTCCCGGACCGCGGCGCCGACGGCGACGGGCTGACCCAGCGCCAGCGCCGGGTGCTGGAGGTCATCCGGGACTCCATCGACCGGCGCGGTTACCCCCCGTCGGTGCGCGAGATCGGTGAGGCGGTCGGCCTCTCCTCGGCCTCCTCGGTGGCCCACCAGCTCTCGGTCCTGCAGAAGAAGGGCTGGCTGCGTCGGGATCCCAACCGCCCGCGTGCCCTCGACGTCCGGCTGCCGGGCGACACGTCCCGTCCCGTCGCGCCGCTCGCCGAGCCGGTGGCCGGCACCGACGAGCCGCTCGCCGCTCCGACGTACGTGCCCCTGGTCGGCCGGATCGCCGCCGGTGGGCCCGTCCTCGCCGAGCAGGCGGTGGAGGACGTCTTCCCGCTGCCCCGCGAGCTGGTCGGCGAGGGCACCCTCTTCATGCTCAAGGTCGTCGGCGACTCGATGGTGGAAGCCGCCATCTGCGACGGCGACTGGGTCGTCGTGCGCCAGCAGCCCACCGCGGAGAACGGCGAGATCGTCGCCGCGATGATCGACGGCGAGGCGACGGTCAAGACCTACAAGCGGCGCGACGGGCACGTCTGGCTGCTGCCGCACAACCCGGCCTACGAGCCGATCCCCGGCGACGACGCGACGGTCCTGGGTCGCGTCGTCTCGGTGCTGCGCAGGGTCTGATCCCGGGCCCCGTCCGGGTCACCGGCCGCACGCGCGGGCGGTCGCCCGGACGGGGTGCCGGCAGCCGCGGTGGCTCAGGACCGCGGCCGGCGGCGCAGCTTGGGAACCAGCCACACCACGAGGGTCGCCACGGCGACCGCGATCAGCGCAGAGGTCACCGGCGACCTGCCCGAGCTGGTGAGCTCGGTGAGGCTGGGCACCGGGCCGTCGGACGGCGCCGCGGCGGACGCCGGTGTGACCGCGGGGATCGGCACCACGACCACGTCGCTGGGCACACCCTCGCTGGCGACGACGAGCTGCTGGTCGTCCCCGGTGAAGCTGATCGCCTCGCCCTGGGGTGACTCGGGCAGGGCCACCCGCACCGGGGTCCCGGCCAGGGCGCCCACGACATCCGGGCCCGACAGCGGCCACACGTAGGCATCGGTGTAGGTGCGCAACGCCAGCGCGTGCCCGTCGCCCGCTACCGCTCCCCCGGTGATGAGCAGCTGCCCGGCGCGTCCGACCGGGCCCCCGGGGGTGCCGGTGAGCGTCATGTTGACCGTCGCCACCCGCTCCATCGGAACGGTCGCCTCGGCCGACAGCGGACCGGTGGGCCGGTACACGCCGCTGGACCCCAGCACGTCCTTCGTGACCAGGTACGGCGTGCCGTCGGGCGCGAGCAGCAGCGCCTCGGAGTCGTGGGCGCCGTCGGGGTAGCTGAGCCGGTGCACGGCGGCGGACCCGTTCGGCCGCAGCGCCAGCAGGGCGACGGTCGAGCGCACGGAGTTGTTGTCGCCGGCGTCGGCCAGCCAGATGGTCCCGTCGGCACCCAGAGCGAGGTCCTCGGGGTCGTAGGGGTCGACCGCGGCGGTCCGCGTCTCGAGGACCTGGCACCCGGCGTCGAGCACCGAGACGCTGAGCGAGTCCCCGCCGTCGTTCATGACGAGCATGCGCTCGCCGAGGTCGACGAGCCCGGAGATCTCCGCCAGCGCAGGATCCGTGATCTGGCACCGGACGCTCGGTGCAGGAGCGTCCGGCTCCTGGGCGGCGGCGGTCGCCCCCACCGCGGGCAGGGAGGAGCCGAGGAGGACCGCCACCACGAGGCGTACCGCGCGGCTGGCACGCCGTCCTCCGAAGCCGCTACGCGGTCTGCCGGCCTGGTCGGGCACGAACCCAGCGTGACAGAACCATTGCGTCGAGTGCATGAACCACGCCCAGCAGCACGACCCCCACCGCGGCCCCGACGACCGCGTCGGTCACCCAGTGGAAGTCCAGCGAGACCATCGAGACACCGGTGGCGACCGGCCCGACGATGCTCAGCCACCAGAAGGCGCGCTGCACCCTGGCGGGCAGCGCGTACTCGACGGCCAGCCAGCGGGCGACTCCCCACATGATGACCGCATTGGCCACGTGCCCCGAGGGGAACGAGGCGCCGTCGGCATGGAAGAAGAGCTCGTCGGGGTGCCCGGGCGCAGTCCGACCGGTACCGAACTTGACCGCGTAGACGCCGACGGTCAGCGTGCCCAGCGCGAGCAGCACGCGCAGCAGCGGAACCGCCGTGCGATGCCGCCAGGCCAGGTAGCCGACGAGCACGGCCAGCACGATGAGGATCGTGCCTCGGCCGCCGAGCTGGGTGATCGCCCAGACGACCGGATAGGCGGCCGAGTCGCGCAGCCCCCAGCCGCGGACGACGTCGGAGACCCACAGGTCCAGCCGCTCCAGGGCACCGCCGGCGAGCAGGTCGGCGGTGATCAGGCCGCCCACGAGCACGGCGAGGAGCACGAGCCACCACGGCGGGCGGCCGATCGACACCACACGGGTGCGCTCCGGCGCGCCGGCGTCGCGCACCACGCCGCTCGTCATCCGTTCACCGTACCGGGCCGTGACCTGATCGTGATCCGAGCGCCGGGCGCGGCGGCGACGCTCAGCCGACCGGCGCGGCGAACTCCTCGAGCGCCGCGGCCAGCGCGCCGTCCACCTTCGCGGTCAGGCGGGTCCCCCCGGCCTCGTGCGCCTCGGCCAGCACCTCGCCGTCCCGGTGCACCCGGGCCACGAGGTCGCCGCGGTCGTAGGGCACCAGGACGTCGACGTCGGTGTCGGGGTGTGGCAGGCGGGCGGCGATCAGCTCGCGCAACGTGTCCATCCCGGCTCCGGTCCGGGCCGACACCCACACCGCTCCGGGCAGTGCCTGGCGGAGCGTGAGGATGGCCTCCTCGTCCATGGCGTCGACCTTGTTCACGACGATCACCTCGGGCACCGAGGAGGCGTCGATGTCCTGGAGGACGACGTGGACGGCGTTGATCTGGCCGAGCGGGTCGGGGTCGGAGCCGTCGACCACGTGCAGCAGCAGATCGGCCGCGGCCACCTCCTCCAGCGTCGACCGGAAGGCGTCGACCAGCTGGTGCGGCAGGTGCCGGACGAACCCCACGGTGTCGGTCAGCGTGTACTCGCGGCCGTCGGGGCCCTCGGCCCGGCGCACGGTGGGGTCCAGGGTCGCGAACAGCGCGTTCTCCACCAGGACGCCGGCACCGGTGAGCTGGTTGAGCAGGCTGGACTTGCCGGCGTTCGTGTAGCCGGCGATCGCCACGCTCGGCGTCGCGTTGCGGTCCCGGCTGCTGCGCTGGGTGGCCCGGGCGGTCGCCATACCGGCGATCTCGCGGCGGAGCTTGCTGACGCGCGTCCGGATGCGCCGGCGGTCGGTCTCGATTTTGGTCTCACCGGGGCCGCGGGTACCGATACCGCCACCGCCGGCCACACGACCACCGGCCTGCCGGGACAGCGACTCACCCCAGCCGCGCAGCCGCGGCAGCATGTACTGCATCTGCGCCAGCTCGACCTGGGCCTTGCCCTCCCTGCTGGTCGCGTGCTGGGCGAAGATGTCCAGGATCAGCGCCGTCCGGTCGACGACCTTGACCTTGAGCACCTTCTCCAGCTGGTTGAGCTGGCCGGGGGTCAGCTCACCGTCGCAGATCACCGTGTCCGCGCCCGTGGCGGCGACGATGTCGCGGATCTCGCCGGCCTTGCCCGACCCCACGTAGGTCGCGGCGTCCGGCTTGTCACGGCGCTGGCTGACCGCCTCCAGCACCTCCGAGCCGGCCGTCTCGGCGAGCGCGGCCAGCTCGGCCAGCGAGCGGTCCGCGTCGGCCTGCGTCCCCTCGGTCCAGACGCCGACGAGGACCACGCGCTCGAGGCGCAGCTGCCGGTACTCGACCTCGGTGACGTCGGCCAGCTCGGTGCCGAGCCCGGCCACGCGGCGCAGTGCGCCACGGGCCTCGAGGGCGTAGGACCCGGTGGTGTCGTCATTCGTGTCGGGTCGCGCGGCGGGCGCGGGGCGGGGCTCGTCGTCGAGCGGCATGCGCTCCGGGGCGGTCGTCATCGGGTCCAGCGTGGCACGGTCCGGCATGCGGGTCACCTCAGTTGTCATCACCGAGTGCAACGCAGAACCGGTCCGGGTGCATCCCGCGATCGCGGGTAGGGGTTCCGGGACCGCATTCCGCACGACGAGGAGGAACCGATGACCGCGAGCGGATCGAGCAGCCTCGGGGCGAACAGCGACGTGGAGGACCCCGGCCGGGACCCGGTGGGCATCGGCGGCCCGCCGCGCAACCCGATGGGCGGAGGCGCCGATCAGGACAGCGGCCGCGGGGCGCCACCCACCCCTCCGGCCACCGACGACGACGACGCGATGGTCCCCGTGCCGCCCGACGACGACCGCCGCTGAGGCGTCAGTCGCCGAGCCACTCCCGGCACAGCGATCCGGCCGAGACCAGCACCGCCGGGCCGGTGAGCACCGTCGTCCGGGGGCCGACCTGCACCGACAGGCGGCCCCCGGGGACGTCGACGACCACGGTCCCCTCGGCGCGGCCGGCGTCGGCGAGGGCCGCGTAGGCGGCCGCGCACGCCCCGGTGCCGCAGGAGCGGGTCTCCCCCACTCCCCGCTCGAACACCCGCAGCCGGATGTGCGCGCCCGGCTCCAGCACGTTGATCAGCTCGACGTTCACGCCGTCGGGGAAGAGGGCGGCGTCGAAGGCCGGTTCCCGGCTCAGGTCCAGGGTGTCGACGTCGACGTCGGTGAGCGCCGCCAGGTGAGGGTTGCCCATGGACACCGCCGGTCCGGTGAACGTCGAGCCACCCAGCTCGGCCGATCCGCGCCCGAACTCGCGTGCGGGACCCATGTCCACCCAGTAGCCGCCGTCGGCCGACGCCCCGACCCGGCGCGGACCGCCGCGGGTGCCGACCAGGACGCCGTCGAGGCACGCCGCCCGGTCCAGCAGCCCCTCTGCGACGAGCGCGTGGAGGAACAGCCGGATGCCGTTGCCGCACATCTCGGCGTAGGAGCCGTCGGCGTTGCGGTGGTCCATGAACCACTCGCAGGCCGCCAGCTCTTCGCCCAGGACGTCGGCGGCATCGGGCACGTGGGCACTGCGGACCAGCCGCAGGACGCCGTCCCCACCGAGCCCCGCGCGGCGGTCGCACAGCCGGCGGACCATCGCGTCGTCCAGCCGCTTCCCGGGCCACACGGAGCCGTCGGGGTCGGGCAGCACGACGAAGTCGTTCTCGGTGCCGTGCCCGATCAGCACGCGCGGGGTGGCGGTCACCGGCCGATCGTACGGTCGGCGATTCCGGCAAGAGCGGCGTCGAGCAGGTCGGGACGGGCGGCGTCCAGCCAGGTGGTCGTCGCATCGCGGCGGAACCAGGAGCGCTGCCGGCGCACGAACCGGCGGGTGGTGACCACCGTCCGCTCGCGGGCCTCGTCGGGGGTCAGCGTGCCGTCGAGCTGCGCGAGCACTTGCGCGTAGCCGAGCGCGCGCGACGCCGTCGGCCCCTCGCGCAGGCCGTCGGCGGCGAGGGCCTCCACCTCCGCGACGAACCCCGCGGCCCACATCCGGTCCACCCGCAGCGCGATCCGCGCGTCCAGCTCGGCCGGTTCCCGGTCCAGGCCCAGCACCACCGCCGGGTAGTACGGCACCGGCTCGGGCATCGTGGCCCGGAAGGGCCCGCCGGTGATCTCGACGACCTCCAGCGCGCGGACGATGCGCCGTCCGTTGCCGGGCAGGACCGCCGCCGCCGCTGCCGGGTCGACCGACGCCAGCCGGGCGTGCAGCGCCGCCGGTCCGACGACGGCCAGTTCCTCTTCGAGCCGGGCGCGCACGGCGGCGTCGGTGCCCGGGAAGTCGAGCTCGTCCAGGACCGCCCGGACGTAGAGCCCCGAGCCGCCGACCAGCAGCGGGACGACACCCGCGGCCCGCAGCCGGTCGATCTCCGCACGCGCCCGCTGCCGGTACTCGGCCACCGACGCCGGTTCGCGCACGTGCCACAGGTCCAGCAGGTGGTGCGGCACGCCGTCGCGCTCGGCCGCGTCGGGCTTGGCGGTGCCGATGTCCATGCCGCGATACAGCTGCATGGAGTCGGCGTTGACGACCTCGCCACCCAGCCGCTGGGCCAGCGCGACGGCCAGCGCGGTTTTCCCGGTGGCGGTGGGACCGACGACCGCCACCACCGCCGGCGCGTCGCTCATCGCGCCCACCAGTCGGCCACCAGGTATCCGACGCCGAACGGTGCGACGTCGGCATGCAGCCGCCCGGCGATCGAGCGGCCGGCCACGGCGCTGCCGACCGCGCGCCAGACCGGTACGCCGTCGGCCATCAGCCGCCGCCCCTCCGCAGGGTCGAGGGTCGCCAGAACCCCGGCGTCACCGTCGGCGAGCGCCCCGGCGACGACGGCGTCGAAGGGGGCGGCGGTCTCGTCGAGGTAGCCGGGTGCCTTCACGCCCCGTCGCGCCGATCCGTCACCCATCGCCAGCACCCCGACGGTCGCCGGGAGGGACCGCACCAGGTCGGGCAGGTCGTCCGGGCCGGTGCCCACCCGCGTCCCGGCGTACCCCGCCTCGTCCAGCAGCCATGCGCCGATCAGGTGGGGCACCGGCAGGCGACGGCCGCCGGGACGCACCCGACCGGAGAACGGGAGCTCGAGGTCGACGCCGAAGCCACGGAGGTCACCGGCGTCCCCGTCGCCGAAGCGCACCCCGGCCGGCGCCCCTGCGCCCACCACGACCACGATCTCCGGCGCCACGGCGAGCATGGCGGCCACCGCGTCGGCGCACGCGTGCCGCAGGGCGGTGGTGTCCGCGCCGGGCATGCCCTCCACCGCGGGGAGCAGCAGCGGTGCGGCGGGACAGAAGGCGACGGCGACACCGTCACCGCCGGAGGGAACGGGCGGTCCCCCGAATTCGGCGCTCACGCACTCAGTCTCGCCGATGGGACGTGGGACACTGCCGGAGTGTCGAGCACGGACAACCCCGGCAGCGGGGCGCAGCAGGCCACTCCACCGATTGTGGAGACTCCCGACGTCGCGACCCCGGAGGTGGAGCAGGTACCCGCGGCGGTGACGCCGGACGCCGGAACACCCGACGCGCCGGCACCTGCCGACGCCGCCCTCCCCGATCCCACCGAGGAGCCGACCGCCGGGGCGGGAGGCACGCAGGAGCCCGCTCCCGAGGTGGCCGTCCCGGCGGCCGAGACCCTCGAGACGGTCGCACCCGAGGCCGCGGCCCCTCCGGCCGAGCCCGAGGTCGCCACCGAGCTGCCGCCCGCCTCCGCGGAGGCGCCGGAGCAGCCGACGCCGGAGCAGCCGACGCCGGAGCAGCCGACGCCGGAGCAGTCGACGCCGGACCCGGTCACCCCGACCGCGGCGCCCGACGCCGAGGCACCGGCCGCCCCCGGGGTGGCTGCGCCCGCGGCGCCGACGCCCCCGCCCGCCGTGCCCTCCCCCGCGTCGATCGCGCCCGCGGCCGGACCCGCCAGCGACCCGTCCCAGTGGGGCCGGGTCGACGCCGACGGCACCGTCTACGTCCGCACCGCCGAGGGCGAGCGCGCCGTCGGCTCCTGGCAGGCCGGTGAGCCCGTGGCCGGCCTCGCCCACTACGCGCGCCGGTTCGACGACCTCGCCACCGAGGTGACTCTGCTCGAGGCCCGCTTGAAGGCGCACACCGGCAACCCGGCCGAGATCAAGAGCAAGGCGCAGGCGCTCGCCGAGTCGATCCCGGGCGCCGCCGCCGTCGGCGACCTCGACGGGCTCGCCGCCCGGGCCCGCGCGATGGTCGGGACCGCCGACGCCGCCGCCGCCGAGTTCCGGGCCGAGAAGGCCGCGGCCCGCGCCGCGCAGGTGGCTCGCAAGGAGGCGCTGGCCGCCGAGGCCGAGACGATCGCCGAGGAGTCCACGGCCTGGAAGGCCGCCGGGGACCGGCTCAAGGCGATCGTCGAGGAGTGGAAGACGATCCGGGGCATCGACCGGAAGACCGACGAGGCGCTGTGGACGCGCTTCGCCGCCGCGCGGGACGCCTTCGGCCGCCGCCGGGGTGCGCACTTCGCCCAGCTCGACGCCCAGCGCGGCGAGGCCCGCGCCGCCAAGCAGGAGCTGATCAAGGAGGCGCAGCGGCTCTCCACCTCCACCGACTGGGGCCCGACGAGCGCGGCGATGCGGTCGCTCATGGACCGCTGGAAGGCCGTGCCGCGCACCGGCCGGGACGGCGACGACGACCTGTGGAAGCAGTTCCGCGCCGCGCAGGACGTCTTCTTCGCCGCCCGCACCGAGTCGGACAAGGCCCGCACCAGCGAGGAGACCGCCAACCAGGCGCTCAAGGAGGAGCTGCTGGCCGAGGCCGAGCGGCTCGACCCGACCAAGGACCTCCGCGGGGCGCAGAACGCGCTGCGCAAGATCCAGGAGCGGTACGACGCCATCGGCCACGTGCCGCGCGGGGTCATGCGGCAGCTCGAGGACCGCATGCAGGCCGTGGAGCAGAAGGTCCGCGGCGCAGCCGACGCCGGCCGGCCCCGCGCCGCCGCGGAGAACCCGATGGTCACCTCCATGCGTGCCGCGGTGACCAAGGCCGAGGAGCAGCTGGCCAAGGCCGAGGCCGCCGGTGACCAGCGGCGGATCAGCGAGGCACAGGCCAACCTCGCCACCCGCCGCGAGTGGCTGGCCGAGGCGGAGAAGTCCGCCCGCCGGTAACCGCACCCCGCACGCAGAACGCCCCCGCACCGGGTTCCCGGGCGGGGGCGTTCCACGTGATGGCTCAGCAGCCGCTGGTCAGCACCGGCAGCGGGTCCGGGACGCCGATCCTCGGCATGCCCAGCGAGATCCCCGGGGTCGTGGGGCGGGTGCCGATCTCGCTCGCGTCGCCCGCGCGCGTCCGGCGGTGGGACAGCAGCGCGCCGTCGGCCACCAGGAAGTGCGGCTTGGCGTCGGTCACGACCGTCTCGACGACGTCGCCGGGCCGGACGCCGTCGGCCGACGTGAAGTGCACCAGCCGGCCGTCGCGGGCCCGGCCGGAGAGGCGCCCGGTGGCGGCGTCCTTGCTGCCCTCGCCAGCGGCGACCAGCAGCTCCACCCGCCGGCCGAGCTGCGCCCGGTTCTCCGCCCAGCTGATCTCCTCCTGCAGCGCGGTCAGCCGCAGGTACCGCTCCTGGACGACCTCCTTGGGCAGCTGCCCGTCCATCTCGGCGGCCGGCGTCCCCGGGCGCTTGGAGTACTGGAACGTGAAGGCGCTGGCGAACCGTGCCTGGCGCACGACCTCGAGGGTCTGCTCGAAGTCGGCCTCGGTCTCGCCGGGGAAGCCCACGATGATGTCGGTGGTGATCGCCGCATCGGGCATGGCCGCACGGACGCGATCGATGATGCCGAGGTAGCGGTCCTGCCGGTAGCCGCGGCGCATGCGGCGCAGCACGTCGTCGGACCCGCTCTGCAGCGGCATGTGCAGCTGGTGGCAGACCGCCGGGGTCTCGGCCATGGCCTCGATGACGTCGTCGGTGAACTCGCGCGGGTGCGGGCTGGTGAAGCGCACCCGCTCCAGGCCCTCGATCGCCCCCGTGGCCCGCAGCAGGTCCGCGAAGGCGCCCCGATCGCGGAACTCCACCCCGTAGGCGTTCACGTTCTGGCCCAGGAGCGTCACCTCGAGCACGCCCTGGTCGACCAGCGCCTGCACCTCGGCCAGGATCTCGCCGGGGCGCCGGTCCTTCTCCTTGCCGCGCAGCGCCGGGACGATGCAGAACGTGCAGGTGTTGTTGCAGCCCACGCTGATGGAGACCCAGCCCGAGTAGGCCGAGTCCCGCTTCGCCGGCAGCGTGGACGGGAAGACCTCGAGGGACTCGACGATCTCCACCTGCGCCGCGGCGTTGTGCCGGGCCCGGTCCAGCAGTGCGGGCAGCGACCCGACGTTGTGGGTGCCGAAGACGACGTCGACCCAGGGGGCGCGACGCACGATCTCGCCGCGGTCCTTCTGCGCCAGGCACCCCCCGACCGCGATCTGCATGCCCGGGTGCGCGTCCTTCACGGGACGCAGGTGGCCGAGGTTCCCGTAGAGCCTGTTGTCGGCGTTCTCCCGGACCGCGCAGGTGTTGAGGACGACGACGTCGGCGTCGTCACCCTCGGGCGCGGGGCGGTACCCGGCCTGCTCCAGCAGCCCGGACAGCCGCTCGGAGTCGTGGACGTTCATCTGGCACCCGTAGGTGCGCACGCGATAGGTGCGCTCGGGGCTCTGCACTGCGCTCTCCATGACAGCAGCGAGGGTACGGTGCCCGCGCCGGTGGGCTCCCGGACGACCGCAGGTGCCCCGGCAGGGGGAAAGATCCGCCTTCGTTACGGCTTCGTGATCCCACGGTTCGGGATCGGGCACCTTCCGCCCTTAGTGTCCCGGAGGTGACCAGCCGCCCGAACGGAGAGCCTCTCGTCCGCCTGTCCGGCGTCGACAAGTGGTTCGGCGAACTGCACGTCCTGCAGGACATCGACCTGGAGATCGGCCGGGGCGAGGTCGTCGTCGTGATCGGGCCCTCGGGCTCGGGCAAGTCGACGCTGTGCCGCGCCATCAACCGGCTGGAGCCCATCGACAACGGCGAGATCACCATCGACGGCGCGCTGCTGCCCGAGGAGGGCAAGGAGCTCGCCCGGCTGCGGGCCGACGTCGGCATGGTGTTCCAGAGCTTCAACCTCTTCGCGCACAAGACGGTCCTGGAGAACGTCGCGCTGGGGCCGGTCAAGGTCCGCAAGAAGCCGAAGGCCGAGGCCGACGCGCGGGCCCGGGAACTGCTCGAGCGGGTGGGCGTGGCCAACCAGGCCGACAAGTACCCCGCGCAGCTCTCCGGCGGTCAGCAGCAGCGCGTGGCCATCGCCCGCGCCCTGGCCATGGAGCCCAAGGTGATGCTCTTCGACGAGCCCACCTCGGCGCTGGACCCGGAGATGATCAACGAGGTCCTCGACGTCATGGTCGGCCTGGCCAAGGACGGCATGACGATGGTCGTGGTTACCCACGAGATGGGCTTCGCCCGCCGCGCGGCCAACCGCGTCGTGTTCATGGACGGCGGCAAGGTCGTCGAGACCGCCGAGCCGGAGACGTTCTTCACCAACCCGCAGTCGGACCGGGCCAAGGACTTCCTGTCCAAGATCCTCACCCACTGAACACCCCGCACCACCCAGCGAGAGGACCGAACCCATGCAGTTCCGCCGCACCGCCCTGGTCGCCGCCCTGTCCGTCGTCGCCCTGACCGCCGCCGCCTGCGGTGGCGACGACGACGACGCCGGCACCGACGTGCCGGTCGCCGAGTCCCCGGAGTTCGAGGAGGGCACGACCATGGCCGAGCTCGCCGAGGCGGGCTCGATCACCATCGGCACGAAGTACGACCAGCCCGGCTTCGGCCTGGAGAACCTCGAGGGCGAGCTCGAGGGCTTCGACGTCGAGGTCGCCAAGATCATCGCCGCCGAGCTCGGTATCGCCCCCGAGGACATCCAGTGGGAGCAGACCCCCTCCGCGGTGCGCGAGGAGGTCATCGAGGGTGGCGAGGTCGACATGGTCGTCGCCACCTACACGATCAACGACGAGCGTGCCGAGCGGATCACCTTCGCGGGCCCGTACTACGAGGCCGGCCAGCAGATCATGGTGCTGGACGAGAACGACGAGATCACCGGGCCCGAGTCCTTCCAGGAGAACCCCGACCTCAAGGTCTGCTCGGTCACCGGCTCCACCCCGGCGGAGCAGATCCGCGAGTACCTGGCCGACCCGGCCAGCCAGCTGACCCTCTTCGACGAGTACTCGCAGTGCGCCGACTCGCTGAGCAACGGCCAGGTCGACGCCGTCACCACCGACAACGTCATCCTGCTCGGTTTCGTCTCCGAGTCCGACGGCGAGTTCAAGCTCGTCGGCGAGCAGTTCACCGAGGAGCCCTACGGCATCGGCATCGAGAAGGGTGACGTCGCGTTCTGCGAGTTCATCAACGAGACGCTGCAGGAGAACGAGGACGCCTACATCGAGGCATGGGAGTCCACGGCCGGACAGATCGAGGGCACCCAGACCCCCGAGCTGCCCGAGCCCGCCGAGTGCGTCTGACCGACTGAGCACCGCTCCGCGGCCGGCCGGCGCACGCCGGCCGGCCGCGGACGCGCGCAGAGAAACACACCCGGGAGGAGGAAGGACCCATGGACGCCGTCTTCGACAACCTCGACCTGTTCATCGACGGGTTCCTGACGTCGCTGCGCATCATCGTGGTGGCGATGATCGGGTCCCTGCTCCTGGGCGTCGTGATCGCCGCCTGCCGGGTCTCCCCCGTCCCACCCCTGCGCGCCTTCGGCTCGTTCTGGGTGACGACCTTCCGCAACACCCCGCTGTCGGTGGTGCTCTTCGCCTGCGCCTTCGGCCTGCCGGAGATCGGCATCAACCGGTCGTTCTTCTTCTTCGGCGTCCTCGGGCTGGTGCTCTACACCTCGGCCTTCGTCTGCGAGGCGATCCGCTCGGGGATCAACTCGGTGCCCGCGGGCCAGGCCGAGGCGGCACGGTCCATCGGCCTGAAGTTCTCCGAGACGCTGCGCTTCGTCATCCTCCCCCAGGCGCTGCGCACCGTGGTGCCGCCCCTGGGCAGCGTCATCATCGCCATGTTCAAGAACTCCGCCGTCGTCGGCGCCTTCGGCGTGGGCGGCGACCTCTGGAGCGTCGGTCAGCGACTGACCAGCGCACTCGGGTACGAGACCCTGCCGGTGTTCGTCGGCGGGGTCGCCGTCGGGTTCCTGATCATCACCCTGCCGGCCGGTGCGGTCCTGCAGGTCGTCGAACGACGGGTGGCGATCGTCCGATGAGCCAGGAGACGAGCGTCCTCTACGACGCGCAGGGACCGAAGGCACGTCGCCGGACCGCGATCGGCACCGTCGTGGCCGTGCTGGTCCTCCTGGGCCTCGCGTTCGTGGTCGTGCGGCGCCTGGCCGACCGGGGCCAGTTCTCCATGGAGTCGTGGGGGCCGTGGATCGATCCGTCGGACGAGTCCTTCGACCTCGTCTGGGGTCTCGTCGCCGAGGGCATCGTCAACACCATCAAGGCCGCCGTCGTGGCGATGGTGCTGTCGGTCGTGCTCGGCACGCTGATCGCCGTCGCCCGGCTCTCGTGGGGGCGGGCGGGCCGGCTCCCGCTGATCGCCGTCGTGGAGATCTTCCGCGGACTGCCCGTCGTCGTGCTCATCTACATCGGCGTGCGCGTGCTGGACGACGTCGGCCTCGACCTCAGCGGTCTCCCCGGCGGGCAGGTGTTCTGGGGCCTGGTCATCGGCCTGACCGCCTACAACATGGTGATCTTCGCCGAGATCGTGCGGGCCGGCGTCGCCTCCCTGCCCAAGGGTCAGCGCGAGGCCGCGCTGGCCACCGGTCTCACGCGCGGTCAGACCATGCGCATCGTGCTGCTGCCGCAGGCCTTCCGGGCCATGCTCCCGGCGATCATCAGCCAGCTCGTCGTCGTCCTCAAGGACACCTCGCTGGTCGCTTTCGTGGCGAACTACGACGAGCTGCTCAGCAATGGCAGGAGCATCCAGCGCAACCTCGACAACCCGATCCAGACCTTCTTCGTCATCGCGCTGCTGTTCATCGCCATCAACTACTCGCTGGGACGGCTGGCGCAGTACATCGAGCGGCGCCAGGGCCGTGCGGCGAGTTCCCCGGGTGCCGAGCGCACGGGCGCCGGCGTGGTGCCGGTCGGCGGCGGCGCCTGATCCTCCTGGTCTCGTCCGGGCGGCGGGGATGCCGGAGCACCCCGACATTCGGCCGCCGACAGGTCAAGAACTGCTGTGGATCCTCCGATGGAGTAGGCAGCAAGACGCCGCTGACGAGATGAGTGGGACGTGACCGCAACTCTGGCGCCGACCGGCGTGGGCGCCCGGACGTCGTCCGGCCCCGCGGCGGTCGGCGGCCGCCCGACCGCCGGATCGGCCCTCCTCCGCTCGTTCTCCCGCCCGGTGTGGTGGGTGGAGGTGCTCCTCCTCGCCGTCCTGTACGGCGTCTACTCACTGGTGCGCAACAGCGTCGGGGACGTCGTCGGCCGCGCCTACGCGAACGGCAGGGAGATCCTCGCCCTGGAGGACGCCTGGGCCCTGGCGCTCGAGCGCGGACTCAACGACTGGGTGCACCGCACCGACGTCGTCGCGGGCGCGGTCGCCCTGCACTACGCGACGCTGCACTTCCTCGTCACCCCGGCGGTGCTCACCTGGCTCTTCCTGCGGCGCCCCACCCGGTACCGCGCGGCCAGCGGCGTCCTCATGATCACCACCGCGCTGGCGCTGATCGGCTTCTACTGGCTGCCGACCGCTCCCCCGCGGCTCCTGGGCGACGAGGGCTTCGTCGACGTCATGAGCCAGACCTCCAGCTGGGGCTGGTGGCCGGCGTCCGGCACGCCGGGCTCGGACGCGATCTCCAACCAGTTCGCCGCGATGCCCTCGCTGCACTGCGCCTGGGCGGCCTGGTGCGGAGTGGTGCTGGTCCTGCTCGTCCGCCGCACCTGGGTCCGCGTCGTGGCGGTGGCCTACCCGGTGAGCACGTTCTTCGTCGTGATGGGCTCGGGCAACCACTACCTGCTCGACGTCGCCGCGGGAGTGGTCGTGCTGTGCCTGGGCGCCGTCGTCGTGCAGCTGGCCTGTACCGCGGCGGGACGTGCGCCGGAGCCGGCGCCGGTGCCTGCCGACCCCGCTCATCCGGCGCACGTCTGAGGGTCGAGCCCACCCGAGCGACCCGTTCGTCCCAGTCGCCCCACCGTCGGCGCGCCCCCCGGCGCACCCCCTCCGGCGTGGCGACACTGTCCGTCACCATGGAGACCATCCACGCCGGTCGGCGCCGCAGCCTGCCCCCCGTTCCGCGCGCCGCCATCGACAGCGCGCTGCCGCTGGAGACCGTCGCCAGCGCCGGCGCTCTCGCGCTCGCCGTCGCCGACCCGGACGTCCCCATGGACGACGCCCAGCGCTTCGTGAGCCGGCTGCGGAGCGCCGCCACCGGCTTCGCCGCCGCCGCGGGGGCCGAGTCCGCCGTCGTCCGCGAGGCCGTACCGCCGGCCCGCCACCGTCGTGCCCGCTGCCGCGTGGTGCTGCGCCACGCGGACGGGCAGGTGACCGACGTGACCTTCGTCGGCGCGGTCGGCACCCCCTCGGCCGGCGCGCAGTCGGCCTTCGGCCGGGACATCGCCCGCTGGCTGGCCGACGGCCAGGTGCGCGAGGGCGCCTGGCTGGTACCCGACCCCGATGCCCACGACGGCGTGGCGGTGGACCTGACCGCCTGGCTCTCCGCGGGCTGAGGAGCCCGCCACGCGGGGACCCCCCAGGTGTCCGAACCCGCGCGCGTAGGCGACCATAGGGAGCCGCTCGCAGGAGCGGAGCCTCGACCGCGCCACGTCACTGAACCCCGGGGGCCGACCATGTCCGGCAGCTGCATCTCCGACCGCCGGGCGTGCGCCCGCGTCTCCGTGGGAGCCGCCGCATGACCGCCATCGCACCGCGGCCCATCGTGAGCCGGCCGAGCCCGGCGGAGACCCCCACCCGCGGGTCGCGGTTGTCGAACCTGCTGCGGACCACGGACCACAAGACCATCGGCCTGATGTACCTGACGACGTCGTTCGTCTTCTTCGTCCTGGGTGGCCTGATGGCCATGCTGATCCGGGCGGAGCTGGGCCGGCCGGGGCTGCAGTTCCTGTCCCCGGAGCAGTACAACCAGCTGTTCACGATGCACGGCACGCTGATGCTGCTGATGTTCGCGACGCCGTTGTTCTTCGCGTTCGCGAACCTGATCATGCCGTTGCAGATCGGTGCGCCGGATGTGGCGTTCCCGCGGCTGAACGCCTTCTCGTACTGGCTGTTCCTGTTCGGCAGCCTGATCGTCATCTCCAGCTTCGCGACCCCCGGTGGGGCGCCGGACTTCGGCTGGACGGCCTACACGCCGCTGTCCAACGTGGTGCACACCCCCGGGGTGGGCGGGAACCTGTGGATCGGTGGGCTGGCCGTCTCCGGTCTGGGCACGATCCTGGGCGGGGTCAACTTCATCGCCACGATCGTGTGCCTGCGGGCGCCGGGGATGACGATGTTCCGGATGCCGATCTTCACCTGGAACACCCTGGTGACCTCGATCCTGATCCTGCTGGCCTTCCCGATCCTGACCGCGGCACTGTTCGCGCTGCTGTCCGACCGGAACCTGGGCTCGCAGATCTACTCGGCCGAGAACGGCGGGCCGATGCTGTGGATGCACCTGTTCTGGTTCTTCGGCCACCCCGAGGTGTACATCATCGCGCTGCCGTTCTTCGGCATCGTCACCGAGATCATCCCGGTGTTCGCCCGCAAGCCGCTGTTCGGCTACAAGGGCATGGTCGGGGCCACGCTGGCCATCGGCTTCCTGTCCCTGGCGGTGTGGGCGCACCACATGTACGCCACCGGCGCGGTACTGCTGCCCTTCTTCGCGTTCCTCACCTACCTGATCGCCGTTCCCACCGGGCTGAAGTTCTTCAACTGGATCGGCACCATGTGGCGGGGTCAGCTGACCTTCGAGACGCCGATGCTGTTCTCCATCGGCTTCATGGTCACCTTCCTGCTCGGTGGGCTGACCGGTGTGCTGCTGGCCTCCCCGCCACTGGACTGGCACGTCCACGACTCCTACTTCGTGGTCGCCCACTTCCACTACGTGGTGTTCGGCACCGTGGTGTTCGCCGCCTACGCCGGCATCTACTTCTGGTTCCCCAAGATGTGCGGCCGGATGCTGGACGAGCGGCTGGGCAAGCTGCAGTTCTGGCTGACCTTCATCGGCTTCCACGGCACGTTCCTGGTGCAGCACTGGCTGGGCAACGAGGGCATGCCGCGCCGCTACGTGGACTACCTGCCCACCGACGCCTTCACCACGCTGAACATGATCTCCACCATCTTCAGCTTCGTGCTGGGCGCCTCGGTGATCCCGTTCATCTACAACGTGGTGCGCTCCTGGAAGTACGGCAAGCTCGCCCTGCGCGACGACCCGTGGGGCCACGGCAACTCCCTGGAATGGGCCACCTCCTCCCCACCGCCGCGGCACAACTTCGTGGAGATCCCCCGCATCCGCTCCGAGCGCCCCGCCTTCGAGGCGCACTACCCGCACCTCACCGAGCGGCTCCAGGCCGAGGCCCACGCCGGCAAGCGCCACGAGCCCTACGCCGGGGTCAGCGAGATCGGCGCCACCGCCGGTCCCCGCCAGGGTCCGAAGGACCCGGACCCCACCTGATCGCGCACGCCGCCTGAACCAGTGAGGCCCAGAACCGTCGCGGTTCTGGGCCTCGCTGGTTCGTGTGTGGGGCCTCGCTGGTGCGACGGGACGGTCAGGGAAGCAGGGCGTCCTCGTCGAGGTCGTCGAACTCCGCCACCGCGACGTCAGCCGCACCCGCGCCGTCCAGCGCCTCGCGCACGACCCCGGCGGCCAGGCCACCGCTGTAGCCCTTGCGCGCGAGCATGCCCATGAGGCGCCGGGTCGCCGTCGCACGGTCCAGCCGTTGCATGCCGGGCAGCCTGCGCTCCACCAGCCGGCGCGCGGTCTCTCGTTCGTCGTCGTCGTCGACCGCCATCACGGCGGTGGCCGCCACGTCGTCGTCGACGCCCTTGGCGCGCAGTTCCGCCTTCAGCGCCCGGCGGGCCAGGCCGCGACCGGACTGACGCGAGTTGACCCAGGCCTGGGCGAAGGCCTCGTCGTCGATCAGCCCCACCTCGGCGAGACGGTCGAGGACCGCCTCGGCCGCGTCCTCGGGGACGTCGCGCTGGGCCAGGAGATCGGCCAGCTGCTGCCGGGTCTTCGGTGCGCCCGTCAGCGCCCGCAGGCAGAGGTTCCGTGCCACGGACTCGGGGTCGGTCATCTCCTCCGCCGGTCCGTGGGCGCCGTCAGCCGGGGTGGGTCGCCGCCGCGTGCCCCAGGAGTTCCCGGAGCCGCGGCGGCGCCCACCCGAACGGTCGGTCACCGGGTCAGAAGTCGACCGGGTCGGCCACCGGCGCGTCCAGCTGGGGCCCGATGCCGAGCTTCTCCTTGATCTTCTTCTCGAGCTCGTCGGCGAGGTCGGGGTTGTCCTTCAGGAAGTTGCGCGAGTTCTCCTTGCCCTGGCCGAGCTGGTCGCCGTCGTAGGTGTACCAAGCACCGGACTTCTTCACGAAGCCTTGCTCGACACCCACGTCGATGAGCCCGCCCTCGCGGCTGAAGCCCTGTCCCCAGAGGATGTCCAGCTCCGCCTGCTTGAACGGCGCGGCCACCTTGTTCTTGACGACCTTGACGCGGGTGCGGCTGCCGACGGCGTCGGTGCCCTGCTTCAGGGTCTCGATCCGGCGGACGTCGAGGCGGACCGACGAGTAGAACTTCAGCGCGCGACCACCGGTGGTCACCTCGGGCGAGCCGTAGACCACGCCCACCTTCTCGCGCAGCTGGTTGATGAAGATCGCCGTCGTGCCGGAGTTGCTCAGCGCACCGGTGATCTTGCGCAGCGCCTGGCTCATCAGCCGGGCCTGCAGACCCACGTGGCTGTCGCCCATCTCGCCCTCGATCTCGGCGCGGGGCACCAGGGCGGCGACCGAGTCGATGACGATGATGTCGAGCGCGCCCGAGCGGATCAGCATGTCGGCGATCTCGAGGGCCTGCTCACCGGTGTCGGGCTGGCTCACCAGCAGGGCGTCGGTGTCCACGCCGATGGCGCGCGCGTACTCCGGGTCGAGCGCGTGCTCGGCGTCGACGAAGGCGGCGATGCCGCCGGCCGCCTGGGCGTTGGCCACGGCGTGCAGCGCGACCGTCGTCTTGCCGGAGGACTCCGGGCCGTACACCTCGACGACACGGCCACGCGGGAGACCGCCGATGCCGAGCGCGATGTCGAGGGCGATGGACCCGGTCGGGATGACCTTCATGGCCACCTCGGGGCTGTCGCCCAGGCGCATGACCGAGCCCTTGCCGAACTGCTTGTCGATCTGGGCGAGGGCCATGTCGAGGGCCTTGTCGCGGTCGAGTGTCGCCATGGTGGTCACCTTCGGTTCGCGGGAAGCGGGTCGGGACCGACGCTAGGACGAGCCACCGACAGTTCTCGGATCGCGACCGGGGTTGTGGAGATCCCGGTCGCCTGTGGACGCCACTGTAGGCCGAACAGGTGTTCGACTGCCAGGCCGACACGCCCGTGTCGTGCGACCGGCGGACCACCGGTCACACCGGCACCGGCGGGCCCGTGCCGGAGCCGGTTCAGCGCTCCTTCGGAGGCACCTCGTAGGCCTCGCAGATGGCCAGCCACACCTTCCGCACGGGGACGCCGGCGTCGATCGCCTCCACCGCGCTGCGCCCGCCGAGGTCGGAGAAGAGGTGGTCACGGGAGACGCTCTGGGCACGCATCGCCCCGAACTGCTCGTCCAGACGGGACCAGAACTCCTGCAGGCGCACGCCCCGACGCTAACGCGTGGCCGCCACCGGGCGCTCTCCCCGCCTAGGGTCCGGGCATGCTTCCTGGCACCGGGTCGGAGACCCTCGACGTCCTGCTGCAGATCGGCATCCTCGGCGCACTGCTGGCGGCGCTCGTCCTGCTGATCAGGAACTACCGGGACCGCTGAGGGCGCAGCGCGACCGAGGCCCACACCACGGCCAGCGGGAGGACGAGCGCCGCCGACACCCCCGAGACCAGCCCGAAGCCGCCCCAGGCCAGGAGCGGGCCCCCGACGGCGCCGGACAGCGCCGCGCCCAGGCCCATCAGCAGGTCGGTCCCGCCCTGCGCGGTCGGTCGCAGGTCGGCGTCCACGGCGCCGGTGACGAGCGTGGACCCGGCGATGAGCCCGCAGGACCAGCCCAGCCCCAGGAGCAGGAGCCCGACCCCGAGCCGGATCGAGTCCGACGGTCCGGCGGTGCCCGCCACGGCGGTGGCGAGGAGCAGGAGGACGCCCCCCAGCGCCACGACCGACGGGGCGCCCACCCGGTCGGCGAGCGCGCCGACGAGCGGGGAGAAGAGGTACATGCCGGCCACGTGCACGCTGATCACGAGTCCGACGACGCGCAGGACGGCGTCCTCGGTGCCGCCTGCGTGCCCCATGTGCACCGGCGTCATCACCATGACGCCGACCATCACCGAGTGGGCGACGACCACGGACACCAGGCCGAGCCGGCCGGCAGGTGTGGCCCACACCGCCCGGAGCGCCGGACGGGTGGCCGTGCGCACCGGCAGCGCGCCCGTGCCCCCGCCCAGACGCCGTGCGAGCAGCAGCGGATCGGGCCGGAGCAGCGCCAGCAGGCCGACGGCGACGACGGCGAAGACCACGGCCGAGACGACGAAGGCCCCGGCCAGGGCCGGCAGCCCCAGCGCGATGCCGAGGTCGGCGCCCGGCGCGGCCAGGTTGGGGCCCAGGACCGAGCCGATCGTCGTCGCCCAGACCACGAGCGACAGTGCCCGGCCGCGGTGCTCCGGCGCGGCCAGGTCGGCCGCCGCGTACCGGGCCTGCAGACCGCACGCCGTGGACGCGCCGAAGAGGAAGAGCCCGGCCAGCAGGAGGAGCAGCGAGGAGGCGGTGGCGGCCGCGACCGTGAGCACCGCGCCGAGGACGCTCACGGTGTAGCCGACGGCGAGCCCGCTGCGCCGGCCGGCGGAGCTGCTGATGCGGGCCAGGGGGACGGCGAGGACGGCCGCACCGAGGACGCCGGCGGTCTGCCCGAGACCGGCCGCGCTGTCGGTGCCGGCCACGTCGCGCGCCAGCAGGCCCCCGGCCGTGATGCCGACGGTGACGCCGAGCCCGGCGAGGGCCACGCTCCCGCCCAGCACCTGCACGGTGCGCCGCTGCACCGCCGCGACCTCGGCGACGTCGGGCGACCCGAGGGGCTCGACTGCCGGTCGCATGCCGGCAGTGTGCCGCAGGCGCTCCCCCCGGTCGCAGCCCTTTCCCGGGCGGGTCCCGGTCAGGGGGGCGGTCACGACCGGCGAACTGTCGTACCCCACGGGGACACTGGCTCCGTGGCCCGCCGTCCGTCCCCCGCATCGACGCTCGACCGGTTCTCGGAGCCGACCCGTGCGTGGTTCACCGGTGCGTTCCAGCAGCCCACGGCGGCCCAGGACGGCGCGTGGGACGCGATCAGCAGCGGCGAGCACGCCCTGGTGGTCGCCCCCACCGGCTCCGGCAAGACGCTGGCCGCCTTCCTCTGGTCGCTGGACCGG
Organism: Blastococcus sp. SYSU DS0617; assembly: GCF_054051075.1. Lineage (NCBI taxonomy): Bacteria > Bacillati > Actinomycetota > Actinomycetes > Geodermatophilales > Geodermatophilaceae > Blastococcus > Blastococcus sp. SYSU DS0617. The sequence goes on from NZ_JBJHAO010000006.1 coordinate 174,986, forward strand.
CTCAGCACCACGCAGCCGGCCGACGAGCTGTCGCGCTGCCGGGTGCTCTACGTCTCCCCGCTCAAGGCGCTCGCGGTGGACGTCGAGCGCAACCTGCGGGCCCCCCTGACCGGGATCGGCCAGGCCGCGGCACGGCTCGGCCTGCCCCGCCCGGAGATCCGGGTCGGCATCCGCTCCGGCGACACCCCGGCCGACGAGCGGCGCGCCTTCGCCAAGCGACCCACCGACATCCTCATCACCACCCCGGAATCGCTGTTCCTGCTGATGACCAGCGCCGCCCGGGAGGCGCTCCGCGGCGTGGAGACGGTCATCCTCGACGAAGTGCACGCCGTCGCGCACACCAAGCGTGGCGCGCACCTCGCCGTCACCCTGGACCGGCTCGACGAGCTGCTGGAACGCCCCGCACAGCGGATCGGCCTGTCGGCCACCGTCCGGCCGATCGAGGAGGTGTCGACCTTCCTCACCGGGGGCCGGCCGGTGCGCGTGGTGGCGCCCACCTCGACCAAGCAGTGGGACCTCTCCGTGGTCGTGCCGGTCGAGGACATGAGCGAGCTGGGCCAGCCCACCGGGGAGCTCGAGGGCTCGGCGGCGGGCAACCAGCCGCGCAGCTCCATCTGGCCGGCGGTCGAGGAGCGGGTGCTGGACCTGGTCGAGGCCCACCGCAGCACCATCGTCTTCGCCAACTCCCGGCGGCTGGCCGAACGCCTCACCAGCCGGCTCAACGAGCTGGCCTACGAGCGCGCCACGGGGGAGCCGGTCCCGCCGGGCACCAACGCCGCCGCGCTGATGGCCCAGGCCGGTTCCGGAGGGGGCACGCCGGAGGACTTCCAGCCGGTCGCCGCCGCCCACCACGGGTCGGTGTCCCGCGAGCAGCGCGCGATCGTGGAGGAGGCGCTGAAGTCCGGGCGGCTGCCCGCCGTCGTCGCCACCTCCAGCCTGGAGCTCGGTATCGACATGGGTGCGGTCGACCTGGTCGTCCAGGTGGAGTCCCCGCCCACCGTCGCCGCCGGTCTGCAGCGCGTCGGTCGGGCCGGTCACCAGGTCGGCGCGGTCAGCCGGGGGGTGCTGTTCCCCAAGTACCGGGGCGACCTGGTGCAGTCCGCGCTGGTCGCCGAGCGCATGAAGGCCGGCGCGATCGAGTCCGTCCGCTACCTGCGCAATCCCCTCGACGTCCTCGCCCAGCAGATCGTCGCCATCGTCTCGGAGCGGCCGCGCACCGTCGACGAGGTCGCCGCGCTGATCCGCCGGTCCGCCGCCTTCAGCTCGCTGCCGGACTCCGCGCTGCACGCCGTCCTCGACATGCTCGCCGGCCGGTACCCCTCCGACGCCTTCGCCGAGCTGCGTCCCCGCCTCACGTGGGACCGCGTCACCGACACCCTCACCGCCCGGGCCGGGGCGCAGCGACTGGCCGTGACCAGCGGCGGCACGATCCCCGACCGCGGCCTGTTCGGCGTCTTCCTCGTGGGCTCCGAGGGCACCGGCGGCCGGCGGGTCGGCGAGCTGGACGAGGAGATGGTCTACGAGTCCCGCGTGGGCGACGTCTTCCTCCTGGGATCGTCGTCCTGGCGGATCGAGGACATCACCCACGACCGCGTGCTCGTCACGCCCGCGCCCGGTCAGCCGGGCAAGATGCCGTTCTGGCACGGCGACGCACCGGGCCGGCCGCTGGAGCTCGGCCGCGCGCTCGGCGCCTTCCTGCGGGAGGTCGGGACGGCGACGCCCGAGGCAGGTCTCGAGCGGGCCCGCGCGGCCGGCCTGGACGAGTGGGGTGCGGCCAACCTGCTCGCGTACCTGACCGAGCAGAAGGCGGCGACCGGCCACCTCCCCGACGACCGCACCCTCCTGGTCGAGCGCTTCCGCGACGAGCTGGGCGACTGGCGGCTGGTCGTCCACTCCCCCTTCGGCGCTCAGGTCAACGCGCCCTGGGCGCTCGTGCTCGCCGCCCGGCTGCGGGAGCGGTACGGGGTCGACGTCGCCTCCATGCACTCCGACGACGGCATCGTGCTGCGCCTGCCCGACACCACCGGCGAGCCTCCCGAGGCCGACCTCGCCGTCCTCGACCCCGACGACGTGGAGCGGGAGGTGACCGCGGAGGTCGGCACGTCGGCGCTGTTCGCCAGCCGGTTCCGCGAGTGCGCCGCCCGGGCCCTGCTCCTCCCCCGCCGCGACCCACGCCGGCGCACGCCGCTGTGGCAGCAGCGCCAGCGCGCGGCGCAGCTGCTCTCCGTGGCCAGCGAGTTCGCGTCCTTCCCGATCACGCTGGAGGCCGCCCGCGAGGTCCTGCAGGACGTCTACGACGTGCCCGGCCTCGTCGAGCTCATGACCGACGTGCGCTCCCGCCGGGTCCGGGTGGCCGACGTGCAGACCGAGACGGCCTCACCCTTCGCGCAGTCGCTGCTGTTCGGGTACGTCGGCCAGTTCCTCTACGAGGGGGACGCCCCGCTCGCCGAGCGCCGCGCGCAGGCCCTCGCGCTGGACACCGGCCTGCTCGCCGAGCTGCTCGGCCGCACCGAGCTGCGCGAGCTGCTCGACGGCGAGGCGATGGCCGAGATCGAGGCCGAGCTGCAGCGCCTCCCCGCACAGCGGCACCCCCGGGACGTCGACGGCGCCTCGGACCTGCTGCGGGGCCTGGGCGACCTCACCGTCGCGGAGGCGGCCGCCCGCGGGGTGCCGGAGGAGTGGCTGACCGAGCTGGTGGACTCTCGGCGGGTCCTCCGCGTGCGCATCGCCGGGGAGGAGCGGCACGTCGCCATCGAGGACGCCGGCCGTTTCCGCGACGCCCTCGGCACCGCCCTGCCGGTCGGTGTGCCGGAGGTCTTCACCGAGCCGGTGAGCGACCCGCTCGGGGACCTCGTGGGCCGGTACGCGCGCACCCACGGCCCCTTCCAGCCCTCCGAGGTGGCCGCCCGTCTCGGCCTGGGCGTGGCCGTGGTCCTCGCGACGCTGCAGCGGCTCACGAGCACCGGCCGGCTGGTCTCCGGGGAGTTCCGGCCCGGCGGCACCGGCCAGGAGTGGTGCGACGCCGAGGTGCTGCGGTCCATCCGCCGCCGGAGCCTGGCCAAGCTGCGCCAGGAGGTCGAGCCCGTGCCGATCGGCACGCTGGCCCGCTTCACCCCCTCCTGGCAGGGCATCGGCGGCCGGCTGCGCGGCACCGACGGGGTGCTCGCCGTGGTCGAGCAGCTGGCCGGCGCGCTCGTCCCGGCCAGCGCGCTGGAGTCCCTGGTGCTCCCGGCCCGGGTGCGCGACTACTCCCCCGCGATGCTCGACGAGCTCACCAGCGCCGGTGAGGTGCTGTGGACCGGCGCGGGCGGGCTGCCGGGCGGAGACGGCTGGATCAGCCTGGTGCCGGCCGACCTGGCTCCCCTGCTGCTGCCCGAGCCGCTGGAGCTGCCGGAGGCCGGCGGTCCGCTGCTCGACCTGCTCGCCGGCGGCCAGGCGCTGTTCTTCCGCGGCCTGTCCGACCTGCTCGGGTCCACCGACGACACCGCGCTCGCCGACCTGGTGTGGGACCTCGTCTGGGCCGGTGCGCTGACCAACGACACCCTGGCTCCGCTGCGGACCCGGCTGGGCGGCGGCGGCACGCACCGGCGACCGGCCGCCCCGCCGCGGGCGCGCCTGGACCGCTCCCGGTCGGGGCGGACCCGCCTGGGCCGGCCGGCGATGCCGACCCGCACCGGGCCGCCCTCGGTGGCCGGCCGCTGGTCGCGGCTCCCCGACCGGGAGGCGAACGCCACCCGGCGGACGACCGCGCGGGCGGAGGCGCTCATCGAGCGGCACGGCGTGCTGACCCGTGGCGCGGTGATGGCCGAGCAGGTGGCCGGTGGCTTCCCGGCGGTCTACCCGGTGCTGCGGGCGTTCGAGGAGAACGGTCGGGCCCGGCGGGGCTACTTCGTCGAGGCCCTGGGCGCCGCGCAGTTCGGCACCCCCGGGTCGGTGGACCGGCTGCGCAGCTTCGCCGCCCCCGACCGGCTGCCCGGCGGCGCCGTCGTCCTGGCGGCGACCGACCCGGCCAGCGTGTACGGCGCCGCCCTGCCGTGGCCCGAGCGGCTCACGGCGGCCGGCGGCGAGGCGGTCGACGTCGGCGAGGGCACGGGATCGGCCCGCAGGGCCACCGGGCACCGGGCCGGGCGCAAGGCCGGCGCGCTCGTCGTGCTGGTCGACGGCGAACTCGTCCTCTACGTCGAGCGGGGCGGCAAGACACTCCTGTCCTGGACCGAGGACGAGCAGACGCTCAAGGAGGCGGCGACGGCGCTCTCGAGCGCGGTGGCCGCCGGGGCGCTGGGGCGCATGGTGGTCCAGAAGGCTGACGGCGCCTCGGTGCACGAGTCCACTCCGCTGTCCGCCGCACTCCAGGCGGCCGGGTTCAGCGCCACGCCGCGCGGACTCCGGCTGCGCGGCTGACCGAGGCGCACGGCTCAGGGGCCGGCGTCCCACAACAGCCGGTAGTACGCCATCCGCTCGACGTCCGCGTCGACCCCGTAGGCGTCCAGCAGCGGCCGCTCCCATCCCGGGCCGTAGTTCCAGCCGGTGCTCCACGTGGCCACCGCCAGGTCCGCCCACCGGTCGGCCAGACCCAGCGCGCCCAGATCGACGTGCCCGGACCAGGCACCGTCATCGGTGAGGAGCGTGTTCGGTGCACAGGCGTCGCCGTGGCACACGACCGGCCGATCGACGTCAGGGACGTCGGCCAGCCGGGCCAGCACCTCGGCCACGGTCAGGCCGGCGTGCTCGGGGGACCACCGCTCCGGGCGCAGGACGGCGGTGCGCCGCTGCGCGTCGGCCACGCGGGTGGGCGCGGACCAGTCGAACGGGCAGTCCCGCGCCGGCAGGGCGTCGTGCAGCGCCCGCAGCCCCGCACCGATCGCCTGCACCGCCGGCCCCGGGTCGGCCCGCCACCGCCGGTCGACGGCGTTGCGGCCGGGAAGCCCCGCCGTCACCAGCCACTCGCCCCGGTCGTCCCGGTCGTGGGCCAGGACGGCCGGGACCGGCGTGTACGCGGCGGCCCAGCGCAGCCGCTCGGCCTCGGGCGCGATGGGCAGCCCGCTGGCGGCCGGCGCCCACTTCACGAATCGCCGCTCCGGCCCCTCGCCCAGCTGCCAGGTCAGGCCCCCGAGCTGGTTCCGCCAGACGGGGTGCACGGCCACGCCACCGGCCAGGGCCGCGACGGAGGCCGGCACCGCGACCGGCTCGGTCGGCGGCCCGGCGATCACCTCCGCGATGCTGCCACCGGCGGTCCGGAAGCGGCGGGCCCCGGCCCCGCCGGGCTGACGGGGAGAGCCGTCATCCCCGCCGTCACAAGGTGACGGTCTCGTGGAGAGGCACCCGATCGGGTGAACCACACCCGTCCGGCGGGCACCGGAGAGGTGTCAGCGCACCGAAGGGGGAACCACCTCATGCGCACTCTCATCGCCTTCCTGCTGCTCCTCGGAGCCGCGCTGCTCGTGGCCGGCGCCGTCGTACCCGAGCTCTTCGTGCTCTCGCTGCTGGGCCTGCTGGTGCTCACCGGCACCGCGAGCGTGGCCCTGGCCGCCATGGGGCCACGGGGGCCGCGGCTCCACTCCTGACCCTGGCCGGCACCACCTCTCCTCGCCGGCCGCACACCGGCGCGGGCGGCGGGGGACACTGGCCGGGTGCCCGAGGGAGACACCGTCTGGCTGGCCGCCCAGCGCATGAACACCGCGCTGGCCGGCGCCACCCTGCGCCGGGGCGAGTTCCGGCTACCGCAGCTGACCGCGCTGGACCTCACCGGCGCCACCGTGCGCGAGGTCGTCCCGCGCGGCAAGCACATGCTCATCCGGCTGGCCGACGATCGCACGCTCCGCACGCATTACCGGATGGACGGCAGCTGGCACATCTACCGGCCCGGCTCCCGGTGGCGCGGCGGCCCGGGCTACGACGTCCGCGTCGTGCTGGCCACGGACGAGTGGGAGTGCGTCGGCTACCGGTTGCACGACGTCGAGATCGTCCCCACGGCCGACGAGGGACGGCTGGTCGGTCATCTCGGACCCGACGTCCTCGGGCCCGACTGGGACCTGGCCGAGGCACTGCGCCGGCTCCGGTCGCATCCCGGCGAGCAGATCGGGGTCGCCATCCTCGACCAGCGCAACCTGTGCGGGCCCGGGAACCTCTACAAGGTCGAGTCGCTCTTCCTCTGCGGGGTGCACCCCTGGGCGCGGGTGGCCGACGTCGACGCCCGGCTCGAGCCCCTCGTGACCCGGGCGCGGACCCTGATGCTCGCCAACCGTGACCACCCCGAGCAGAGCACGACCGGCGATGTCCGCCGCGGCCAGGACCACTGGGTCTACGGGCGGAAGAACAAGCCGTGCCGGCGCTGCCGGACGCCGATCCTGATGGGCGATCAGGGGCCGCACACGCAGGAGCGGGTCACCTACTGGTGCCCCCGGTGCCAGGCGGCGCACTCCCCCATCGACCCGCTCGCCCGCACCGGCGAGCCCGGCCGCCCGCGGCCACTGGCGACGCCCGGCTGATCGGCCAGGCAGACGCGGACGCGGGCGGCCTCCGGGCTACCGGAGACCGCCCGCGACGGACGTGCGCGCGCCCGACGACGGGCGCTGGATCAGGCCGGGTCGGGCCGCTCGACCGGCTGGGCCTGGCGCTGCTCGGTGGTCTGCTGCTCAGCGACCGGGGCACCCTGCTCGATGGCCGGCGCGGGCGCGCCGGCCTCGACCGCCTGCGCGCCACCACCCATCGACGCGCGGATCGCGTCGAGCCGGGAGGCACCCGCGACGTCGAGGGTCGCCCGCTCGACCTCGAGCATCCGGCCCTCGACGGAGTTCTGCGCCAGCTCCGCCTGCCCCAGGGCGTTGGCGTACCGGGCCTCGATCTTGTCGCGGACCTCCGAGAGGCTCGGCGTGTTGCCCGGCGCCGAGAGCTCGTTGACCTGCTTGAGCGAGCTCGCCACGTGCTCCTGCATCTTGGCCTGCTCGAGCTGGCTCATGAGCTTGGTGCGCTCGGCGAGCGTCGTCTGCAGCCGCATGCGGCTCTGCTCGACCGCACCGCGGGCCTGCTCGGCGGCCTGCAGCGCCTCGTCGTGGCTGCGCTTGAGGTCCTCCATCGACTGCTCGGCCGCGACCAGCTGCGTGGCGAAGGCCTGTGCGGCGTTCTCGTACTCGGTCGCCTTCGCGGCATCCCCCGAGGCGCGCGTCTTGTCCGCCAGGGTCAGTGCCTGGCGCGCCGACGCCTGCAGCTTCTCGACCTCGCCCAGCTGGCGGCTCAGCCGCATCTCGAGCTGGCGCTGGTTGCCCAGGACGGCCGCGGCCTGGTTGGCCAGCGACTGGTGCCGCTGCTGCTCGGCCTCGATGGCCTGCGCGATCTGGATCTTGGGGTCGGCACGCTGGTCGATCTGCGCGTTGGCCGACGCCGTCAGGTACTTCCACAGCTTCACGAGCGGGTTGGGCATGGTTCCTCCTGCTCCGGCACCGAAGCCGGGGGGTGGGTGGCCGGCGCGGCGGTGTTCGTCGCCCACCATCGTCCCAGGTGAGTGCTGTGACTGGCCAACGGGCCGATCCGGACGTGGCGGACCTACGGTTACGCCGTGCCCGCACCGATCCCGACGCTGTGCGTCCTCGGCGAGCTGGTCGTCGATCTGCTCCCCGTCCCCGAGGCCGGAGCCGGTCCCACCGGCACCGCCCCCCAGTACGTCGCGCGTCCCGGCGGCAACGCCCTCAACGTCGCGGTGGCGGCCGGCCGGCTGGGCGCGCCGGTGGCACTGGTGGCCCGGCTGGGCACCGGACCGCTGGGCGCCGCCCTGCGACGGCACGCCGAGCTGGCCGGGGTGGACGTGAGCGGCTTCGTCGACGCGGCCGAGCCGGTGAGCCTGGCGGTGATCGGCCTGCACCCCGACGGCTCGCCCGACTACGGCTTCCACGTGCTGGGTGCGGCCGACTGGCAGTGGACCGACGAGGAGTTGGCCCGGTCGCTCCCGGAGCAACCCGCGGTCCTGCACGTGGGCTCCATCTCCAGCTGGACCGAGCCGGGGGCGACGGCCATCGCCGCGCTCGTCGAACGGCTGGCCGGCACGGCGCTCCTCAGCGTCGACCCGAACATCCGCCCGCCGCTGGCCGACGGGCCGGTCGGCGCCACCCTCGGCAACGACCGGGCGGCCGTCACCGCCCGGCTGGACCGGCTGGTCGCGCTGGCCGACGTCGTGAAGGTCAGCGCCGAGGACCTCGCCTGGCTCGAACCGGGGCCTGCGGACCTGGACGACGCCGCACGGCGCTGGGCCGACCGCGGCCCTGCCCTGGTGCTGCTCACCGACGGCGGGGCACCCCTGCGGGTCGCCCGCCCGGGACGCCCGGTGCTGCACCGCGAGTCCCCACGGGTCGACGTGGCCGACACCGTCGGCGCCGGCGACTCGCTCGCCGCCGGGCTGCTCAGCGGGCTGCTCGCCGCCGGCGTCACCGGCCGCGGGGCCCTCGAGGCCCTGGACGACGACCGGTTGCTGGCCCTGGTCGACGACGCAGCTCTCGTCGCGGCCCTGAACTGCACCCGCGTGGGCGCCGATCCGCCCACGCGTGCGGAGGTCGACGCGGCGCGGGCCGCGCTGTGACCGCGCCGGGGAACGTGCGGATCGTCGGCCTCTCGGAGCTGTCGGCGACGACGGTACGGGCGCGGCTGCTCGACCAGCACGACCGCTTCTGGGACACCGACACCCGCTCGCTGCACCACCCCGTGTGGTTCCACCAGTTCGGCGGGTTCGGCGCGCTCGCCATGGACGACGGTGGAACGGACGTGGGCTACGTGCTCGGTGCCGTGACCGCGGACCGGCTGGCCTACCTGCACCTCCTCGCGGTGCGCGAGGACCACCGGCGGGCGTCGCTCGGCCGGCGGCTGTGCCGGTGGTTCGACGAACTGGCCGGAAGCACCGGCGCGCGCGTCGTCCAGGCGGTGACCCGCCCGGACAACGAGGCCGCGCTCGCCCTGCACACGTCGCTGGGCGCCGCCACCCACCTGTCCCGGGACCACGCCGGCCCCGGCGAGGACCGCGTCGTCCTCACGCGGTCCCTCTCGCCGGCCTGATCCCGGCGCCGACGGGCCTCAGCCGTCGGCGGGTACGGCGCCGAGCACCGCGGCCAGGCGAGCGGCCTGCCGATGCCGGTCCAGAGAACGGCCGGGCCGGATCACGACCCCCAGCAGCCAGCGGGCCACGAGCTCGGCGCCGTCGGCATCCGTCCGCAGCGCGTCGGCGAGCCGGTCCCGCAGCAGCGTCCAGGAGTCCGCGTCGACGGACAGCAGGCCCGCGAGCACCTCCGGCTCGGCCTCGGCCAGCCGGCGCAGCACCGGATGGGCGCCCAGCTCGTCGGAGAGCACCGCGAGGGCCTCGACCGGCGGCTGCGCGCCGGCCAGGCCCGTGAGCCGGTCGAGCTCCACGGCCAGCAGGGCGCGGGCCACCTCGTCCTTGGTCCGGAAGTGGTTGTACAGCGTGGCCTTGGCGACGCCGGCGGCCGCCGCGATCGACTGCATGGTGCTGCGCCGGACACCGTGCTCGGCGAAGGCCCGCGCCGCGCCCTCCACCAGCCCGCGCCGGGTCTGGTTCACGACGACGGCCAGCGGACGCTCCCGCGCATCAGGCGGCGAGCGAGACCGCCTCGCCCCGGCGGAGGGCCGAGCGGGCGGGGGCGCCGACCAGGGCCAGGGCGGGCTCGGCCGCCGGGACGGCGGGCTCCTCCACGGACGGCTGCTCCGCGGCGGCCGCCGCGTCGGCGGCATCGGCCGGGGCGGGCTGCGCCAGGGCGCGGACACCACCGGCGCGGGCCACGCGCAGTTCGAGGCTCACCTCGGCCAGGAGGTCGGCCAGCTCCACGTCCAGTGCGTCGCAGATCGACGCCAGCAGCTCGGAGGATGCCTCCTTCTGCCCGCGCTCGACCTCGGAGAGGTAGCCGAGGCTGACCCTCGCCGCGCCCGAGACGTCGCGCAGCGTCCGGCGCTGGCGCAGCCGGTGACCCCGCAGGGTGCTCCCGAGCTGGGTACGCAGCAGCAACATGGCCACTCTCCTGTCCTGCGAGCGGGGCAACAACACTCATGAGCGGCGGACGCTCCCGACGAGCGCCGTGCGCTCACCGTACGCGGCGCTCGGTCCGGTGGCTGGCCCACCGGGCTCGCGTCCTCTCAGGGCGTAACGCGATCACCCCGGCGGGCGTTCCCGCGGCCCGCTCAGCCGAGCCGGGCGAGCAGCGCCTCCATCGCGGCGGCGACGGCGGCGGCACGCACCGTCGCACGGCCGCCCGGCAGGTCCAGCTCCAGCACGTCGGTCGCCCGGCCGTCGGAGACGCCGACGTACACCCGGCCGGGCCGGTGCCCGTCCACGGGTGCCGGCCCGGCGACGCCGGTCAGCCCGACCCCCCAGGTGGCGGTGCAGCGCTCCCGGACGCCCTCGGCGAGGGCGGCCGCGGTCGGGCGGCTCACCGGGCCGTGCGCGTCCAGCACGTCCGTGGGGACGGCGGCCAGCACCGACTTCAGGTCGGTGGCGTAGACGACCACTCCTCCGCGCAACGTCCCGCTCGCGCCCGGGACCTCGGCCAGCGTGGCGCAGAACAGCCCGGCGGTGAGCGACTCGGCGGCCGCGACCGTCTCGCCCCTGCCCAGCAGGGCGGCGTGCAGCCGGGCGGCCGGGTGACCGGCGGGCTCCGACACGACCGTCAGGCGGCGGTGTCGGTGCGCGCGTCGGCGGCGTCGGCACTGCCGGCCGCCGCCCGGCGCGCGGCCGCGGCCTTCATGGCGCGTGCGCTCGTCCGGCGCAGCCGCAGCGCGCGGACGACGTAGTCCAGGCCGGTGACCACGGTCAGCACCACGGCGAGCGCCATCACCCACCACCGCGCCGTGGCCAGGGCACCGCTCATGGGCAGGATGTAGAGCCCGATGGCCAGCGCCTGGGCGACGGTCTTGAGCTTGCCGCCGCGGCTGGCCGCGATCACGCCGTGCCGGATCACCCAGAACCGCAGCACGGTGACGCCGACCTCGCGGACCAGGATCAGCCCCGTGACCCACCAGGGCAGCATCCCGAGTGCGGAGAGACCGATCAGCGCCGTCCCGGTGAGCGCCTTGTCGGCGATCGGGTCGGCCAGCTTGCCGAACTCGGTGACCTGACCGGTGCGCCGGGCGATCATCCCGTCGTACCGGTCGGTGATGATCGCGAGCGCGAAGACCAGGGTGGCCCAGTAGCGGCCCCCGTCGTCGAGGCCCTCGTCGTGGAGCAGCAGGTAGGCGAACACCGGCACCACGGCCAGGCGCAGCACCGTCAGCGCGTTGGGCAGGTTGACGAGGCGCGCCGTCTGCGGCGGCGTCGCGGCCGGGTCCGGCAGCACCTCGCTCATGCCCTAACGACCGGTTCCGGCCACGGCCGGCACGACGGCGCGCGCGACCAGGTCGATGCCCTCGGTGTCCACGACGACCGCCTGGACGACCCGGCCGGCCGAGCCGTCGGGCACCCCGGTGACGGTGGTGGTGCCGTCGGCGTCGGGGTCCTGGTGGGCGGCGTGCCCCACCCACGTGCCCGGTCCCTCGTCGGCGGAGACGTCCTCGGTGAGCAGCACCTCGACGCGGTCGCCGACCCGGTCCTCGGCGCGCTGGGCGGTGAGCTCCTCGACCAGGTCGGTGATCCGCCGGACGCGGGCGTCGATCTCGGTCTGGTCGAGCTTGCCGGGCAGCCCGATCGCCTCGGTGCCCTCCTCGTCGGAGTAGCCGAAGACGCCGACCGCGTCCAGGCGGCCCTCGGTCAGGAACCGCTCGAGTTCGGCGACGTCGTCCTCGGTCTCCCCCGGGAAGCCGAGGATGACGTTGGTGCGGAACCCGGCGCCCGGGGCGAGCGCCCGGGCGCGCTGGATCAGCGCCAGGAAGTCGTCGGTGCCGCCGAACCGGCGCATGCGGCGCAGCAGCGACGGCGACGAGTGCTGGAAGGACAGGTCGAAGTACGGAGCCACCCCAGGCGTTCCGGCGATCAGCTCCAGCAGGCCGGGACGCAGCTCGGCCGGCTGGAGGTAGGCGACCCGGACCCGGGCGATGCCCTCGACGGCGGCCAGCTCCGGCAGCAGCTTCTCCAGCGCGCGGAGGTCGCCGAGGTCCTTGCCGTAGGAGGTGGAGTTCTCGCTGACCAGCACCAGCTCGCGGACGCCCTCGGAGGCCAGCCACTGCGCCTCGCCGAGCACCTCGGCCGGCGGACGGGACACGAACGCGCCGCGGAAGGTCGGGATGGCACAGAACGCGCACCGCCGGTCGCAGCCCGACGCCAGCTTGAGGGCGGCGGTGGGACCGGAGGCCAGCCGCTTGCGGCGCAGCCAGTCGTGACCGGGGATCGCCGGGGCGTCGACCTCGGCCCGGGCGGCGGTGCGCTGGACGGGGCTGATCGGCAGCAGGGTGCGGCGGTCGCGCGGGGTGTGCGGCACCAGCGGGCGGCCGGCGATGACGTCGTCGAGCCGGTCCCCGATCTGGGCGTAGTCATCGAAGCCGAGGACCGTCGCCTCGGGCAGCGCCCCGGCGAGCTCCGAGCCGTACCGCTCGGCCATGCAGCCGACGGCGACCACCGGCGCACCGGAGTCCGTGGCGGCGAGGATCGCGTCGACCGAGTCCTTCTTGGCCGACTCGATGAAGCCGCAGGTGTTGACCAGGACGGCGTCGGCGGCGTCCGCGTCCTCGATGAGCTCGTATCCCCCGGCGGCCAGCCGACCGGCCAGCTCTTCGGAGTCGACCTCGTTGCGGGCGCACCCGAGGGTCACCACCGCCACTTTCCGGGCAGGGTGGGGCGCAGCTGTCACCGGGCCATCGTAGGCGACAGACCCGCGTGCCCCCCGACCCTCGCTCGCTCGTGCCGGGACCCTGCACGAAGGCCGTTCCAGAACGTCACGCGCCGCCGCGCAGGGTGAACATCACGGACTCGAGCTCGTCGGGCTTGATGAGCACGTCGCGTGCCTTGGACCCCTCGGAGGGACCGACGATGCCGCGGCTCTCCATGAGGTCCATGAGCCGGCCGGCCTTGGCGAACCCGACCCGCAGCTTGCGCTGGAGCATCGAGGTCGACCCGAACTGGCTGGTGACGATCAGCTCCACGGCCTGCAGCAGCAGGTCGAGGTCGTTGCCGATGTCCTCGTCGATCTCCTTCTTCTCACCGGCGGCCCCGGCGGAGAAGACCTCCTCGCGGTACTCGGGCTCGGCCTGGCGCTTGGTGAACTCGACGACCGCCTCGATCTCGGCGTCGGTGACGAAGGCGCCCTGCACGCGCATCGGCTTGCCCGCGCCGATCGGCATGAACAGCGCGTCACCCATGCCGATGAGCTTCTCCGCGCCGGGCTGGTCGAGGATGACCCGGCTGTCGGTGAGGCTCGAGGTGGAGAACGCCAGCCGCGAGGGCACGTTGGCCTTGATCAGGCCGGTGACGACGTCGACCGACGGGCGCTGGGTCGCGAGGATCAGGTGGATGCCCGCGGCACGCGCCTTCTGCGTGATGCGGACGATGTGCTCCTCGACGTCGCGCGGGGCCACCATCATCAGGTCGGCGAGCTCGTCGACGATCGTGAGGATGTAGGGGTAGGGGCGGTAGACCCGCTCGCTCCCGGGCGGAGCGGTGATCTCGCCCTTCTCGACCTTGCGGTTGAAGTCGTCGATGTGCCGCACACCCGTGGACTTCATGTCCTGGTAGCGCTGCTCCATCTCCTCGACCAGCCACGCCAGCGCCGTTGCCGCCTTCTTGGGGTCGGTGATGATCGGCGTGATCAGGTGCGGGATGCCGTCGTAGGGCGTGAGCTCGACCATCTTCGGGTCGACCAGGATCATCCGCAGCTGGTCGGGCGTCGACCGCAGCAGCAGCGAGGTCAGGATCGAGTTCACGCAGCTGGACTTACCGGCACCGGTCGCACCGGCCACCAGCAGGTGCGGCATCTTCGCCAGGTTGGCGCAGACGAACCCGCCCTCGATGTCCTTGCCCAGGCCGACCAGCATCGGGTGCGGGTCCTGCTTGGCCGCGCCGGACCGGAGGACGTCGCCGAGGCTGACCTTCTCGCGGTCGGTGTTGGGCACCTCGATGCCCACGGCGGACTTGCCCGGGATGGGCGCGAGGATGCGGATGTTGTCGTTGGCCACCGCGTAGGCCATGTTCTTGGTCAGCTGGGTGATCTTCTCGACCTTGACGCCCTGGCCGAGCTCGACCTCGTAGCGGGTGACCGTCGGGCCGCGGGTGAACCCGGTGACCGCGGCGTCGATGTTGAACTGGTCGAGCACGCCGCTGATCGCCTCGATGGCCACGTCGTTGGCCTTCGAGCGCGCCCGCGGCGGGTCGCCCGGCCGCAGCATGGACAGCGCCGGGAGGACGTAGTCGCCCTCGACCGGCTGGATGGACAGCTGCTGCGGCTCGGTGATCGGCGGCAGGTCCTCCGGCGGGTAGGTGCGGTCGACGACCGGCGGCCGGGCCGGGGCCCGCAGCTCGGTGTGCTCGGGCTCGGTGGTGAGGGTGGCCTCGGCGGCCTCCGCCATCGCTCCGTGGTCGATCGGGCCGGTGGTGAGCAGGTCCTCCGAGAGCTTCCGGCGGGACCTCCGGGTGGCCGGCGCCTCGGTCTCCTCCTCGTACTCGTCGAAGTCGTCGTACCCGTCGTCGTCGTAGTCGTCGCGGCCCAGCAGCCGGTCGGTGAGCTCGCGCAGCCGCTCGGGGATCTGGTGCACCGGCGTCGAGGTGATGACCAGCAGGCCGAAGAAGGCCAGCAGCGAGAGCAGCACGACGGTGACGACGCTGCCCATGCCGGCGACGAGCGGCGTCCCCACGGCCCAGCCGATGAGCCCACCGGACCCGGGCAGGCCGCGCTCGGGGTCGGCGGGATCGCCCACCACCTGGGCGATGCCGAGCACCGAGGCGATCGCGCACAGCCAGCCGATCAGCAGCCGGCCCCGGGCCTCGGGCCGGGGACCGCGGCGCAGCAGCCGGAGAGAGGCGAAGAACAGCACGACGGGCAGGACCATGACCAGCGAGCCGATGACCCACCGGACGCCGTCGGTGAGGGCGACCCCCACCGGGCCGATGCCGTTGCTCCAGGCCGCGGCGCCCAGGACGACGGCCAGGCCGAGGACCGCCAGGCCGACGCCGTCCCGCCGGTGCTCGGGCGCGAGCGGCTCGGCCTCCTCCGGGCGGGCGACCGAGCGGGCCAGACCGCCGGCTCCGCGGGCGAGCAACGCCCAGGTGCCGCTGGCGGCCCGCCAGAGGCTGAAGCCGGCGTCCTTCTTGCGCGCTGGGGGCCGCCGGTTGCCGGAGCGCTTGGCGGGCGGCCGCTTCTTGCTCGCAGCGGTCGAACCCGAGCGGCTCCGGTTGGACGCCGGACGCGTCGACGTGGTGCGGGCAGGCATGCGTCGAACGGTAATCCGCCGGGAGGTCGCGGACGGGCAGGCCGGGCGTCGTGTCCCGCACCCGTCCGCCATCTCATAACGTCACAGGCATGAGCCCCTCGCTCCCTTCCGGCAGCTGGCCGACCCCCCTCACCTCCGAACTCGTGGTCCGCGCGGCCGCCCGCCTCGGCGAGGTGGTGGTGGACGGCACCGACGTGTGGTGGGCGGAGTCGCGCCCGGACGAGGGTGGCCGGACGGTGGTCGTGCGGCGGGCTGCCGACGGCACGGTGTCCGACGTCCTGCCCGCGCCCTGGAACGCCCGCACCCGGGTGCACGAGTACGGCGGCGGCGCGTGGACGGTCGCTGACGGCACGCTGTGGTTCACCGAGTTCTCCGACCAGCGGCTGTACCGACTCGACCGCGGCGGCGACTCCCCCGTGCCGGTGACGCCCGAACCCGAGGTGCCGTCGGGCGTGCGGCACGCCGACCTGCACGTCACCCCGTCCGGGGTGCTCGCCGTGCGCGAGACCCATCCGGCCTCCGGGAGCGCGGCCGACGTCGTCAACGAGGTCGTGCGGATCACCGACGAGGGCACCGAGGTCCTGGTCTCCGGCCCGGACTTCGTCTCCGACCCGCGTCTTGCGCCGGACGGCGTCACGCTCTCCTTCCTGCGGTGGGACCACCCCTCCATGCCCTGGGACGCCGCGCAGCTGGTGGTCCGGGCCGCGGACGGCACCGAGCACGTGCTCGCCGGTGGCCCCGGGGAGTCGGTCGTCCAGCCGACCTGGGGCGAGGACCTGGCGCTGTGGTGGTTCAGCGACCGCACGAACTTCTGGTCGCTGTACCGGAAGCGGCCCCACGAGGCGGCCGAGCTGGTCGTCGACGTGGGAGCCGACATCGCCGGTCCGCAGTGGGTGTTCGGGCAGAGCCGCTTCGCGCTGCTCACCGGCGGCCGGGTGGCGTTCGCCTACGGCCGCGACGGGAGGGACCGGCTCGCCGTCCTCGAGGCGGACGGGAACGTGCGCGAGATCGGCCTCCCGTACGCGGCCCTCCGGAACCTGACGGCAGCCGGCGACGACCTCGTCTGCGTCGCGGGTGGGCCGGACAGCGAGCCGGTGGTCCTGCGCGTGCCCCTCGGCGGGAGCGAGGCGCGAGGCACGGTGCTGCGCCCGGCGCGCGACCTGGGCGTGGACCCGGCCTGGTTCGCCGTCCCCGAGCACGTCACGTTCCCGACCGAGGACGCCGGCACCGGGATCGGCGAGGCGCATGCGCTGGTCTACCCGCCGACCAACCCGGACGTCTCCGCCCGCGACGGCGACCTGCCCCCGCTGCTCGTCGTCGTCCACGGCGGACCCACCTCGGCCGCCTCCCCCGTGCTCAACCTCGCCGTCCAGTACTGGACCTCGCGCGGGTTCTGCGTCGCCGACGTCGACTACCGGGGATCGACGGGTTACGGGCGCCGGTACCGGGACGCGCTGCAGGGCCGGTGGGGCGTGGTCGACCTGGACGACGTCGTCGCGTGCGCGCGGTTCCTCGCCGACGCCGGCCGGGTCGACCCTGCCCGCATGGCCATCCGCGGGGGCTCGGCCGGCGGCTACACCACGCTGGCGGCCCTCTCCATGCGCCCGGGCGTCTTCACCGCGGGGGCCAGCCACTTCGGCGTCGCCGATCTGGGCGCGCTGGCGGCGGAGACGCACAAGTTCGAGTCCCGCTACCTCGACGGCCTGGTCGCCCCGTGGCCCTCGGGCAAGGCGGTCTACGACGAGCGCTCCCCCATCAACCACGTCGACACCCTCGACACTCCACTGGCCGTGTTCCAGGGCGAGGAGGACGCCGTCGTGCCCCCGGCGCAGGCCGAGGCGATCGTGGCCGCACTCCGGGAGAAGGGCGTGCCGCACGCCTACCTGCTGTTCCCCGGCGAGCAGCACGGGTTCCGCAAGGCCGAGAACATCCGGGCCGCCCTGGACGGCGAGCTGTCCTTCTACGCCCAGGTCTGGGGGTTCGACCTGCCCGCCGACGAGGGCATCCAGCCGATCCCCCTGCTGCCCTCCGGGCCGCACTCGGCATGATCATCCGCCCCGCGCGCGAGCAGGACCTGCCGCTGCTGCGCGAGATCGAGCGCGCCGCCGGCCGGTCCTTCGCCGCACTGGGCATGGACCTGGTCGCCGACGACGAGCCGCCGTCCCTGGACGCCCTGCGGGAGTACGGGGAGGCCGGCCGGGCCTGGGTGCGCACCGACGCCGGCGACCGCCCGGTGGCCTACCTGCTGGCCGACGTCGTCGACGCCTGCGCCCACCTGGAGCAGGTGAGCGTGCACCCCGACGCCGCGGGGTCGGGTCACGGCCGGGAACTGGTCGAGCACCTGGTCGCCTGGGCCCGCGAGCGGGACCTGCCCGCGGTCACGCTCACCACGTACACCGACGTGCCCTGGAACGGCCCCTACTACCGGCGGCTGGGCTTCCGGTTCCTGGACGCGGACGAGCTCGGCCCGGGGCTGCGCGGGATCCGCCGCACCGAGGCCGCCCGGGGCCTGGACCGGTGGCCCCGGGCGGCGATGCGACGCGAGGTCAGACCTCCAGCACCGTCGGGATGATCATCGGACGACGGCGGTGCTTGTCCGACACCCACTTGCCGACGGTCCGGCGGATGATCTGCGACATCCGGTGCGGGTCGACGTCGTCGTCCTGCAGCGCCCGCCGCAGGTTGTCCTCGACCAGGCGCAGCACCTCGTCGAAGGCCGCCGGGTCGTCGGAGAAGCCCTTGGTCGACAGGTGCACCGGCCGCACGATCGTGCGGGTGGAGGGCTCCACCACCACGGTCAGCGCCACGAAGCCCTCGTCGCCGAGGATGCGGCGGGCCTGCAGCGACTCCTCGCCGACGTCCCCGACGTTGAGCCCGTCGACGTAGACGTCGCCGATGGGCACGCTGCCGACGATCGAGGCCTTGCCGTCGACGAGGTCGACGACGACGCCGTCCTCCGCCAGGAGGATCCGGTCGGTGGCCATGCCGGTCTCCTCGGCGAGCTTGGCGTGCGCCCGCAGGTGGCGCCACTCCCCGTGCACCGGCATGAGGTACTTCGGCTTGGCGACGTTGAGCAGCGTGCGCAGCTCGCCGGCGGGGGCGTGCCCGGAGACGTGCACCCGCGCGGTCTCCTTGTGCACGACCGTGGCGCCGAGCCGGGCCAGGCCGTTGATCACCTTGTAGACGGCGGTCTCGTTGCCCGGCACCAGCGACGAGGCCAGGACGACGGTGTCGCCGGCCTGGATGGTGACCTGGTGGTGGTCGCCGCGGGCCATGCGGCCCAGCGCGGACAGCGGCTCCCCCTGCGAGCCGGTGCTCACCAGCACCACCTGCTCGGGCGGCATCTTGGCGGCGTCGTCCAGGGAGACCATGAGGCCGGGGGCCATGTGCAGCAGGCCGAGGTCGCGGGCGACTCCCATGTTGCGGACCATCGAGCGGCCCACGAGCGCCACCTTGCGCCCGTGCTTGTGCGCGCAGTCGAGCACCTGCTGGATGCGGTGCACGTGGCTGGCGAAGCTGGAGACGATCAGCCGCTGGGTGGCGCGGGCGAAGACGTCGTCGAGGACCGGGCCGATGCTGCGCTCGGGGGTGACGAAGCCCGGGACCTCGGCGTTGGTCGAGTCGGCCAGCAGCAGGTCGATGCCCGAGACGCCGAGCCGGGCGAAGGCGCCCAGGTCGGTGAGGACGCCGTCGAGCGGCAGCTGGTCCATCTTGAAGTCGCCGGTGTGCACCAGTAGCCCGGCCGGGGTGTGCACCGCGACGGCCAGCGCGTCGGGGATCGAGTGGTTCACCGAGATGAACTCGCAGTGGAACGCGCCGGCCAGGTGGTCGTCACCGGCGGCGACCTCGACGAGCACCGGGTCGATGCGGTGCTCGCGCAGCTTGGCCTTGACCAGCGCCAGCGTGAAGCGGGACCCGACCAGCGGGATGTCGCCGCGCATGCGCAGCAGGTAGGGGATGGCGCCGATGTGGTCCTCGTGCCCGTGGGTGAGGACGACGGCGGTGATGTCGTCGAGGCGGTGCTCGATGACGCCGAAGTCGGGCAGGATCAGGTCGATGCCGGGCTGGTCGGCCTCGGGGAAGAGCACCCCGCAGTCGATGACCAGCAGCTGCCCGTCGAACTCGAGGACCGCCATGTTGCGGCCGATCTCGCCCAGTCCGCCCAGCGCCATCACGCGCAGCCCACCCTCGGGCAGCGGCGGCGGGGCCTTGAGGTCCAGGTGCGGCTGGGTGGCCACGCCACTCATCGGGTGCCACTCACAGTTGAATGCCTCCGTCGGCGAGGTCGATGCGCAGTTGCGCGAGCTGTTCGTCGGTCGCCTCGACCAGCGGCGGCCGCAAGGGGCCGGCCGGCAGGCCGAGAGCGTTGAGCGCCGCCTTGACCAGGATCGCGCCCTGGGTGCGGAAGATGCCGGTGTAGACCGGCAGCAGGCTGTCGTTCACGGCGCGGGCCCGAGCCAGGTCGCCGGCCTCGACGGCGGCGATCAGCTCGGCGAGCCGGGGGCCGACGAGGTGACCGACGACGCTGACCACACCGACGCCGCCCATGGCCAGGATCGGCAGGTTCAGCATGTCGTCACCGCTGTAGAAGGCCAGGTCGGTGCGCGCCCGGGTCCACGCCAGCGCGCCGAAGTCGCCCTTGGCGTCCTTCACCGCGACGATCCGCGGGTGCTCGGCGAGGCGCACCAGGGTCTCGACCTCGATCGGGACCGCCGAGCGGTGCGGGATGTCGTAGAGCATGACCGGCAGATCGGTGCCGTCGGCGACCGCGGTGAAGTGCCGCAGGAGTCCGGCCTGCGGAGGCTTGCTGTAGTACGGGGTGACGACCAGCAGACCGTCGGCGCCCAGCCGCTCGGCGGCCCGCGCCCGCTCGATCGTGTGGGCGGTGTCGTTGGTGCCGACGCCCGCGAGGACGGTGGCACGGTCACCGACCGCGTCGATCACCGCCTCCAGGACGGCGTGCGACTCGCCGTCGCTCATCGTGGGCGCCTCACCGGTCGTGCCGAGGACGGCGAGGCCGTCGTGCGCCTGACGGTCGACGAGGTGCGCGGCCAGCTCCTGGGCGCCGGCGAGGTCGATCGACCCGTCCTCGGTCAGCGGCGTGACCATCGCCGTCAGCACACGCCCGAAGGGCCGGGCGGGGTCGGTGGTCATGGGCTGAATCTACCGAGCCGTGCGCGGAGGCACGGTCCCGGTCGCGTCGGCACGCTCGTACTCGGTCACGGCATAGCGCAGCCCGGCGGACGCGGACTCGGCCCAGCCGCTGTCCGGGCTGCGCACCGTGCGGACCCAGCCCGCGTCCAGCGCCGGCGCCCACGTGTCGCCGTCCACCTCGACGTCGACGTCGGTGACGACCAGCCGGTCGGCGTGCGGCAGGAAAGCCGCGTACACCGCCTGGCCGCCGATCACCCAGAACTCCTCGTGCTCCGCCAGCACCTGCTCCACCGACGCCGCGGTCTGCGCCCCGTCCGCGGCCCAGGTGCGGTCGGTGGTGAGGACGACGTTGGTCCGGCCGGGCAGCGGACGGAAGCGCTCCGGCAGCGACTCCCAGGTGCGCCGGCCCATGACGACCGTCGAGCCCATCGTCACCCTGCGGAAGAGCGCAGAGTCCTCGGGCAGGTGCCACGGCAGTGCGCCGTCGACGCCGATCACTCCCCCGCGGGCCTGGGCCCACACCATGCCGACGGCCATCCGGGCGCGCCCGGTCAGACGGCCACGGCGCCGCGGATGGCGGGGTGGTGGTCGTAGTCGCGCAGGGTGAAGTGGTCGTAGGTGTACTCGAACAGCGACGGCGCGGGGGCCAGCTCCAGGGTGGGGAACGGCTTCGGCGCGCGGGTGAGCTGCTCGGTCACCTGCGCGACGTGGTTGCTGTAGACGTGGCAGTCCCCGCCCACCCAGACGAAGTCGCCGGGCTCGAGGCCGACCTGGGCGGCGACCATGCGGGTCAGCAGCGCGTAGCTGGCGATGTTGAACGGCACGCCGAGGAACATGTCCGCGCTGCGCTGGTAGAGCTGGCAGGAGAGCTTGCCGTCGGCCACGTAGAACTGGAACAGCGCGTGGCACGGCGCCAGCGCCATCTCCGGCAGGGCGCCGACGTTCCACGCCGAGACGATCATGCGCCGGGAGTCCGGGTCCGAGCGCAGCGTCTCCAGGACGTTCGTGATCTGGTCGATCTGCTGCCCGTCCGGCGTCGGCCACGACCGCCACTGGACGCCGTAGACAGGGCCGAGCTCCCCCTCGGGCGAGGCCCACTCGTCCCAGATCGTGACGCCCTGGTCGCGGAGCCAGCCCACGTTGCTGTCCCCGCGCAGGAACCACAGCAGCTCGACGGCGATCGACTTGAAGTGCACCTTCTTCGTCGTCACCAGCGGGAAGCGCTCGGACAGGTCGTACCGCAGCCGCTCCCCGAACAGGCTGACCGTGCCGGTGCCGGTGCGGTCCTGCTTCGGCGTGCCCTGCTCCAGGATCCGGCGCAGGAGGTCCTCGTACTGGGTGTCGATCGGCGCTGCCACGGCCCCGAGACTACGGCCGGGGTCCGACCGCCGGCAGCCGCCCGGCGCATGCGCCCCAGGCGGCTCAGCCCTCCCCCACGAGCGGGCTGGCGGCCACCTCGCTGCCGTCGGCCAGGGTGCTGATCCGGAAGTCGCCGAACACGTTGCCCGCCACCCGCTGCAGCTCCCGGAGGCAGGCGATGGCCAGCGCCCGGATCTCGACGTCGGCGTGCTCGCTGGCCCGCATGGCCACGAAGTGCCGCCAGGCGCGGTAGTTGCCCGTGACCACGATCCGTGTCCCGGTGGCGTTGGGCAGCACGGAACGGGCCGCCTGCCGGGCCTGCTTGCGCCGGAGGGTGGCGTCGGTCGCGTCCGCGAAGCGCTGCTCCAGGCCGGCCAGCAGCTGGTCGTAGGCCGCCAGGGCCGCCTCGGTGGACGCCAGGAACAGCGCGTGCAGCTCCGGATCCTCGGCGATGACGGCCGGCTCGACCATCTCGGCCTCGTGCTCGGGCACGTAGCGCTGGGACAGCTGGCTGTAGGAGAAGTGCCGGTGCCGCACGAGCTCGTGGGTCAGCGACCGGGAGACGCCGGTGAGGTACATGCTCACGGTGCCGTGCTCGAGCACCGAGAGGTGCCCGACCTCGAGGATGTGCCGCAGGTACCCGGCATTGGTCGCGGTGGCCGGGTTGGGCTTGCTCCACGACTGGTAGCAGGCGCGTCCGGCGAACTCGGCCAGCGCCTGACCGCCCTCGGCGTCGGTCTCCCACGGGACGTCGGCCGGCGGGGTGAACTGCGTCTGGGCGACGACCTGGACCTTCAGCGGCACGATCTCGGGCACGCCGCCGAGCGTACGGCGGGCGCGGCGGCTCCCCCGGGACCCGGCAGACTGGGCGCCGTGGAGTGGCTGGGCACCGCCGCGGCGGTCGCGGGCGGACTGCTCCTGCTCTGGGGGGCCCTGCTCCTCCTGGTCTGGCGGTCGCGCAGCCTGGCCCCGCGCGAGGCGCTGCGGCTGCTGCCCGACCTGGTCCGGCTCGTCCGCCGGCTGGCCGCCGACCGGTCGCTGCCGCGCGGGATCCGGATCCGGCTCTGGCTGCTGCTGGTCTACCTGGTCTCCCCGCTGGACCTGGTACCCGACGTCATCCCGCTCCTGGGCCACGCCGACGACGTCGTGCTCGTGGCCTGGACGCTGCGCTCGGTCACCCGGCGGGCCGGCGCCGGGGCGCTGGCCCGGCACTGGCCCGGTGAACCGGCCGGGCTGGCGCTCGTCAGCCGGCTGGCGGGGCTGCCGCCCGCGACCCCGCCGCCCGGCTGACCGGCGCGGCCCGTCGCCGCGCCTGGCCCTGGGCGCCGGGCAGCGGCAGGCTGCCCCCATGAGGACATCGAGCTGGTCATCCGTGCTCCACAGACTGCGGCCCTGGTTCGTCGGCTGGTTCACCTTCCAGGCGGTCGTGGCGCTCGCCGGGTTCCTCACCGCCTGGCGCCGGAACGAGGGGGACGCGACCAGCCCGAGCATCCGCCGGGTCGTCACCCACAACGGCCTGGAGCTGCGCCCCACCAACCCGGACCTGTCCCGGCTGCGCGTGGACCTGGCCATGGCCGGCGGCGAGATCGACCTGACCGCCCTCCCCCTGCCGGCGCACGGCATCGACCTCACGGTGCGCATGGGCATGGCCGGCCTGGCGGTCCGGGTGCCGGCGGAGTGGCGGGTCTGGTGGCGGTTCCGGGGCGTGGGTGGCATCGGCGCCGACGGCGCCGTGCAGCGCACCCGCGACGAGCACGCCGCCGACCTGCGCATCCACGCCGTGGTCGTGCTGGGCGGCATCGGCGTCGAGTCGGGTGGGCTCAGCGCCTCGCCACCACCCGGCTGAGCTCACCGGCCAGGTCGCCGCGCTCCCCCACGACGACGTCGTCCAGTTCCAGCCAGTCGGCCATCATCCGCAGCTCGGCGGCGAGCTCACCGGCGACCTCACCGCGCTCGACGCCGTCCTCGGCGAAGGCGGACTGCACACGCAGCACCGACGCCTGGCGGTCGGCCTTGAGGTCGACCCGCCCCACCAGCCGGTCCCCCAGCAGGAAGGGCAGCACGTAGTAGCCGTGCACCCGCTTGGGCGCCGGGGTGTAGATCTCCAGCCGGTAGCGGAAGCCGAAGATCCGCTCCACCCGCGGACGCTCCCAGACCAGGGAGTCGAACGGGCTCAGCAGCGCACGGGCCCGGATCCAGCGCGGACGGTGCGCCGCCGCGTCCAGCCAGGCCGGCCGCCCCCAGCCGTCCACCTCCACAGCGACCAGCTCACCGGTGTCGGCGAGCTCGGCGATCGCCGCGCGCGCGTCGGCCGGCGTCAGCCGGAAGTAGTCCCGCAGGTCCTTCTCGGTGGCGACGCCGAGGGCGCGAGCGGCGGTGCGGACGAGCTCCCGGACGGCGTCCGCACGGTCGGGCACCGGCTGGGCCAGTACCGCCGCCGGGAGGACCCGCTCGGTGAGGTCGTAGACCCGCTCGAAGCCGGCCGTCCGCCCCCGGGCGGTCAGCACCCCGGTGAAGAACAGGTACTCCAGCGCCGCCTTGCCGGCGTGCCAGTTCCACATGCTGCCCGGCCGATCGGGACGGGCCTCGCCCAGCTCGGCGGCGCGCAGCGGTCCACCAGCGCGCACCCGCTCGACGAGGGCGGCGACGTACTCGGGCCGTTCCCGGGCCACCCGGGTCATCGATCCCCAGGCCTCGCTGTCGGCCGCGGCCATGCGCCAGCGGAGGTAGGGGTGCAACCGCACCGGCAGGAAGGACGCCTCGTGCGCCCAGTACTCGAACACCGTCCCCCGGCCGTTCGTGAGCGCGTCCAGCGCCTCGCGCGGATAGGGACCGAGCCGGCTGAAGAAGGGCAGGTAGTGCGACCGCGACAGCACGTTCACCGAGTCGATCTGCACGACGCCCAGCCGCTGGGCCACGCCGCGCAGCTGCCGGGTGCCGACCGGCGTCGACGGGCGCGGCGCGGCGAACCCCTGGGCGGCCAGCGCGATCCGCCTCGCCAGCGCGGCCGGAAGTCGCCGCGCGTCGGTCACGGGGCAATCCTGCCGTCAGCCACCGACATCCCGCTCGGGGTGTCCTGCCTAGGCTCGCGGCGTGGACCCGAGCCCGTTCCCCCGCCTGACCGGTTCGGCCGACGTGTCGGTGCGCCCCGCCCGTCCGGAGGACGCCGCGGACATCGCCCGGGTCCAGGCGGTCGCCTGGCGCACGGCCTACCGTTCGCTGCTGCCCGTCGAGCTCCTCGACACCTGGGACGAGGACGCCGCCGCGCGGACCTGGCGGGCCGCCGTCGAGGCTCCTCCCACGCCGGCGCACCTCGTGCTGGTGGCCCTCGAGGGGAACACCGTCGTCGGCTTCACCGCGGTCGGCCCCGCGGAGCTGACCGACGGGGAGGTCGCGGACCCGGCCGCTCCGACGTCCGACATCTCGACGCTGCTGGTCGAGCCCCGCTGGGGGCGTCGGGGCCACGGCAGCCGGCTGCTGGCGGCGGCGGTCGACGTGGTCCGCTCCCAGGGCGTGACCCGGCTGCGCACCTGGCTGCCGGAGTCCGACGAGGTCTCCGCATCGTTCTACGAGTCGGCCGGCTGGGAGCCCGACGGCTGGGCGCGGACCCTCGACACCGGCGGCGAGCCCCTGCGCGAGCTCCGCTGGCACACCCTCCTGGACGGCGACGAGGGAGATCCGGCATGAGTTTCACCGGCTTCCCCGACGAGGGCCTCGTCTTCTACGAACGCCTGGAGGCGGACAACACCAAGACCTTCTGGACGGCGCACCGGAGCGAGTACGAGTCCTTCGTCCGCGGCCCCGTGCTGGCGCTCCTGGAGGAGCTCGGGGCAGAGTTCGGGACCGCCAAGGTGTTCCGCCCCTACCGCGACGTCCGGTTCTCCCACGACAAGACGCCGTACAAGACGCACCAGGGCGCGGTGGTCACGCCCGAGGGGCGAGGCGCCGGCTCCTGGTACGTGCAGATCTCCGCCGACGGGCTCATGGTCTCCGGCGGCAGCTGGCGACTCGAGAGCGACCAGGTGGCCCGGTACCGGCGCGCCGTCGCCGACCCCGTGCAGGGCGCCCGTCTGGAGCAGGAGATCGAGCGGCTGAAGGCCGCGGGCTGGGAGATCGAGGGCGACCGGCTCGTGCGCGTCCCGGCCGGCTACGCGGCGGACGCCGACCGGCTCGACCTGCTCAAGCACAAGGCGCTGCACGCCACCCGGCGCTGGACGCCGGAGGACTGGCTGCACACCCGCGACGTCCTGGACCGGGTACGCGACTCCTGGCGGGACCTGGCACCGCTGAACTCGTGGCTGGCCGACAACGTCGGCGCCACGACGAAGGAACCCCGCCGCTGAGCCCGGGGCCGGCCGACCCAGAGCCGGCTGCTCCACCCCCGCGAACCAGCGGCCTGCTTCTTCGCGGTTTCGCGGCCTGCGTTTCCGCGGTGATGCAGGGGTCCGGGAATGCCGAAAGGGCCCCAGCACGGATGCTGGGGCCCAATCGGTGAATAGTTGTCCGGCGGCGTCCTACTCTCCCACCCCGTCTCCAGGGCAGTACCATCGGCGCTGAGAGGCTTAGCTTCCGGGTTCGGAATGAGACCGGGCGTTTCCCTCTCGCCATGACCGCCGTAAC
>NZ_JBJHAO010000007.1:0-198376 GCF_054051075.1 Blastococcus sp. SYSU DS0617
GGTTGTTTTGTTTTTTGTTTGGTGGTGGGGGTGGGGGTGGTGGGGGGGGGGGGGGGCGTGGGGGGGGGGGGGGCGCCCCCCCCCCCCCCCCCCCCCCCCCCCCCACCCAGGTGTTACTTGAGGATCTTGGTGACCCGGCCGGCGCCCACGGTCCGTCCACCCTCACGGATGGCGAACTTGAGGCCCTCCTCCATGGCGATGGGCTGGATGAGCTCCACCGTCATCTCGGTGTTGTCGCCGGGCATGACCATCTCGGTGCCCGAGGGCAGGGTCACGACACCGGTGACGTCCGTCGTCCGGAAGTAGAACTGGGGACGGTAGTTGTTGAAGAACGGCGTGTGACGGCCACCCTCGTCCTTCGAGAGGATGTAGACCGAACCCTCGAAGTTGGTGTGCGGGGTGATCGAGCCGGGCTTCACGACGACCTGGCCGCGCTCGACGTCCTCGCGCTTGATGCCGCGCAGCAGCAGACCGACGTTGTCACCGGCCTGACCCTGGTCGAGCAGCTTGCGGAACATCTCGACGCCGGTGACCGTGGTCTTGGTCGAGTTCTCGCGGATGCCGACGATCTCGATCTCCTCGGAGACCTTGACGATGCCGCGCTCCACACGACCGGTCACCACGGTGCCGCGGCCGGTGATGGTGAAGACGTCCTCGACGGGCATGAGGAACGGCTTGTCGATGTCGCGCTCCGGCTCCGGGATCGCGGTGTCGACGGCGTTCATCAGCTCCATGAGCTTGTCGCCCCACTCGGCGTCGCCCTCGAGCGCCTTGAGCGCCGAGACGCGGACCACGGGGACGTCGTCGCCCGGGAACTCGTACTCGCTGAGGAGCTCGCGGACCTCGAGCTCGACGAGCTCCAGGATCTCCTCGTCGTCGACCATGTCGGCCTTGTTCAGGGCCACCACGATGTAGGGGACGCCGACCTGGCGGGCCAGGAGGACGTGCTCCTTGGTCTGCGGCATCGGGCCGTCGGTCGCCGCGACCACGAGGATCGCGCCGTCCATCTGGGCGGCACCGGTGATCATGTTCTTGATGTAGTCGGCGTGCCCGGGGCAGTCGACGTGCGCGTAGTGACGGTTCTCCGTCTGGTACTCCACGTGCGCGATCGAGATCGTGATGCCGCGGGCCTTCTCCTCGGGCGCCTTGTCGATCTGGTCGAAGGCGGACGCCTCGTTGAGCTCCGGGTACTTGTCGTGCAGGACCTTGGTGATCGCCGCGGTCAGCGTCGTCTTCCCGTGGTCGATGTGCCCGATGGTGCCGATGTTGACGTGCGGCTTGGTCCGCTCGAACTTGGCCTTGGCCACTGGGTTCCTCTCCTCGTGGTTACGCAGGTGGTGCGTGCTCTGGGGTTTCGGGCGGGGCCCGCCGGCCGCGGGATGAGCCCGCGACCGGTCTGGCGACTACTCGCCGGTCGCCTTGGCGATGATCTCCTTGGCGACGTTGGCCGGGACCTCGGCGTACGAGTCGAAGACCATCGAGTAGCTCGCCCGTCCCTGGGTGCGGCTGCGCAGGTCGCCCACGTAGCCGAACATCTCCGACAGCGGCACCAGGGCCCGGACGACGCGGGCGCCGGAGCGCTCCTCCATCGCCTGGATGGTCCCGCGGCGGGAGTTGAGGTCGCCGATGACGTCGCCCATGTTGTCCTCGGGCGTGGTCACCTCGACCGCCATGAGCGGCTCCAGCAGGGCCGGGCTGGCCTTGCGCGCCGCCTCCTTGAAGGCGATCGATCCGGCGATCTTGAAGGCCATCTCCGAGGAGTCGACCTCGTGGTACTGCCCGTCGAGCAGCACCGCCTTCACGCCGACCATCGGGTAGCCGGCCAGCACGCCGTACTGCATGGCGTCCTGCATGCCCTGGTCGACGGAGGGGATGTACTCCTTCGGGACACGGCCACCGGTGACCTTGTTCTCGAACTCGTACGTCGCGGAGTCGGCGCTCATCTCGAGCGGCTCCAGCGCGATCTGCACCTTCGCGAACTGGCCGGACCCACCGGTCTGCTTCTTGTGGGTGTAGTCGTACCGCTCGACGGCCTTGCGGATCGTCTCGCGGTAGGCGACCTGCGGCTTGCCGACGTTGGCCTCGACGTTGAACTCGCGGCGCATGCGGTCGACGAGGATCTCCAGGTGGAGCTCGCCCATGCCGGAGATGACCGTCTGGCCGGTCTCCTCGTCGAGCTTGACCTGGAAGGTGGGGTCCTCCTCGGCCAGCTTCTGGATCGCGGTGCCCAGCTTCTCCTGGTCGCTCTTCGTCTTCGGCTCGATGGCGACCGAGATGACGGGAGCGGGGAAGGACATCGACTCGAGGATCACCGGCTGCTGCGGGTCGCAGAGGGTGTCACCCGTCGTCGTCTGCTTGAGGCCGTTGACCGCCACGATCTGGCCGGCGCCCACGCCCGCGCGCTCCTCGCGCTTGTTGGCGTGCATCTGGTAGATCTTGCCGATCCGCTCCTTGCGGTCCTTGGTGCTGTTCAGCACCGCGGAACCCGCGTCGAGCCGGCCGGAGTACACGCGGACGTAGGTCAGCTTGCCCAGGTGCTGGTCGGTCTGGATCTTGAAGGCCAGCGCCGAGAACGGCTCGTCCTCGTCGGCGTGCCGCAGGACCTCGGTCTCGCCGTCGAGGGCGGTGCCCACGATGGCCTCGATGTCCAGCGGGCTGGGCAGGTAGTCCACGACGGCGTCGAGCAGGGGCTGCACGCCCTTGTTCTTGAACGCGGTGCCGGTGAGGACCGGGTTGACCTGGCCGCCGATGGTGGCCTTGCGGATGGCCGCCTTCAGGCGACCGACCTCGATCTCCTCGCCGCCGAGGTAGTCCTCCATGAGCGAGTCGTCGAAGTCCGCGATGTTCTCGAGCAGCTTCTCGCGGTACTCGGCGGCCTGGTCGGCGAGCTCGGCCGGGATCTCCTCGACGGCGTAGTCCTCGCCCATCTTGGTCTCACCGCGCCAGGTGAGCGCGCGCATCTCGACCAGGTCGACGACGCCGATGAAGTCGGACTCGGCCCCGATGGGCAGCTGCAGCACCAGCGGGTTGGCCGCCAGGCGCTCCACCATCATGTCGACGCAGCGGAAGAAGTCCGCCCCGGTGCGGTCGAGCTTGTTCACGAAGCACATGCGCGGGACGCCGTACTTCTCGGCCTGCCGCCACACCTGCTCGGTCTGCGGCTCGACGCCGGCGACACCGTCGTAGACCGCGACGGCACCGTCGAGCACCCGGAGCGACCGCTCCACCTCGACGGTGAAGTCGACGTGCCCGGGGGTGTCGATGATGTTGATGTCGTGGTCGTTCCAGGAGCACTTCGTCGCGGCCGACGTGATGGTGATGCCGCGCTCCTGCTCCTGCTCCATCCAGTCCATCGTGGCCGCGCCGTCGTGGACCTCACCGATCTTGTACGTGATACCGGTGTAGAAGAGGATGCGCTCGGTCGTGGTGGTCTTGCCGGCGTCGATGTGCGCCATGATCCCGATGTTGCGGGTCTTGCGGAGCTGGGCCTCGTTGCTGGCCATTGCTTCCCCTCTTGATTCTGGTCCGTGTGGCGGGTGCCGGGGCTGCGACCTCGTGAGTGCGGCCCCGGGAGTCCCGCCGACGGCGGGCGCTGGTGCGTGCGTTACCAGCGGTAGTGCGCGAAGGCCTTGTTCGACTCGGCCATCTTGTGCGTGTCCTCGCGCCGCTTGACGGCGGCACCGAGGCCGTTGCTCGCGTCGAGCAGCTCGTTCATGAGGCGCTCGGTCATCGTCTTCTCACGACGGGCGCGGCTGTACTGGATCAGCCAGCGCAGGCCCAGCGTGGTGCTGCGCGAGGCGCGGACCTCGACCGGGACCTGGTAGGTCGCGCCACCGACGCGGCGGCTGCGGACCTCGAGGGCCGGCTTGACGTTGTCCAGCGCGCGCTTGAGCGTGACGACCGGGTCGGTGTCGGTCTTGGCGCGGGCACCCTCGAGGGCGCCGTAGACGATCGCCTCGGCGACCGAGCGCTTGCCGTCGACGAGCACCTTGTTCACCAGCTGGGTGACCAGCGGCGACTGGTAGACCGGGTCGACGACCAGGGGTCGCTTCGGCGCGGGGCCCTTGCGCGGCATTAGCTCTTCTCCTTCTTGGCGCCGTAGCGGCTGCGGGCCTGCTTGCGGTTGCGGACGCCCTGGGTGTCCAGCGAGCCGCGGATGATCTTGTAGCGCACGCCCGGGAGGTCCTTCACACGACCACCGCGGACGAGCACCATCGAGTGCTCCTGCAGGTTGTGGCCGACGCCCGGGATGTAGGCCGTCACCTCGATGCCACTGGTCAGGCGGACGCGAGCGACCTTGCGCAGCGCCGAGTTCGGCTTCTTCGGCGTCGTCGTGTAGACGCGCGTGCAGACTCCGCGGCGCTGGGGCGAACCCTTCAGCGCCGGAGTGCTGGTCTTCGTGACCTTGTCCTCGCGGCCCTTGCGGACCAGCTGGTTGATCGTGGGCATGGGTGGCCTGGATCTCCTACCTGCGCTGGGTGGTGCTAGCGATTCGAGCTGATGTCGTGGTGCGTGCTGGTCGTGCTGGGGGTGCCGGACCCCCGGGGGGAGCCCACCCGATCCCGGCCACCGCCATCGTCCGGTCCACGCGGTCGGGCGTGTCGCCCAGCCCAGGACCGGTCCACGGTCGGACCGAACTCGGTTGCCCCTCGCGACTCGGCGCCGCCACCTTCCGACCGGGGGTCGGAGGGCGGTCCCCGGTGACCGAGAAGGTCACCCAGGCGCACCGCGAACGGGAGCAGGCCCAGGGCACCCTGGGCACGGCTGACCACGATACCCGCGCCCGGAGGACCGGTCAAAGCCGGGTCCCTCACACGCACGGCCGGAGGCCGGCCACCACCCGCCGGGGCGGGTGACATCCCGGGCAACGGTGTGCCGCCCGGTCTTCTTCCCAGACGGCTGCGCCGTCGCTGGAGCGGATCGGACGGTACCCGCTGGAGGCGTCGCGCGGGAGCAGGACGGCGGCGATGCGCACGTTCGGCGGGTCGGTGGCGTCGTCCCGTCGGACCCGTGCGCCGGCTCCTCGGCGCCCAGCCGCTGGGCGGGTGACCCGCAGGCGAGCAGCGGGCCAGGAGTCGCCCTCCGGGGTCGCACGGGTGTCCCCCGGGGCCCTGGAGGGGACCATGGGGACCATGACCGACCCGGCCGCCGCGCCCCGCGTGCCTGGCGACGTCGACGGCGTCCGGGTGGTTCCCGAGGTGATCGGCGTGGTCCGCAGCTCGCAGCGGGCCGATAGCGTGCCCCCAGGGCGCCGAGTCGCGCGCCCCGAACCGAAGGAGGGCACGTGCGCATCGGCACCCAAGCCAGTTACAGCGGTGGGTTCACGCAGACCGCGGCCGAGATCCGCGACCTCGAGTCCGCCGGGCTCGACATCGCGGCGGTCGCCGAGGTCTACACGTTCGACGCGGTCAGCCAGCTGGGCTACCTGGCGGCGGTGACCGAGCGGGTGGAGCTGCTCTCCGCCATCTTCCCCATCTACAGCCGCACGCCGGCCCTGACCGCGATGACCGCGGCCGGGCTGGACTTCGTCTCAGGGGGGCGGTTCACCCTCGGCCTCGGGGCCTCCGGCCCGCAGGTGATCGAGGGCTGGCACGGCGTGCCCTACGACGCACCGCTGCAGCGCACCCGCGAGGTCGTGGAGATCTGCCGCCAGGTGTGGCGCCGTGAGCGCCTCGACCACCAGGGCAAGAAGTACTCGGTACCGCTGCCGGCCGACCAGGGCACCGGCCTCGGCAAGCCGCTGAAGCTGATCAACACCCCGGTGCGGGAGCGGATCCCGGTGATGCTGGCCGCCCTCGGCCCGAAGAACGTGGAGCTCGCCGCCGAGATCGCCGAGGCGTGGGAGCCGATCTTCTTCATGCCCGAGCGCGCGCAGTCGGTCTGGGGCGACGCCCTCGCCGCCGGCAAGGCGAAGCGCGACCCGGAGCTGGGCGAGCTCCAGGTCATCACCGGTGTCCCGGTGGCCATCGGGGACGGCCTCGACGAGGCGGCCCTCCTCGACCGGGTGCGTCCGGGGCTCGCCCTGTACATCGGCGGCATGGGCGCCCGGGGCAAGAACTTCTACAACGACCTCGCCGTCCGGTACGGCTTCGAGGCGGAGGCCAAGGAGATCCAGGACCTCTACCTCGACGGCAAGAAGGACGAGGCAGCGGCCAAGGTCCCCGACGAGCTGGTGCGCGCGACGTCGCTGATCGGTCCCGAGGGCCACGTCGCCGAGCGCGTCGCCGCCTTCGCCGAGGCCGGTGTCACCACGCTGATGCTCCAGCCCCTCGACGGCAGCCCCGAGGGCCGCCTGAAGACGGTCGAGACCATGAAGCGCCTCGCCGGCTGAGCTCCTCCCCCACCGCAGCGCGTCCTCCCTCACCGCCCACCGTCAGGGAGGACGCGCTGCGATCAGGTCACCTGATCCCAGCGCGGAGGCGGGACACGAAAGGGCCCCCAGGTCTGGCGACCTGGGGGCCCTTTCGTCACTGGCTAGGTGGCATCACTGCCGCCAGTCGTACTCCTCGAGACGCACGGCCTCGCCGGTGCCCTGACCGAAGACGTCGGGGCTGTAGTACTGCCCGTCGTCGTAGCCGGCCATCGTGTAGACGGCCGCCCGCGCCTCCTCGGTCGGCTCCACCGTGATGTTCCGGTAGCGGCTGATGCCCGTACCCGCCGGGATCAGCTTTCCGATGATCACGTTCTCCTTGAGCCCGAGCAGGCTGTCGCTCTTGCCCTGGATCGCGGCGTCGGTGAGGACCTTGGTCGTCTCCTGGAAGGAGGCGGCCGACAGCCACGACTCGGTCGCGAGCGAGGCCTTGGTGATGCCCATGAGCACCGGACGGGCCGAGGCCGGCTCGCCGCCCTCGGCGACGACGCGGCGGTTCTCGGTCTCGAACAGCGTCCGCTCGACCAGTGCACCCGGCAGGAACTCCGTGGCGCCCGAGTCGATGATGGTCACCCGCTTCAGCATCTGGCGGATGATCACCTCGATGTGCTTGTCGTGGATCGACACACCCTGCGACCGGTAGACCTCCTGGACCTCCCGGACCAGGTGCAGCTGCACCTCGCGGGGGCCCATGATCCGCAGCACCTCGTGCGGGTCGACCGCACCCTCGGTGAGCTGCTCGCCCACCTCGACGTGCGAGCCGTCCTCGACCCGCAGGCGCGAGCGACGCGACAGCTTGTCGTAGACGACCTCGTCGGAGCCGTCGTCCGGGGTGATGGTCAGCTTGCGGAACTGCTCGCTGTCCTCGATCCGGACGGTGCCGGCGAGCTCCGCGATCGGCGCCTTGCCCTTGGGGACACGGGCCTCGAAGAGCTCCACCACACGCGGCAGACCGTGCGTGATGTCGGCACCGGCCACACCACCGGTGTGGAAGGTGCGCATCGTCAGCTGCGTGCCGGGCTCACCGATGGACTGGGCGGCGATGATGCCGACGGCCTCGCCGACGTCCACCAGCTTGCCCGAGGCCAGCGAGCGGCCGTAGCAGGTGGCGCAGGTGCCCAGCAGCGACTCGCAGGTGAGCACGCAGCGGACCTTGACCTCGGCCACGCCGGCGTCGATCAGCGTCTGGATCAGCACGTCACCCAGGTCGGCGTTCGCCGGGGCGATGACCGTCCCGTCCTCGGCCACCACGTCGGCGGCCAGGGCGCGGGCGTAGACGCTGGTCTCCACGTGCGCGTCACGGGTGACCACGCCGTCGACGACGGTGCCGATCGGCATGACGACGCCGCGCTCGGTGCCGCAGTCCTCCTCGCGGATGATGACGTCCTGCGAGACGTCCACCAGACGACGGGTGAGGTACCCGGAGTCGGCGGTCCGCAGGGCGGTGTCCGCGAGACCCTTGCGGGCGCCGTGCGTGGAGATGAAGTACTCCAGCACG
Organism: Blastococcus sp. SYSU DS0617; assembly: GCF_054051075.1. Classification (NCBI taxonomy): domain Bacteria; kingdom Bacillati; phylum Actinomycetota; class Actinomycetes; order Geodermatophilales; family Geodermatophilaceae; genus Blastococcus; species Blastococcus sp. SYSU DS0617. Next base: position 7,869 of record NZ_JBJHAO010000007.1, read on the forward strand.
GACAGACCCTCCCGGAAGTTGGCCTTGATCGGCCGCGGGATGATCTCGCCCTTCGGGTTGGCGACCAGACCGCGCATACCGGCGATCTGGCTGATCTGCATCATGTTGCCTCGGGCGCCCGAGTTGACCATGACCCAGACCGGGTTGGTGGTCGGGAAGTTGTCCACCATCGCCTGGGAGACCTCGGCCCGCGCGCGGGTCCAGATCTCGATCAGCTCGCCACGGCGCTCGGAGTCGGTGATGACACCGCGCTCGTACTGCTTCTCGATCTTGGCGGCCTCGGCCTCGTGCCGGTCCATGATCTCGCGCTTGGCCGGCGGCGTGACGACGTCGTCGATGGCGATCGTGACGCCCGAGCGGGTCGCCCAGCGGAAACCGGCCGACTTGAGGGCGTCCAGCGTCGCCGCCACCTGGACCTTGGGGTAGCGCTCGGCGAGGTCGTTGACGATCGCCCCGAGCTCCTTCTTCGGCACCTGGTAGTTGACGAAGCGGTAGTCCTCGGGCAGGGCCTCGTTGAACAGCACCCGCCCCAGGCTGGTCTCGACCAGCGCGGGCTGGCCGGGTGCCCAGTCCTCGGGCTGCTCCCAGGCCGGGTTGGCCTTGCCGTTGTCGACGCCGAACACCTCGTCGAGACGGATGAACGCACGCTCCTGCAGGGACAGGGCGCCCATGTCGAACGCCATGACGGCCTCCGACGCCGAGGAGAACGACGCCGGCGTGCCACCGTCGGCCTCGTGCCGCGAGGGCACCACGGTCGTCAGGTGGTACAGGCCCAGCACCATGTCCTGGGTCGGCGCGGTGATCGGACGACCGTCGGCCGGGCTCAGGATGTTGTTCGAGCTCAGCATCAGGATCCGGGCCTCGGCCTGCGCCTCGGCCGACAGCGGCAGGTGAACCGCCATCTGGTCACCGTCGAAGTCCGCGTTGAACGCGGTGCAGACGAGCGGGTGGATCTGGATGGCCTTGCCCTCGACCAGCTGCGGCTCGAAGGCCTGGATGCCCAGGCGGTGCAGCGTCGGCGCGCGGTTGAGCAGCACCGGGTGCTCGGTGATGACCTCTTCCAGCACGTCCCACACGACCGGGCGCGCACGCTCGACCATCCGCTTGGCGGACTTGATGTTCTGCGCGTGGTTGAGGTCGACCAGCCGCTTCATGACGAAGGGCTTGAAGAGCTCCAGCGCCATCTGCTTGGGCAGACCGCACTGGTGCAGCTTCAGCTGCGGGCCGACGACGATGACCGAACGGCCGGAGTAGTCGACGCGCTTGCCCAGCAGGTTCTGGCGGAACCGGCCCTGCTTGCCCTTGAGCAGGTCGCTCAGGGACTTCAGCGGACGGTTGCCGGGACCGGTGACCGGGCGGCCGCGACGGCCGTTGTCGAACAGCGCGTCCACGGACTCCTGGAGCATCCGCTTCTCGTTGTTCACGATGATCTCGGGGGCGCCGAGGTCCAGCAGACGCTTCAGCCGGTTGTTCCGGTTGATCACGCGGCGGTACAGGTCGTTCATGTCGCTGGTGGCGAAGCGGCCACCGTCGAGCTGCACCATCGGGCGCAGGTCCGGCGGGATGACCGGGACGCAGTCCAGCACCATGCCCATGGGCGAGTTGCGGGTCTGCTGGAAGGCCGCGACGACCTTGAGCCGCTTGAGGGCCCGCAGCTTGCGCTGGCCCTTGCCGCTGCGGATGGTCTCCCGCAGCGAGGCGGCCTCGGCGTCGAGGTCGAAGCCGGAGAGCAGCTTCTGCAGCGCCGCGGCGCCCATGCCGCCCTCGAAGTACTCGCCGAAGCGGTCCCGCAGCTCGCGGTAGAGGCTCTCGTCGGCGATGAGCTGCTTGACCTCGAGCTTGCGGAAGGTGTCCATCACCTCGTCGAGGCGGTCGATCTCCCGCTGCGAGCGGTCGCGCAGCTGGCGCATCTCGCGCTCGCCGCCCTCGCGCACCTTGCGGCGGACGTCGGACTTGGCGCCCTCCGCCTCGAGCTCGGCCAGGTCGGCCTCGAGCTTCTGCTGGCGGGCCTCGACGTTGGCGTCGCGCTGGCCCTCGAGGTTGGACTTCTCGGCGCTGATCTCGGCCTCGATGGTCGGGAGGTCGCGGTGCCGCGCCTCGTCGTCGACCGAGGTGATCATGTAGGCCGCGAAGTAGATGATCTTCTCGAGATCCTTGGGCGCCAGGTCGAGCAGGTAGCCCAGGCGCGAGGGGACGCCCTTGAAGAACCAGATGTGGGTGACCGGCGCGGCCAGCTCGATGTGGCCCATCCGCTCACGACGCACCTTGGCGCGGGTCACCTCGACGCCGCAGCGCTCGCAGATGATGCCCTTGAACCGGACCCGCTTGTACTTGCCGCAGTAGCACTCCCAGTCCCGGGTGGGACCGAAGATCTTCTCGCAGAAGAGACCGTCCTTCTCCGGACGGAGGGTGCGGTAGTTGATGGTCTCGGGCTTCTTCACCTCACCGTGGCTCCACTGGCGGATGTCGTCGCCGGTGGCCAGCCCGATGCGGAGCTCGTCGAAGAAGTTGACGTCGAGCAAGGTGTGACCCCTTTCAGGGGCTAGTGCTTCGCTTCTATTGGCTTGGAGTGGGTGGCCGGCCGGCCCCGATGGCTCAGGGCCGGCCGACTGCCGATCAGACGTCTTCGACGGACGACGGCTCGCGGCGGGACAGGTCGATGCCCAGCTCCTCCGCGGCCCGGAAGACCTCGTCGTCGGTGTCGCGCAGCTCGATCGCGTTGCCGTCGCTGGAGAGGACCTCCACGTTCAGGCAGAGCGACTGCAGCTCCTTGAGCAACACCTTGAACGACTCGGGGATGCCCGGCTCGGGGATGTTCTCGCCCTTGACGATCGCCTCGTACACCTTGACGCGGCCGAGGATGTCGTCGGACTTGATGGTGAGCAGCTCCTGCAGCGCGTAGGCCGCGCCGTAGGCCTGCATCGCCCAGCACTCCATCTCGCCGAAGCGCTGGCCACCGAACTGCGCCTTACCTCCCAGCGGCTGCTGGGTGATCATCGAGTACGGGCCGGTCGACCGGGCGTGGATCTTGTCGTCCACCAGGTGGAGCAGCTTCAGGATGTAGACGTAGCCCACGGCGATCGGCTCGGGGAAGGGCTCCCCGGAGCGGCCGTCGAACAGCCGCGCCTTGCCGGTCTCCTTGACCATCCGGTTGCCGTCGCGGTTCGGCGTCGTCGAGCCGAGGAGGCCGATGAGCTCGTCCTCCTTGGCGCCGTCGAACACCGGCGTCGCGGTGCGCGTGCCGGGCGCGGCCGACTTCGCCGCCTCGGGCAGGTTGGCCGCCCAGTCCGGCGTGCCCTCGACCTGCCAGCCCTGCTTGGCGATCCACCCGAGGTGCATCTCCAGGACCTGGCCGACGTTCATGCGGCCGGGCACACCGAGCGGGTTCAGGACGATGTCGACCGGGGTGCCGTCCTCGAGGAACGGCATGTCCTCCTGCGGCAGGATCTTCGAGATGACGCCCTTGTTGCCGTGGCGTCCGGCGAGCTTGTCGCCGTCGGAGATCTTGCGCATCTGGGCGACGTAGACCCGGATCAGCTCGTTGACGCCGGCGGGGAGCTCGTCGCCGTCCTCGCGCGAGAACACGCGGACGCCGATGACCTTGCCGGACTCACCGTGCTTGACCTTGAGCGACGTGTCGCGGACCTCGCGGGCCTTCTCGCCGAAGATCGCGCGCAGCAGCCGCTCCTCAGGGGTCAGCTCGGTCTCGCCCTTGGGCGTGACCTTGCCGACGAGGATGTCGCCGGGGACGACCTCGGCACCGATGCGAATGATGCCGCGCTCGTCGAGGTCGGCGAGGACCTCCTCGGAGACGTTCGGGATGTCCCGGGTGATCTCCTCGGCACCGAGCTTGGTGTCGCGGGCGTCGACCTCGAACTCCTCGATGTGGATCGAGGACAGGACGTCGTCCTGCACGAGGCGCTGCGACAGGATGATCGCGTCCTCGTAGTTGTGGCCCTCCCACGGCATGAAGGCGACGAGCAGGTTCTTGCCCAGCGCCATCTCGCCCTGGTCGGTGCAGGGACCGTCGGCGATGACCTGGCCGACCTCGACGCGCTGACCCTCGTCCACGACGGGGTTCTGGTTGATCGAGGTGCCCTGGTTCGAGCGCTGGAACTTCAGCAGGCGGTAGGTCTGCCGGGTGCCGTCGTCGGCCATGATCGTGACGTAGTCGGCGGTGGAGTCCTCGACCACACCGGCCTTCTCCGCCACGACGACGTCGCCGGCGTCGACCGCGGCACGCAGCTCCATGCCGGTGCCCACGAGCGGGGCCTCCGAGCGGAGCAGCGGGACGGCCTGGCGCTGCATGTTGGCGCCCATGAGCGCGCGGTTGGCGTCGTCGTGCTCGAGGAACGGGATCATCGCCGTCGCGACCGAGGTCATCTGCCGCGGCGAGACGTCCATGTAGTCCACGTTCTCGGGGGCGAGGTAGTCGACCTCACCGCCCTTGGTGCGGACCAGGACGCGCTCCTCGGCGAGGCGACCCTGCGCGTCGAGCGGGCTGTTGGCCTGCGCGACGACGAAGCGGTCCTCCTCGTCGGCGGTCAGGTAGTCGATCTGGGTGGTGACCTGACCGTTCTCGACCTTGCGGTACGGCGTCTCGATGAAGCCGAAGGCGTTGACCCGGCCGAACGAGGACAGCGAGCCGATCAGGCCGATGTTCGGGCCTTCCGGCGTCTCGATCGGGCACATGCGGCCGTAGTGGCTCGGGTGGACGTCCCGGACCTCCATGCCGGCGCGCTCACGGGACAGACCACCGGGGCCCAGCGCCGACAGGCGGCGCTTGTGGGTCAGGCCCGCGAGCGGGTTGGTCTGGTCCATGAACTGCGACAGCTGGCTGGTGCCGAAGAACTCCTTGATGGAGGCGACGACCGGCCGGATGTTGATCAGGGTCTGCGGCGTGATGGCCTCGACGTCCTGGGTCGTCATCCGCTCGCGGACCACGCGCTCCATGCGGGAGAGGCCGACCCGGATCTGGTTCTGGATCAGCTCGCCGACGGTGCGCAGGCGACGGTTGCCGAAGTGGTCGATGTCGTCGACGCCGTGGTCGGGCTCGCCGGCGTGGAGACGCACGACGTACTCGATGGTGGCGACGATGTCGTCCTCGGTCAGCGTGCTGGTGCCCTGGGCCACGGAGACGCCGAGCTTCTTGTTGACCTTGTAGCGGCCGACCTTGGCCAGGTCGTAGCGCTTCGGGTTGAAGAACAGGTTCTCCAGCAGCGCCTGCGCGGACTCACGCGTCGGCGGCTCGCCCGGGCGCAGCTTGCGGTAGATGTCCAGCAGGGCCTCGTCCTGGCCGGCGATGTGGTCCTTCTCGAGGGTGGCCAGCACCGTGGGCGACCACTGGAAGTGCTCGCGGATGCGGTCCTCGGTCCAGCCCAGCGCCTTGAGCAGCACGGTGACCGGCTGGCGGCGCTTGCGGTCGATGCGCACGCCGACGGTGTCGCGCTTGTCGACGTCGAACTCCAGCCATGCACCGCGGCTGGGGATGACCTTGGCGGAGAAGACGTCCTTGTCCGACGTCTTGTCCAGCGACTTGTCGAAGTAGACGCCGGGGCTGCGGACGAGCTGGGAGACGACGACGCGCTCGGTCCCGTTGATGACGAACGTGCCCTTGTTCGTCATGATCGGGAAGTCGCCCATGAACACCGTCTGGCTCTTGATCTCGCCGGTGGTGTTGTTCATGAACTCGGCGGTGACGAACAGCGGCGCCGCGTAGGTCATGTCCTTGTCCTTGCACTCCTCGAGGGACGCCTTGACGTCCTCGAAGCGCGGGTTGGAGAAGGACAGCGACATCGAGCCGCTGAAGTCCTCGATCGGCGAGATCTCCTCGAGGATCTCGGCCAGGCCGCCGACGGCGGCCGCCTGCTCCTCGGGGGAGAGCGTCTCGCGCCACTCGGGGCTGCCGATCAGCCAGTCGAACGAGGCCGTCTGCAGGGCCAGCAGGTCCGGGACCGCGAGCGGCTCGGAGATCTTGGCGAACGAGACGCGCAGCGGGGCGCCGGGGATCTTCTGCTGGTCGGCCTCGCCGGTGCGGGGGCCGTCCTGCGGTGCGGGGGCCGTGCTGGTGGTGCCGGACTCGGTGGTGCTGGGGTTGATGCTGGTGGGGCGAGAGCCTGCCAAGATGCGTCCTTCCAAGGACCTCACGACGTGCGGGCGGTGGGTGCGGGTCGTCCTGGGTCGTCGTCGGTGATGGCGAGGCTGTCCGCGACGGCCGCGAACACCCGGATCGACGGTCGGCGAGGGAGGCACCGGTGTGGGTTCCGGGCACCCGTCGTGACCCGTCTCAGCGGGCAGGCAGTCAGAGGGCAGCGCAACAGGAGACCCTACCCCTGCTGTTGCGCGATGTCCACGCCAGGGGTACCGGTGCGACCGGCGCCACAACGGGCGCGACACGGTCCACGCACCGGCGCGGTGCGGCCCATGATGCCAGCCGCCCCGGCCGCGTCCGACCGCCACGCCGAGGGCGGCCCGGCTCCCGGGTCAGCTCGTCGTGAGCTGCGAGAGCTCGCTGATCTTCCAGTCGCCGTCCACCTCGACCATGCGCATCTGGATGGTCTGGACGCAGGACTGCTCCCCCTCGGGGGTGACCTCGCACTCCGACCCCGCGGGCGCCGGGGCGTTGCCGCTGGTCACCGACTTGGTCAGGTACCGCCCGAACACCACCACGGTCGCGGTGTCCTGGGCGTCGTTCACCTGCTGCAGACCGACGTCCAGCACCTCGTAGCTGGTGGTCGCCGAGACCTGCTCGTAGGTGTCGAGGATCCCCCCCTGGGAGAACTCCGCCTCGTAGGTCTCGCGCAGGTCCCCGGTGAGGACGGCGAGCTTGCGGTCCAGGCTGCCCTCGGAGTCGCGGTAGTCGTAGGCGTACAGGTCCTCCACCGAGCTGCGCGCAGCGGCGAAGATCTCGTCGTCGACGTACGCGGGGTTCAGCCGCTCCCAGGTGAGGTAGCCGACGCCCGCCGCCGCGGCCAGGCACAGCACCGCGAGCAGGGCCAGCAGGGCCGGGAACCGCCGGCGCGCGGCGCCGCCCCGCTCGGGGGCCGGACGCCGCGGCCGGCTCCGGCGGCCGGTGCTCCCGGTCGCCGCGGATGCGGTCGCCCCGGGGGGCGTGGCGTGGGGCGCGGACGCGGCGGTGCCCTCGGCGGACGCGGCGGCGCGCGCGGCGGCCTCCTCGCGCTCGCGGCGGCTTCCGGCGACCCGGGGGCGGGGGCTCGGCCGCCCTCCAGAGGTCGGCCGGGGCGCCGGCGCCGGGCGGGACCGCGGGGTGGGACGGGGACGGTCCTCAGGGGTCTCGCTCATGCCGTCACAGCCCCGCGATCCCGGACAGCAACCACCGGTCGTCCACCTTCTGCAGCTCCACCTGGATGCGGTACTTCACGATCGCCGGCCGCTCGTCGGCCGCGCTGCGCTGCGTCGCCTGGATCACCAGCAGCACCGTCCCGGAGTCCTCGTCGGCACGGGTCACGGCAGCGCCGATGACCTCGGTGTTCACCACGGCCTGCACCTCGGCGAACCGGTCCCGCTGCTCCTCGAGCTGGGCGACGGACTCGTCGAGCAGGTCGCCGGTGGCCACGCGCCGGATCTGGGCGATGTCGTCGTCGATGGTGAGGTGGTCGAAGGAGGTCAGGTCGACGACGCCGGAGCGCGCCGCCTGGAGGACCTCCACGTAGTCGTCCGTCGTCACCGCCGAGGGGTCGGGTCGGGTGGACCACAGCCAGCCGCCGGCCGCGAGGAGCAGCACGAGCAGGACGGCCAGGACCGGCGCCAGCGGGAGGCTCACCCGGCCGCGGGCCCGGGAGACGTCGTCCGTCCCGCGCGACTCCCCCGCGGAGGCGGGGGTCTCCCCGGCCGTGCCCGGCGGAACCTCGTCCGGCCCGGGGGCCGAGGACGCCGGGGCGCCGTCGGCCTCGTCGGCGCGCGGCCTCGCGTCGCTGGTCACCCCGTGGATCTCCTCGTCGTCTCGCTCCCGCACCGGTGGCATGCCCGGATCAGCCCGTGGTCCGCGCGAAGGGGCTGGCGCCGAGCAGGTTGCCGAGCACGTCATCCAGCAGCCCGCCCACCCCGTCCACGAGGCCGCCGATCACCGTACCGAGCGGGGGCAGCTCGGCACCGCCGCTCGGCGGCCCGTCGGCGGCGACACCGCCCGACCGGCCGATGTTCTGCTCGCCGCGGATGTTGGAGCCGGTCTCGTCCACGCCGTCGGACGGGTCCGGGTCGACGCCGTTGACGACGTCGCAGGACACCTCGTCCACGTCGAGGGCGGCCACCTCCCCGGGGCTGCGCGACCGAGCGGTGGACGAGTACCCGCTGGTGCAGGCGTGCGGCTCCCCGGCGTTCAGCACGAAGCCGAAGTGCGCCCGCATCCTGCCGCCGTCGTTGCGCACCACGCTGAACCCGCCGGAGACGATGTCGGGATAGGTCACCAGCATCTGCTCCACGCCGTCGAGCCGCGGGATCGTGACGCCGTTGAGGATGTCGACGTTGCGCACCAGCGAGCCCAGCCCCGGTCCGGCGCGCTCCACGAGGTCCTGCAGCGCCTGGCCGCCGTCCGGAGCGTCCACCAGCAGGCCGCGGATGTCGGGGTCGATGTCCACGAGCGTGTCCGACACCAGCCGCAGGTCGGCCGCCCACTGCTCGATGGCCGACCGGCTGGCCACCTGGGTGTCGAGCACGGTGCGGCCGTCGGTGATCAGGTCCAGGGTCTGCGGCAGGGACTCCTCGGCCCGGGCGAGCAGCAGGTTGCCGTTGTCGATCAGCCGCCCCAGGTCGTCCCCGGCGCCCGCGAACGCCCGGCCGAGCTCGTCGACGACGGTCCGGAGGTTCTCCTCGTCGATGGACCCGACCAGCCGGTCGACGTTGAGCAGCAACTCCTCCACGGGGACGGGGATCGAGGTCCGCTCGCGCGGGATCACCGAGCCGTCCTCCAGGAACGGCCCGTCCTCGCCGTCGGGCTCGAGGTTGACGTACTGCTCCCCCACCGCGCTGCGGTTCGCGACGGTCGCCGTCGCGTCCGCGGGGATCGGGTCGGCGTCGGGGTCGATGGTGAGGACGACGCGCACGCCGTCGTCGATGAGCTCCATGTCGCTGACCCGGCCCACCGCGACGCCGCGGTAGGTCACCTCGGCGTTGACGAAGATGCCGCCCGAGTCGTCGAACTCGGCGGCCACCTCGTAGCCGCTGCCGAGCACCAGCCGGTCCAGCCCGACGTACTTGTAGCCGAGGTAGGAGGTGGCCAGGACGGCGAGGGTGAGGAACGCCAGCAGCTGGATCTTCGTCGTGCGGGTGATCACGGCTGTCCTCCCAGGACCTGGGGCAGGCCGAGCAGGCCGGTCAGGGACTCCGCCGTGGGCAACTGCCCCACGATCTCCTCCGGCAGGATGCTCAGCCCCTGCGTCGGGCCGGGCCCGGTGGGGGCGCCACCGCCCTCGCCGGCGGCGGTGCGCTGGTTGGCCGGCGGGGTGCCCGGGACGCCGCACGAGTCGCCGGCCAGGTCCTGCGGTTCGAGCGTCTCGAGCGCCCCGCTGAGCGGGTCGACGACGTACCGGCACAGGACCTGGGTCAGGTCGAGCTCCAGCGTGGCCGTCATGTTGGCGAACACCCCGTACCCGCCGGTGCGCTGGTCCTGCCGGTAGTTGATCGGGACGTCGCCCCCGCTGCCGTCCCCGATCACGGCGCTGGCCGGGAACGGGTAGGTGAGCAGGAGGTCCAGCGACCCGGCCAGGTCGGGACCGGCCGCGGCCAGCTGGGTCAGGACCGGCTGCAGCAGCTCCAGGTCGGCGACGGTGTTCGCCGCGGCCTGGTCGATGATCCGCGTGCCGACGTCGCCCAGCCTCGACAGGCTCTCCAGCATCGAGACCAGCAGGCCCCGCTGCTCGTTGATGACGTCCAGGCCCGGCCCGATCGTGTCGAGCGCGGTCTCGATGGTGCCGGTGCGCTCGGCCAGGGTGGCGGCCAGGGCGTTCGCGCTGTCCAGCGCCCGGTTGATCTCGGCCTTCTGCTCGTCCAGGCCGCCGATCAGGACGTCGAGCTGGTCCAGGGTGTTGCGGATCGCCGACTCCCGCCCCTCCAGAGCCTGGCCGAGCTCCTTGGCGATGGTCTGCAGCTGGGCGAGCCCCCCACCGTTGAGCACGAGCGAGAGCGCGCCGAGCAGCTCTTCCACCTCGACGTTGCGGTTGGTGCGCTCGAGCGGGATCACCGCGCCGTCCTCCAGCCGCCCACGTGGCTCCTCGTTGCCGGGCGCGGCGAGCTCGACGTACTTCTCCCCGAGCAGGGAGGACTGCTGGACCATCGCCACCGCGTTCGCCGGCAGCTCCACGTCCCCGTTCACGGTGACGGTCACCTCGGCGGTCCAGTCCTCCCCCAGCTCGATCTCGTCGACCCGGCCGACCGGCACGTCGGCGACACGGACGCCGGACTGCGGCACCAGGTCCAGGACGTCGAGGAACTGCACGGTCACCGAGTACGGCTCGTCCCCGACGTCGGCCCCGCCCGGCAGGCTGATCGAGTAGGCGCCGCGGAACCCGCCGCAGCCGGCGAGCAGCAGGACGCCCGCGCCGAGGGCGGTCACGCGCGTGAGCGGCCGGTTCACTGCTGGGCTCCCACGAGCTGGGGCAGGCCGAGCAGCGGGCCGCCCGGCGGCGCCGTGGCACCACCGAACAGCGCCGTCAGCAGCTCCTGCAGGTCGGGCACCCCGTTGCCGTTGAGGTCGTCGTAGGAGCCGTCGGCGTCCGCGTCGCCGGAGAGCAGCCGGCTGCACACCTGCTCGATGAAGGGCAGCTGCAGGCCGATGGCCGGCAGGATGTCCAGGTCGAGCTGCAGCCGGTTGGTCGAGGACAGGATCTGGCACACGATGACCTCCGGGCTGGTGGCCCCGAGGGAGTTGTCCCGCGTGTCCAGCGTGCCGTAGTCGGGGTTGTAGGCGTGCGCGAGGTTGCCCAGGGCGGCCGGCGCGACGTCGAGCACCTCGGCCAGGGCGGACCGCTGCTGCACGAGCGCGAGGGTGACGTCGGCGAGCTTGTCGACGTTCGTGCTCAGCAGGTCGGTGTTGGTGCGCACGAAGCCGGCCACGTCACCGAGCGCCGAGGACAGCAGCTCGACGGCGAGGGCGAGGTCGGCCCGCTCCTGCTCGAGCAGGTCGGCCACCGCGGCCATGTTGGTGTTGAACTGCCCGACCGAGGCGTCGATCGTGGCCAGTGCACTGGTGAAGGTCTGCAGGTTCTCGACCGAGTCGAACAGCCCGTCGCGGTTGCGGGCCAGCGTCTCCACCGCCTGCGAGAAGCCGGTGAGCGTCCGGTTCAGCGCGTCACCGTTGCCGTCGAGGTTCGCCGCGCCGACGTCCACCAGGTCGGAGAGGGCGCCGTTGCTGTTCGCCCCGTCCGGTCCGAGCGCCACCGACAGCTCGTCGAGGGCGCCGTAGACGCGGTCGAGCTCGACGGGGGTCGCCGTCCGCTCCAGCGGGACCTCGGCGCCGTGCTCCATGGTGGGGCCACCGGAGTACACCGGGGCGAACTGGACGTAGCGGTCCGACACCAGCGACGGCGCGAGCACCACGGCGACGGCGTCGGCCGGGATGTCGTAGTCCTCGGAGAGCATCATCTCCACGCGCACCCTGTCGCCCACCGGCGTCACACCGGTGATGTCGCCGACCTCGATGCCGAGGATCCGGACGTCGGCCCCCTCGTAGAGCCCGACCGTCTGGTCGAACCAGGCGGTGACCTTGTACTGGCCGGCCGGGCGCAGGACGGTCCACCCCAGCGCGACCACCAGCACGAGCGCGGCCGCCAGGGCGACGCCGCGCTGCAGCGGGCCGGTCATCGGTCGCCCTCCGCACAACTCAGGGGCAGCCCGACCACGCCGGGTCCACCGCAGATGACGCTGCCGACCACGCCGGGCAGCAGGTTGTCCACGAAGCTGTCGAACCAGCGGCCGTTGCCCAGGGTGTTGGTGAAGACCCGGACGAACGGCGCGAGGTTCTCGACCGTCTGCGCGAGGTTGTCGCGGTTGCGGGCGAGGAGGTCGGTCACCGTCGACAGCTGCTGCAGCGCGGGCGTGAGCGCCTCGCGGTTGTCGGCCACCAGGCCGGAGAGCTGGACGGAGAGCTCCTGGGTGCTGGTGAGGATCGAGTCGATGAGCGCCCGCCGCTCCTGGACCTCGGTGAGCAGGGTGTTGGAGTCCAGGATCAGCTGGGTGAACTCGCCGTTGCGGTCGGCCAGGACCTCGGTGACCGTGCGGGTGGCGGTGAGCAGCTGCTCGAGCTGCGCATCGCGCGAGGCGATGGTGTCCGACAGCCGGGCCAGGCCCTCGAGGGAGGTCCGCACCTCGTCGGGGGTCTCGGCGAAGGTCTCCGCGAGCACCTCGAAGGAGCCGGCCAGCTGCGCGGTGTCGAGCTCCTCCACCGTCGTCGACAGGTCGGCGAACGCCTCGACCACGTCGTAGGGCGACGCCGTGCGCTCGAGCGGGATCGGGTCGTCGGGATCGAGCTCACCGGAGCCGCGCGGGACGAGCGCGACGTACTTCGCGCCCAGCACCGTCTCGATCTTGATCGCGGCCTCGGAGCGGTCACCGACGAAGGCGTCGGTCACCCGGAGCTCGGCCAGCACCGCGCCGTCCTCGAGCGCGAGGCTCTCGACGGTGCCGACCTTCACCCCCGCCACGCGCACCGGGTCACCGGCGCGCAGCCCGGCGGCCTCGGAGAACTGCGCCCGGTAGACGGTGCCCCCGCCGATCAGCGGCAGCGACTGGGCGTTGAACGCCAGGAATACCATCGCCGCGATCACCGTGAGGCTGACCGCCCCGATGGTGACCGGGTTCCGGTCGCGGAACGGCTTCGAGTTCCGGGCCATCAGCCGCCACACCCCCGCTCACCGTTGTCGAGCCCCTCGGCCGGGAGGTTCACGCCCGTCCGCTCCCCGGTCGACGGGTCGGTCACCGGCAGCACCAGGAAGCCGCCCGCCCCGCACAGGAAGAAGTTGAACCAGCTGCCGTTGATCGCCGTGCGGGTGATCAGGTCGATCTTGGTGGGCGCCAGCTGCAGGAACCCCTCGAGCACGTCCTCGGTGTCGTTCAGGTTGGCCGACAGGTCGCCGAGGGCGCGGATGTCGGCGGCCAGCGGCGGCCGCACGTCCTCCAGCAGGCCCGTGGTGGCGGTGGCCAGCTCGTCGATCGTCTGCAGCGAGTCGAAGATGACCTCGCGGTCCCCGGCCAGGCCGGTCACGAACTGCTGCAGGCTCACGATCAGCCCCGACAGCTGCTCGTCGCGGGCGGCGACCGACGCCATCACCGTCGTCAGGTTGTCGATGACGCTGCCGATGACGGCGTCCTTGTCGGCCAGGGAGGACGAGAGCGAGGCGACGTGACCGAGCAGGCTCTCCACCGTCCCGCCCTCGCCCTGGAACACCTGGATGATCTCGAAGGACAGCCGGTTCATGTCCGCCGGCGCGAGCGCCTGGAGCAGCGGCTGGAAGCCCCCGAACAGCGTCGTCAGGTCCAGCGCCGGCTTCGTCTGCGAGACCGGGATCAGCCCGCCCTGCTCCAGGGTGCGGCCCGCGGCGCCCTCCCCCTCGGCGAGGGCGATGTACCGCTGACCCACCAGGTTCCGGTAGCGGATGGTGGCCTCGACGGTCGCCGGGAGCGGGACGTCGGCGGCCACCTCGAGCTCGACCTCGGCGATCGGGCGGTCGGTGGCCTCGGTCAGGCCGATGCCCTTCACCTGGCCCACGCGCACGCCGGCGATGCGCACCTCGTCGCCCTCGACCAGCCCGGCGACGTCGGTGAACTCGGCACGGTAGGAGACCTGCTCCCCGTAGCCCGCGTTGGTGATCGTGGTGATCAGCACGTAGCTGGCCATGATCGTGACCAGCGCGAAGGCCACCAGCTTGATCAGCGGCGCGACGAGCCCCCTCACGACGTCCCTCCCTCGCTGTGCTGCCCGCTCATCGGAGTGCCACCTCGGTCCCCCTCAGCAACGGCGCCAGCTGCGAGGCCCCCAGGTCCGAGACCTCGTCCGGCTGGGCACCCGTCTGGTAGGCGAGGATGCTGCGCACGAAGTCCAGCTCAGCGCTCGAGCCCGCCAGTCCACTCGGCAGCGACGTCCCGGACTGGGGGTTGGGCTCCCCCGCGCCCTCGGGGATGTCGTCGGGCCCGCTGCCGCCGAGGCAGACCGGGTTGCCCGTGGCCGGGTTGTCCGCCGACCGGACGCCGTCCTCGGGTGGCCGCGGGCAGTAGAACTCGCCCTGCTCGGCCGCGGCGATGAGCCCGTCGATGTCGTCCAGGCCCTGGCAGTCGGGGCCGGACTGGTCGAGGTACCGGGGCTGGTCACCGGGCACGTAGGGGTTGCGCGGCGGGAACGTGACGGTGATGTTCAGATCCAGGTAGGGGTCGCCGTCGCCACCGAAGACCTCGCTGTACCGCGGGACGGAGCGGGCCAGCCCGTTGAGCAGGCACGGGTAGACCGGCGAGTACTCGGCGAGGGTGCTCAGCACCGGCCGCGAGGTCTCCGCCAGCGAGATGAGGTTCCGCTCGTTGGCCTCCAGGAAGCCCGCGGTGACCGCGGCGGCGCTGTCGCCCACCGTGAAGGTGCGCCGCAGCTGCTCCCGCTGGTCGACCAGGGTGCGGCTGGTCACCGCCAGGTTGTCCAGCACGCCGAGCAGGTCGTCGGCCGCCGACTGGTAGGTGTCGGCGAAGTCGGCCAGGCCGGAGATGTCGGCCTGCAGGTCCGGCAGGACGGTGTTGAGCTCACCGGTGTAGCGCCCGACCGCGGCCAGGTTGGCGCCCAGTGCGTCCCCGCGGCCGCGCACCGCCTCGGCGACGGCGCCCAGGGTGTAGGAGAGATCCTGCGGCTCGACGGCCTTCAGCAGTGGCAGGAGGTTGTCCACCACCCGCTGCAGCTCGATGGCGTTCTCGCTGCGGTCCTGGCCGATGACCGCGCCGTCGGCCAGCGGCTCGCTCGAGGGGTCCTCCGGGATCTCCAGGGCGACGAAGCGCTCGCCGAAGAGGGTCTTGGGCAGCAGTCGCGCCGTGACGTCGGCCGGGATCTGCTCGAGGTACTCGGGCTTGATGGCCAGCTCGATGGTGGCGCCGCCGGCGCTCGCGTCGACCGCACGGACGTCGCCCACGATCACGCCGCGGACCTTGACGTCCGAGGCCGTCTGCAGCTGGTTGCCGATGGTGTCGGTCTCCAGGGTCACCCGCGCCACGTCGGTGAACGCCTTGTTGTACTGCGCCACCGCCAGCCCGAGCAGCAGCACGAGGGTCACGAGGAACGCGACTCCCTGCAGCCGGCGACGGATCACCGCTCCCTTGCTCATCGGCCGCTCACCCCGCGATCCGCACGGTCGTCGTCGAGCCCCAGATGGCCAGCGACAGGAACAGGTCGATCACCATCACCGCCACGATCGAGAAGCGCACGGCGCGGCCCACGGCCAGGCCGACACCCGCGGGGCCGCCGCTGGCGCGATAGCCGTAGTAGCAGTGGCTGAGAATGATCACGACGGCGAAGACGAGCACCTTCAGGAAGGACCAGAGCACGTCCTGCGGTGGCAGGAAGAGGTTGAAGTAGTGGTCGTAGGTGCCCGTCGACTGCCCGTAGGCCTGGGTGGTGATCAGGCGGGTGGCGAAGTAGCTGCTCAGCAGACCCAGCACGTACAGCGGCATGACGGCGATGAAGCCGGCCACGATCCGGGTGGTGACCAGGAACGGCAGCGAGGGCACGCCCATGACCTCGAGGGCGTCGATCTCCTCGTTGATCCGCATGGCGCCGATCTGGGCGGTGAACCCGCAGCCGACCGTCGCCGAGAGCGCCAGGCCGGCGACGAGGGGGGCGATCTCGCGGGTGTTGAAGTAGGCGGAGAGGAACCCGGTGAACGCCGAGGTGCCCAGCTGGTCCAGCGCCGCGTATCCCTGCAGGCCGACCTCGGTGCCGGTGAAGAAGGACAGGAACGCGATCACGCCGACGGTGCCGCCGATCACCGCGAGCGCGCCGCTGCCGAAGGTCACCTCGGCCAGCAGCCGCATGACCTCCTTCTTGTAGCGGCGCAGGGTGCGCGGGGTCCACGCGAGGGCGCGACCGTAGAAGCCCAGCTGGTCCCCGAGGTCCTCGAGCGCGCTCATGGGACGGCCGTAGACCGTGCGCACGATGCGCCGGGCCCGGACCCGCAGCCGGTCGACCGGCGAGAGGAGCGCCATCACGACCCCTTCGGCGGGACGAGCTGGAAGTACAGCGCCGTCATGACGAAGTTGACCGCGAACAGCAGGAGGAAGGTGATGACGACCGACTGGTTCACCGCGTCACCCACGCCCTTGGGCCCACCTCCGGCCCGCAACCCCTTGTAGGACGCCACGATGCCGGCGATCAGGCCGAACACCAGCGCCTTGATCTCCCCCGACCAGAAGTCCTCCACCTGCGCCAGCGCGCTGAAGGAGGCCAGGTAGGCACCGGGTGTGCCGCCCTGGAGGACGACGTTGAAGAAGTAGCCGCCCGCGACGCCGACGACGCTGACCAGGCCGTTGAGCAGGGTGGCCACCAGCATCGCGGCCAGCACCCGCGGGACGACCAGCCGCTGGATCGGGCTGATGCCCAGCACTTCCATGGCGTCGATCTCGTCGCGGATCTTGCGGGCGCCCAGGTCGGCGCAGATGGCCGACCCTCCGGCGCCGGCGATCAGCAGGGCCGTCACGATCGGGCTGGCCTCGCGCAGGACGGCGAGCACCGAGGCCGACCCGGTGAAGGACTGCGCGCCGAGCTGCCGGGTGAGCGAGCCCAGCTGCAGCGCGATGACGGCGCCGAAGGGGATGGCGACCAGGGCCGTCGGCAGGATCGTCACGCTCGCGACGAACCAGGTCTGCTGGATGAACTCGCGGAGCTGGAAGGGGCGCTTGGGCAGTGCCCGCATCACGTCCAGCGCGAAGGCGAACAGGTTGCCGCTGGCCGCAAGCGGGCGGGTGGGCGAGTACTTCCCGTCGAGCAGCCCCGGCGCCCTGGGCTCGTCGGTGGCCGTCACCCGCGGTCCTCCCGACGAGGCAGCAGCACGGTGGCGGTCGACCCGGCGGCCGCCGCGTCGGCCTCGGGCGCCCAGTGGCGGCCGCCGACGCCGCTCGTGGGCTGGAAGATCCCCGCGTCGGCGCGGGCGAGCAGGTCCGCAGGCAGGGACTTGCGGATGGCCGCGGCCGTCTCGCCGTCGAACTCGTGCAGCATGCGCGCCACGCGCTCCTGACGCCGCAGGGCGCCCTTGCGCTCGGGCAGGCCCTCGGTGGGCTCCAGCTGCGGCGGGACCGCCTCCCCACCCGAGGCACCCTTCGGTCCGACGCCGTTGTGCGAGTCGCCGCCGCGTGCCTCGAGCGCGGCCATCTCGGCCTCGACCTGGGCGACGTCCTTCTCCTCGCTCATCCCGATCGGCCCCTCGCGGCGGCCGTTCAGGAACTGGCGGACCACCGGCTCCTGGGAGGTCAGCAGCTGCTCGCGCGGACCGAACATGACCAGGTTGCGGCGGAACAGCAGACCCAGGTTGTCGGGCACGGTCCGGGCGGTGCCGATGTCGTGGGTGACGATGAGGAACGTGGCGTCGATCTGGGCGTTGAGGTCGACGATGAGCTGGTTGAGGTAGGCGACGCGGACCGGGTCGAGGCCGGAGTCGGGCTCGTCGAACAGGATGATCTCGGGGTCGAGCACCAGGGCCCGGGCCAGTCCGGCCCGCTTGCGCATACCCCCGGAGATCTCGCCCGGGAGCTTCCCCTCGGCGCCCTGCAGGCCGACCATGTCCATCTTCTCGAGGACGATCCGCCTGACCTCGGACTCGCTCTTCTTCGTGTGCTCGCGCAACGGGAAGGCGATGTTGTCGAACAGGTTCATCGACCCGAAGAGCGCCCCGTCCTGGAACAGGACGCCGAAGAGCTTCCGGATCTCGTAGAGCCGGTGCTCGCTGGTCCGGACGATGTCGGTGTCGTTGATGACGATCGATCCCCGCTCGGGCTTGAGCAGGCCGACCAGCGACTTGAGGAAGACCGACTTGCCGGTGCCGGACGGGCCGAGCAGCACCGAGATCTCACCCGGGGGAAGGGTCAGCGTGACGTCGCTCCAGATGTTCTGGCTACCGAAGGACTTGGTGAGCCCCTCGACCTCGACTGCGACGCCCACGATCCCCGCCTCCCGCTCGGCATTTCTGCCGGTCCCCGTCCCGCCGCATCGACGAGCCTCGGCAGTGTGCGGCAGCGCGACCCCCTCCGCATCCGGAGAGTGCCGTCCACGCACTGACTACTCGTCGGTAACGAACGCGCAGCCGACAGGTTACGTGTGTCACGTCTTTCACGTGACCCGGATCTCCATGCACTTCCCTCCGGCGGTGGGGCGGGTTCCCCCTCCCAGGGGACGCGACAGGGGCCGCCCTCCCGGAGGAGGACGGCCCCTGCTGCCGTACGGGTGGTGCTTACCCGGCGGTCACGACCGCCGGGTGGGGGGTCACTTGACGGTGACGGTGGCGCCGGCGCCCTCGAGGGCAGCCTTGGCCTTCTCCGCGGCGTCCTTGGCGACCTTCTCCAGGACCGGCTTCGGCGCGTTGTCGACCAGGTCCTTGGCCTCCTTGAGGCCGAGGGACGTCAGACCGCGCACCTCCTTGATGACCTGGATCTTCTTGTCGCCGGCGGCCTCGAGGATGACGTCGAACTCGTCCTGCTCAGCAGCGGCGCCACCGGCGTCGCCACCGCCGCCACCGGCGGCCGGGGCGGCCGCGACGGCCACAGGAGCAGCTGCGGTGACCTCGAAGGTCTCCTCGAACTGCTTCACGAAGTCGGACAGCTCGAGGAGGGTCATCTCCTTGAACGCGTCGAGCAGCTCTGCGCTGGAAAGCTTAGCCATGTCGATCTCCTTCTGGGTCAGTCGTCGCTGGCCGCGTCGGCGGCAGCGCTGTCGGTCTCGGGGGTGGTGTCAGCAGCAGCAGCGCTGTCGTCCGCAGCGGGAGCCTCGGCGGCCGGAGCGTCGGCGGCCTTCTTCTCCTGCAGCGCGGCGGCGAGGCGGGCGACCTGCGACAACGGGGCCTGGAACAGCCCGGCAGCCTTGGTCAGGTTGCCCTTCATCGCACCGGCCAGCTTGGCCAGCAGGACCTCACGGGGCTCGACGTCGGCGAGGCGGGTGACCTCGGAGGCGTCGACCGTGCGGCCGTCGACCACGCCGCCCTTGACCACGAGCAGCGGGTTGGCCTTCGCGAAGTCGCGGAGCGCCTTGGCGCCCTCGACCGGGTCGCCCTCGATGAAGGCGATCGCCGTGGGGCCGTTGAGCAGCGGGGAGAGGTCGGAGAAACCGACCGAGTCCGCAGCCCGCTTCGTCAGGGTGTTCTTGACGACGGCGTACGTGCTGCCCGCACCGAGGGAACGGCGCAGCTCGGTGAGCTGTGCCACGGTCAGCCCGCGGTACTCGGTGAGCACCGCCGCACTCGAGTTCTGGAACCGCTCGGTGATCTCGTCGATCACCGCGGCCTTCGCCTGCGTGGGCATGGGCCTCCTCTCGTCTGTCGGGCGACCGCTGGCCGGCCGCGCGAACGCGGACGATCGGCACCCCGGAGACGAGGAACGCCCCGGCGCAGAGCGCACGGGGCGAGAGGCAGGCGCGAGGGCCTGTCGATCGAACCGTCCACCTGCGCGGGTCGCCCGGAACTCCGGGACCTTCGATCGCACGCGGACGTGCGACGACCAACGGTCTTGGGGGGAACGGCTGCAAGAGTACGCGATGCCCGCGCAGAGCCGGCACCCGCCCGCCCCGACCGCCTCCGCGCGATCGGCCACATCGCCGATCTGGCCGTCACCTGGCCCCTTGGCGACCACATCGCCGAGCCGGCCGCGGAGGACGTCCTGCAACGCACGGAGGCCCCGCCGCGCGGTGCGCGCGGCGGGGCCTCCGGGAGTGCGTGCCTTACTGGGCCGGCTCGTCCGCCAGCATGTTGCGGGTGCGGTTGGGGTCGACCGGGATGCCGGGGCCCATCGTCGTGGAGATGGTGACCTTCTTGACGTAGCGCCCCTTGGCCGAGGACGGCTTGGCCCGCAGCACCTCGTCGAGGGCGGCCGCGTAGTTCTCCACCAGCTTCTCCTGGTCGAAGGATGCCTTGCCGATCACCAGGTGCAGGTTGGCCTGCTTGTCGACGCGGAAGTTGATCTTCCCGCCCTTGATGTCGTTGACCGCCTTGGTGACGTCCGGGGTCACCGTGCCGGTCTTCGGGTTGGGCATCAGGCCACGGGGGCCGAGGATGCGCGCGATCCGGCCGACCTTGGCCATCTGGTCCGGCGTCGCGATCGCGGCGTCGAAGTCGAGGAAGCCGCCCTGGATCTTCTCGATCAGGTCGTCCGAGCCGACGACGTCGGCGCCGGCGGCCTCGGCCTCGGCGGCCTTGTCACCGGTCGCGAAGACGATGACGCGGGCGGTCTTGCCGGTGCCGTGGGGCAGGTTGACCGTGCCGCGGACCATCTGGTCGGCCTTGCGGGGGTCGACGCCCAGCCGCATCGCGACCTCGACGGTGGCGTCGTAGGACGTCGTCGACGTCTCCTTCGCCAGTGCGGCGGCCTGGAGCGGGCTGTAGAGGTTGTCCCGGTCGACCTTCTCGGCCGCGGACCGGAACTTCTTGCCGTGCTTCGCCATGGTGATTCCTCTCGCCCGGGCGGTGCCGGGGATCGTGTGGTTCGCGGGCCAGGCGTGGCCCTCCCACGAGTGCTGGGTGGAGCGGTGGTGCAGTGATCAGCCGGTGACCGTGATGCCCATCGACCGGGCGGTGCCGGCGATGATCTTCTCGGCCTGGTCCAGGTCGTTCGCGTTGAGGTCGACCATCTTGGTGGTGGCGATCTCGCGGACCTGGTCACGGGTGACCGTGGCGACCTTGGTCTTGTGCGGCTCGCCCGAGCCCTTCTCGACACCGGCGGCCTTGAGCAGCATTCGCGCCGCCGGCGGGGTCTTGGTGACGAAGGTGAACGAGCGGTCCTCGAAGACCGAGATCTCGACGGGGACCACGTCGCCGCGCTGGGACTCCGTGGCGGCGTTGTAGGCCTTGCAGAACTCCATGATGTTGACGCCGTGCTGGCCGAGCGCCGGACCCACGGGCGGCGCGGGGGTGGCCGCACCGGCCTTGATCTGGAGCTTGATGACCGCGGTCAACCGCTTCCTGGGGGGCATGACTTCCTTCTATCGGTGGTGGATCAGCTGACGCCGTGAGGCGATCAGATCTTGCTGACCTGGTTGAACGACAGCTCGACGGGCGTCTCGCGGCCGAAGATGGAGACCAGCACCTGCAGCTTCTGCTGCTCGGCGTTGATCTCGTTGATCGTGGCGGGAAGGGTCGCGAACGGCCCGTCCATGACGGTGACGGACTCGCCGACCTCGAAGTCGACGAGCGCGGCCGGCGCGGCGGCGGCCGGAGCGGCCTCGCCGCCGGTGGTCCGGGCGGCCTGCGGGGCGGTGGCCGGGACGAGGATCTTCACGACCTCGTCGAGGGTCAGCGGCGAGGGCTTGGACGTGGCGCCGACGAACCCGGTGACCCCGGGGGTGTTGCGCACGGCGCCCCACGACTCGTCGTTGAGCTCCATGCGCACGAGGAGGTAGCCCGGCAGCACCTTGCGGTTGACCTGCGCGCGCTTGCCGTTCTTGATCTCGGTGACCTCCTCGGTGGGCACCTCGATCTGGTAGATGTAGTCCTCCACGTCGAGGGACTGGATGCGCGCCTCGAGGTTGGTCTTCACCTTGTTCTCGTAGCCGGCGTAGCTGTGCACGACGTACCAGTCGCCGGGCGCGATCCGCAGCGCCTTCTTCATGGCCTCGGCCGGGTCCTCGTCGGCCTCCTCGGAGACGTCGGAGCTCTCGGCCGGCGCGGCCTCCGGGTCGGCGGCGAGGGTGTCGGGGTCGCCGCCCTCGATCTCCGGGACCACGTCGGCGGCCTCGGTGTCGACGTCCATGGCGGCGGTGTCGCTGGAGCCCTCGGCGGCACCGGTCTCACCCACGCCGGTCTCGACGTCGGCGGCGCCGCGCTGCTCGAAGCGGGCGTCGTCCAGGTCGGTGCCCTCGACCGCGCTGTCGGTGTCGAAGGGCTCACGGGGGTCGGTCACAGATGTCTCTTCCTTGTCGGATGGCGTGCGGGCGCGGGCGGAGGTCAGCCGAAGACGGCGATCACGCCTCGGGAGAAGAGCAGGTCCATCCCGGCCACCAGCGCGACCATGAACGCCACGAAGACGATGACCACGGTCGTGTAGGTGATCAGCTCGCGCCGCCCCGGCCAGATGACCTTGCGCAGCTCGGCGACGACCTCGCGGAGGAACCGGCCGATGGAGCGCTTCCGGCGGATCTCGTCGGCACGGGCGCGCTCGGCCGCGGCGCGCGACCGGGTGCCTTCGCCGTCGCGGCCGGCGGGCCGGGAGGCGGAACGCGCGGCGCGGCGCGAGCCGGCCGGCTCGTCGTCGTCGTCACCGGCGGTGATCCGCCCGCCGCGGCGCCGGGGCTGGTCGGCGACGACCTTGTCCTCCTCCGCCGAGGCCTCGGCCGCCACCGCGTCCTCGGCCGCCTCCAGCTCGCCGGCGTCGTCGACGCCGGGGGTCTCGCGGTCGAGCTGCTCGTCGGTGAGCTCGGCGTCGCGAGGGTCGTCCTCGCGTCCCGGCTTCTCGTCGCTCACTGCGCCTCGCTCGCCTCGTGGTGGCGGTCGCTCGGGTGAGCGACCGGGTGGTCGGTCGATACCTGCCGTGCGGTGGCAGGGGTGACAGGACTTGAACCTGCAGCCTGCGGTTTTGGAGACCGCTGCTCTGCCAATTGAGCTACACCCCTAGTCCCCTGGGCGGGGCCCGGGACCGCCCGCCTCACCACGGCAGCGCAGGGCCTCGCAGAGGTTCCGAGGCACGCCGGTGGCGGGGTCAGCTGCCCCAGGACGGCCAGTGTACGGGACCGGGCACCGCGGAGGCGAACGTCCCCGGACCGCGACGGAGACGGCTCGCTCCGAGCGGCGGACCTTTGACACGATGGGGGCATGACCGCCGTGTCTCCGGACTCGTCCACCCCGTCCTCCGAGCTGCCGCCCGCCCAGCGGCGGGTCTCCCGTCGCATCGCGGGGATCGCCGAGTCGGCGACCCTCGCCGTCGACGCGAAGGCCAAGGCGCTCAAGGCGGCCGGCAAGCCGGTGATCGGCTTCGGTGCCGGCGAGCCGGACTTCCCGACGCCGGAGTACATCGTCGAGGCGGCCGTCGCAGCCGCCCGCCAGCCGGCGATGCACCGCTACACCCCGGCGGGCGGGCTGCCCGCGCTCAAGGAGGCGATCGTCGCCAAGACCGCCCGCGACTCG
Source organism: Blastococcus sp. SYSU DS0617 (assembly GCF_054051075.1). Taxonomy (NCBI): domain Bacteria; kingdom Bacillati; phylum Actinomycetota; class Actinomycetes; order Geodermatophilales; family Geodermatophilaceae; genus Blastococcus; species Blastococcus sp. SYSU DS0617. The sequence continues at coordinate 31,163 of NZ_JBJHAO010000007.1, forward strand.
GGCCTCCAGGTCACCCCGGCCCAGGTGCTGGTGACCAACGGCGGCAAGCAGGCGGTGTACGAGGCGCTGGCCACGATGCTCGACCCGGGTGACGAGGTGCTGCTGCCCGCGCCCTACTGGACCACCTACCCGGAGGCGATCCGGCTCGCCGGCGGCGTCCCGGTGCCGGTCGTGGCCGACGAGCAGAGCGGCTACCTCGTGTCGGCGGCCCAGCTCGAGGCGGCCCGCACCCCGCGCACGAAGGTGCTGCTGTTCTGCTCCCCGTCCAACCCGACGGGCGCGGTGTACCCCGCCGAGCAGGTCGAGGAGATCGGCCGCTGGGCGCTCGACGCCGGCCTCTGGGTGCTCACCGACGAGATCTACGAGCACCTCACCTACGGCGGGGCCACGGCCCCCTCGATGCCGGTGCTCGTGCCCGAGCTCGCCGACCGCTGCGTCGTGGTGAACGGCGTGGCCAAGACCTACGCGATGACCGGCTGGCGGGTGGGCTGGATCGTGGGGCCCGCCGACGTGGTCAAGGCCGCGACGAACCTGCAGTCGCACGCCACCTCGAACGTGGCCAACGTGTCGCAGGCCGCGGCGATCGCCGCGCTGACCGGCGACCTCTCGGCCGTCGCCACCATGCGCGAGGCCTTCGACCGGCGCCGGCAGCTGATCGTCTCGATGCTCCGCCAGATCCCCGGGGTCGCCTGCCCGGAGCCGCAGGGCGCCTTCTACGTCTATCCGTCGGTCAAGGGGCTGCTCGGCCGGTCGATCGGTGGCCGTACCGCCGGCTCGAGCGTCGAGCTGGCCGAGCTGATCCTGGAGCAGGCCGAGGTGGCCGTGGTCCCGGGAGAGGCGTTCGGCACCCCGGGCTACCTGAGGATGTCCTACGCGCTGGGCGACGAGGACCTCGTCGAGGGCGTCACCCGGATGCAGCGCCTGCTGACCAGCGCGGACTAGCCGCTAGTCGTCGTCCAGGGCGCCGGCCTCCTCGAGCACCTCGAGGGCCTCGGGGAGGTCGGCCAGGGCCCCGGCGACGTCGTCGGGCGTCGCGATCGCCCAGGCGGTGGCGTCGACGTAGCAGCGCACCGCCGCGTCGAACGCCTCGGCGCCGGCGGCCTCGCGCGCCGCCATCAGCGTCGCCCCGCCCTTGCCGTAGACGTAGGCCACGTACTGCTGCTGGGTGCGGACCTCGTCCATGGCCACCCCGACGTCGCCCTGCACCCCCAGCGCCGGCTCCAGGTCCTCGGCGGAGGACGGGTTCACCACGGCCTCGGCCCAGGTGGCGAACGCCTCATCGAGCCACGGGTCGCGGAACTGCGAGTTGCCGACCATCCCGTAGAACCACATGTGCGCCACCTCGTGCACCAGCACCTGGCGGCTGGGCGAGGCCTGCAGGATCGAGCTCGGGTACTCGATGCCGCCGCCGTAGTCGGGCAGCTGCGGCACGGTGAGCGTGTCGTAGGGGAACGGGCCCAGGAACTCCTCCAGGTCCGCGATCGCCTCGACCGTCGCGTCGGCCAGCTCCCCGGCGGTGGGCTCGGCCTCCGGCAGTGCGCCCGTCGTCACGCGCACGCCGCCGGGCGTCGTCGCCTCCGCGGTGGTGAACCGGCCGACGGCGACGCTGACGTCCCGGGCGACGGGCTCCGTGGACGTCCAGGTCCGGCGCCCCTCGCCGTCGGCGGCGGTCGGCTCGGCCTGCGCGCCGGTCATCAGCACCGTGAGGTCCGCGGGTGCCGAGACGCGCACGGTCGTGTCCGCCGCCGGGCTGACGGTCGTCTCGCCGGAGATCGGCACGAACGGGTCGCGCGCCCACCCGACACCGGGCTCCCAGGCCAGCAGCGGGGCGCCACTGGCCCACCACGAGACGCCCTCGTCGGCCCCGACCCGTTCGAACTCCCCCGTGCCGAGCGTGAGCGTGAAGTCCAGTTCGACCTCGGTGGTCTCCCCCGCCTCCAGCGGCTCGTCCAGTGCGACGACGTAGGCCCCGCCCGGGTCGGCCGCACCCAGCGGCTCGTAGCCCGATCCGGCGACGTCGTCGCCCCGGACCGCGTCGACGGCCAGGCGGGAGCCCGCCGCCGAGATGTCGGGCCCGTTGGGCACCAGCCGGAAGACCAGCTCCTCGACCGGCAGGTCGGGGGTGAAGGAGACGGTCTGCGTGCCGGTCACCGTCCGCAGGTCGTCGGCCGGCCGGAAGTCCAGCGCGATCCGCGGCCGGTCGGGATCGGGCCGGGCGCGCTCGCCGCAGGACCCGTCGTCGCCGGCCGCGGCCGGCGCCGGGGCCGACGTTCCGGAGGTCGGCGCGGTGAGCGTGTCGGCGAAGGAGGTGCAGCCGCCGAGCAGCAGGACAGCGGCCCCGGCGAGCGCGGCGTTCCGCCAGGGGCGGCTCATGCCAGCCGGACGACGGCGCGTGCGAGGGAGAGGACCTTGTCGCCCCCGCTGGTCACCGCGAGGTCGACGCGCACCCGGCCGTCCTCCAGCAGGGCGCCGACCGAGCCCCGCACGATGAGCTCGGCGCCCGCGTCGTCGTCCGGGACGACGACCGGCCGGCCGAAGCGGACCTGGAACTCGACCAGGGCGGCGGGGTCCCCCGTCCAGTCGGTGACCGCGCGGCCGGCCAGCGCCATGGTGAACATGCCGTGGGCGATGACGCCCGGCAGCCCGACCGTGGTGGCCACCCGCTCGTTCCAGTGGATCGGGTTGAAGTCGCCGGAGGCGCCGGCGTAGCGGACCAGGTCGGCCCGGGTGATCCGGTACAGCTGCTCCGGCAGGTCGGTGCCGACGACGACGTCGGCGCGGCGCACGGGCCCGCTCATGCCCTGGCCACCAGCATCGACGTCGCCGTGCAGACCGGCTCGCCGTCCTCGGTGGTCAGGTCCACCCGGGCGGTCAGCAGGTCGTTCCCGGCGACGGTGCGGGCCGCGTCGATGGTCGTCGTCGCGACCAGGCGGTCCCCGGCCCGGATCGGGCGGTGGTGGGCGAACCGCTGCTCGCCGTGGACCACCCGGCCGTAGTCGATGGCCACGTCGGGGTCCTCGAGGACGACCATCGCCGCCTCGAGGCTCACCGCGATGGCGAAGGTGGGCGGTGCGATCACGTCGGGGTGCCCGGCCGCCCGGGCCGCGTCCGCGTCGCGGTACAGCGGGGAGGGATCGCCGATCGCGGTGGCGAACTCGGCGATCTTCGCCCGGCCGACCTCGTAGACGGCAGAGGGCGGGTAGCTGCGCCCGACCAGTTCCCGGTCCAGCGCCATGCTCCCGCCCTCTCGCTCAGCCGCTGACCGTGATCAGCGGGTCTCGCGGTGCAGCGTGTGCTTGCGCTCGCGCGGGCAGTACTTCATCAGCTCGAGCCGGTCGGGGTCGTTCCGCCGGTTCTTGCGGGTGATGTAGTTGCGGTTCTTGCACTCCTGGCAGGCCAGGGTGATCTTCGGGCGGACGTCGGTGGCTGCCATGGGGCGCTCCTAGCCTTGTGGGACAGGACCCGGGGCCGGGCCTGCTGTCGCACCGGCACGAGTGCCGACACGACGACGGACCCCATCGTGCGGGGTCCGTCGGGAGTAGCGGTGACCGGACTTGAACCGGTGACACAGCGATTATGAGCCGCTTGCTCTACCAGGCTGAGCTACACCGCCGGGACGACCTGCGGCCCGGTCTCGCGACTGGACCGGCTGGTCAGCTTACTGATTGTAGAGCCCCTTTACGGAATCGAACCGTAGACCTTCTCCTTACCATGGAGACGCTCTGCCGACTGAGCTAAAGGGGCGTGCTCGGAAGCCTCGAAAACTGTACCTCGCCGGTGCGACCGGTTCACGAGGGGGGGTGCCGACGGGCGTGCCGCCTCAGCCGCGCACGAACAGCCGGCGATGGGCCGCCCCCGGGGCCGCCGTCCGCACGCCGGTGCGGGCCAGCAGCCAGTTCTCCAGCCGGTCGTCGGGCAGCGGCCGGCTGACCAGGAAGCCCTGCAGCTTGTCGCAGCCCATCTCGGTCAGCAGGTTGCGGGTCATCTCGTCCTCCACGCCCTCGGCCACCACGCGCAGGCCGAGGTTGTGCGCCAGCTCGATGATCGACCGGGCGATGAACGACTCCCCCTGGCTGGTCGACATGCCCAGCACGAAGGACTTGTCGATCTTGACCTCGTCGATGGGCAGCTGGCGCAGCTGGGACAGCGACGAGTAGCCGGTGCCGAAGTCGTCCATCGACAGCCGGAGCCCCAGGTCGTGCAGGTCGGCGAGCACGGTGCTGTCACGGACGGAGTCGTCGACGACGCTGCCCTCGGTCAGCTCCAGGGTCAGCAGCTCGCCGGGGACGCCGTGCCGCTGCAGGGCGCCGCGCACGCGGGCGACCAGGTCGGGCTCGGTGAGGCAGTGCACGGAGAGGTTGACCGCCACCGACAGCGCGATGTCCTGGTCCAGCCAGCGCCGGCAGCGGGCCAGCGCCAGGTCGAGGACGTGGTCGGTGACCGCGCCGATGCGGCCGATCTGCTCGGCGAGGTGGATGAAGTCGTCCGGCGGGATGGAGCCGTACCGCGGGTGGGCCCAGCGCACGAGCGTCTCGACGGAGACGATGTCGGAGGTCTGGGCGTCGATGATCGGCTGGAAGACCACGCCGATCTGGCCGCCGGCCATGGCCTGCTCGATCTCGGTGCCGAGCTGCAGCCGGCGGAGGCTCTGCTGGTCCAGGACCGGGTGGTAGCTGGCCACCCCACCGGAGTCGGCGGCAGCGAGCAGGGCGACGTCGGCCCGCTGCATGAGCGTGCCGGAGTCGGTGCCGTGCACCGGCGCGGAGGCGACGCCGATGGTGAGCGTCACCTCCAGGTCCAGCCCGGCGACGCGCACGCGGGTGGCGGCCGCCTCCCGGAGCCTGCGCGCGGCGCGCTCGGTGGCCGCCAGGGACAGGCCGGGCAGGAGCACGGCGAACCGCTCGCTCTCCATCCGGGCCAGGAGGGCCTGCGGCGGGGCGTGCTCGCGCAGCAGCCCTGCGGTCACCAGGAGGAGCTCGTCGCTGGCCGCGTGCCCCAGGGTGTCGGTGACCTCGGTGTAGTTGCCCACCGCGGCGAGGATGAGCCCCGCTCGCCCGCCGGCCGGATCGGCCGTCTGGTCGGCGGCGAGCAGCTCGTCGATCTCCGCGGCCAGCCGCTGCCGGTTGGGCAGCCCGGTGAGCCGGTCGTGGTCGGCGTCGTAGCGGATGCGGGTGAGCAGCTGCTGGTGGCGGATGGCGGCGTTGACGTGCGTGAGCATCGAGTCCATCGCGGCGCGGTCGCTGTCGGCGAAGGAGACGACGTCGCTGCTGCGGTCACAGATCTCGAGGTAGCCGGGCTCCCCGGCCGCCGTCGTCAGCGGCGCCGCGAGCAGCTCGGACACCCCGCGCCGGGCCAGGCCGGCGGCTTCCTGCTCGTCGGCCCGCCCGGCGGATACCAAGATCGGGCCGTCGGCGGCCAGCACGGCCCGGCGGAAGACGTCGTCGGGGTCTCCCGGCCCGTCGTACCAGGCCTCGTCGCTCTCGGTGGCCACCACGAGGCGAGGGGGCTCGTCGAGGTAGGCGGGAAGCCACATCGCCACCCGTTCGGCGTTGAGCAGCTCGCGCAGCGACCGGACGATCTGCATGGTGCCGGCCTCGTCGGCGGCCACCTGCTCCACCTGGCGGGCGAAGCCGTAGACGCGCTCGAGTGACTGGCCCTCCCGGGTCACGGCCGCGAACCGGCGGTACACCAGGACCAGCGCGGCGGCGAGCGGCACGATCAGCAGCCACGTCCAGGCCGTTGCGTCGACCAGCAGGAGGATGGACAGGCCGGCGAGGACGGCGACGGGGCCGATCAGCACGATCGGGGCGAAGACGGCGGTCCACACCGACCTGCCGGGGTTGCCGTGCATGGCGGTGATGGCGCCGACCACGAGCAGCGCTCCCACGACGTCTGCCGCGGCGATCGCCAGCAGGTAGGACAGCCAGGTGGCCGGCTCGGTGATGTCGCCGACGGGCAGGACCCGCAGCAGCGCGACGGCCACGCACACCTCGACGGTGGCGACCGCGACGTTGTAGACGATCTTCGCCCGGGCCAGGCCCTGGACGACGAGCACCAGCGCGACGGCCACGGCCCGGGCCAGCGCCGTCCAGAGTCCGCCGATCTCGGCGAGGGCGAGCACGAAGGCCGCTTCGCTCGCGGAGCACCAGAATGTCTGCCGCCGGATCTCGAACTGCAGGTTGACGGATTCAGCGGCGATGAAGGCCACGAAGACGGCGAGCAGTGCCACCGCCCCGGGCGCGTCCGCATCGGGCGCGAGCACCACGGCGGACAGGGGCACGGCCAGCGCAAGGCTCAGCCAGGCCGGCGCCCACGGATTGCTGGTCAGGGGCGGCCGAGGGGGCACGCGTGCGTCCTGCTCGGCCACATATACCTGCATTCCCCGGGGAAGATGAGCAGGCGAAGGCTAACAGCGCGGAGTGGCCGCGGAGCCCCGTTCCACCCCCGAAGGGTCAGTGCCGTCCGACGGCCGCAGAACACCGCGGGGCAGCCGGTCGACGACCGACTGCCCCGCGCGAGAACTGGTGCCCGAGCGGTGCGCCCGGGCCGGCAGTCCTAGCTCAGCGAGCCCACTTGAAACCGCGAGCCCACTTGAAACCACGCTGCGTGTTGCTGGCCATGACGACTCCTTTGAATGGCATGAATGACTGGTGTGCGGCAGTCACTTACGCGCGGGGGCAGAGCGTCGTTCGGTACGGACCGCGCTGGAGACATTGCTGCCCGTCACCCTTCCGAGGCAAGCATCGAAGATCACGACGGAGTGACGATCTTGCATGTCGTCACTCTGCGTAGAGATTGATCGACGTTCGGTCAGTCGATGGGGTGACGGCGGTCCGGGACGGCGTCCACGAGCTCCCGCAGCTCCTCCACCAGCTCCCCGCCGATCTCCACGGCGTCCCGGACCCGGTCGCCGCCGGGCGCCAGGTCGGCGGCCAGGCCCACCCAGTCGATCGGCGGCGACTCGGGCGCCGTCGGCGCGCCCAGCACCGCGGCGACCCGCCGGTAGGCCGCCGCCCGGGGCATGCCGGCCGGCACCGCGACGTGCTCACCGTCGTCCGGAGCGGCGTCCCAGGTCCCGTCCGCGTCCGTGACCACGGACAGCACGGACACGACGTCGCCGATCGAGCGCGCCCACACCGGCCCGAGCTCCAGCGTGCCGGTAACCACCTCCGTGATGCGGAGGCGGCGTCCGGCCTCGTCCTGCGCCGCGAACTCGTCGAGGGCGTGGACCAGGCGTTGCCCGTACTCGCGGACGGCCAGGTAGCCGGCACCGATCTCCACCGGCCGCACCGGGCCGGCCGCCGCTGCCCCGGCCGGGGCCGGCGCTCCCGGGACGGCGTCGTCGAGCACGGCGGCGGCTCCCGGCTCCGCGCTCAGGTACCCGAGGCCGCGCAGCAGGAGCTGGTCCTGCTGTCCCGCTCCGGCGGCGGCCCGCGCCAGCGGTTCGACCACCACCTCCGGACGGGCGGCCACGGCTCCGGCGAGCGCCGGCGCGACGCCCGCGGCGGTGGTCCGGTCGACGGCCCAGCCGGCGGGGTCGCCGTCGTCCCCCAGCCCGGTCGCCAGCGCCCTCAGCCCCGAGCGCACGACGTCCGCGCCGTCGTCGCCCGGCTGTCCGGCCGCCCGGTCCACGAGTGCGCCGAACGCAGCGCCGTCGTCGTCCCACGAGCGGTGCAGCAGGTGCGTCCACGTCGGCTCCCCGCCGAGCAGTGCGGCGGCCGGTGCCGGATCGTCGGCCTCGGCGAGCCGGACGAGGACCTCCTCGAGCGGGTCCCCGGGCGGCGCCGGAGCCGGCCCCGGACCGAGCCGGTCCACGATCCGCTCGGCGCCCAGCGCGCGTTCGCGCGCGATGATCTGCCGACCCCACGTCCGGACCGTGGCCGGCGGGGGCCCGGCCCGGTGATCCCCGCGCCCGGCCGCGAGGACCACGCCCATCCCGAGCGCCACGTGGTCGCTGTCCAGGTTGCGGACGTCGTCGCGGCCGACGTGCCGGGTGTCGCGCACCTGCGCCACCGCACCGGCGGCCCCGGGCGGGACGGGAGCACCGAGGACGGCGGCCATCGTCCGGGCGAGCGTGCTGTCGGCGGACAGCGAGCCGGTCCCCAGCTGCCGGAGGACGTCGCGGAACCCCCGGGGACCCAGCTCGGTCAGCACCGCCGCGGCGACCGCACCGTCACCGGCCCAGGGCAGCAGCTCGCGCGCCGCGGCCTCCAGCGCGGCCGCCGTCCCCACGTCCGAGCCGTTCCCGGCGGCCCGGATGCCGACGGCGAAGTCCCGGCCGCGCTGCACCAGCAGGGCCTCGTGCCAGCCGGGCAGGAGCGCGCCGAGGTGGTCCTCCACCCGCTCCCGGTCGCCGGGTCGGCCGATGCCACCCGCGACGGCGCTGCACGCGGTCAGCACGGCGGCCGTGGCCGTCGCGTCGTCGGCGACCTCCGCCCGGATCGTGCCGGCGGCGGCGCGCCGGACGGCCTCCGCCCGCTCCAGCTCCTCGAGCGGGTCCGTCCCGCCGGCCGCCGGATCGACCACCCCGCCGATCCGCAGCGCGACAGCGGCGAAGTCGTCCTCCTGCGCCCGCTGCAGGACGGCGAGCGCGTCGCGGGCGTCCTCCAGCAGCCACTGGTGGCGGGTCAGGCGGCCGGCGGCGCGCAGCAGCGCCTCCCCCGCGTCGCGGGCCAGCTCACCGACGCACCGCACCTGAGCCGCCGCGGCGTCCGCGTCCCGGCCGGCCCAGGACGACGCGGCGGCCAGATCGCCGGGCACCTGCGCGCCGAGTACCGCGAGGAGGTCGCCGGCCGCCTCCAGTCGCGCGGCCAGGTCGGCGAGCGCCCGCGGGTCCCCCGGCGGCGGATCGAGGGGCACCGGATCAGGCACCAGCGCGGTCACCGGCCGGGCTCCGCTCCCGCACCCCGGACGAGCGCGGCGTCCAGCCGCAGCCAGGAGTCGGCCACGCCGGTGACCGTGGTGCCCAGCTCGGCGAGCTCGGTGGCCAGCGCGGCGGCGAGTGTGCCGTGGCACTCGAGGAAGAGCCCGACCGGCGTCCGCAGCGGCCCGTCCACACCGGCCTGGTCGAGGAGGCGGGCACGCACCTCCTGGGCGGTCCCGGCCCGCCCGCTCAACGACCGGCCCAGCGCCCGGACCTGCTCGGCAGGCATGTCGATGCTCACCGGCGCAGTGTGTCCACGCCGCGAGGCAGCGCGGACCGTCGTCCACAGGGCGATCCGCGCCGGCCGCCGCCACCCGATCGGGTGTCCACAGTGTCCACAGGCTCTGTCCACAGGTCGTGGACGACGGGGCCGGCCACCTACGCTCCCCGCGTGCGGTACGGCCGGGACGACGTCGAGCGCGGTTCCACGCTGCCGTTCGTGCTGGTCTGCTGGCTGGTCGCCGCGCTCATGGTGTTCGGCGCCATCGCCGCCTCGGATGCCTTCCTGGAGCAGCAGGAGGTCCAGGCCGTGTGCGACGGCGCCGCGCTGGCCGCCGCCAACCAGGCCGACGAGGCGGCGATCTACGCCGGTGGGGTCGGCACCGCGCTACCGCTCACCCGCGCCGGCGCGCAGGCGGCGGTGGCCGACCAGCTCGGCGCGGGCGTCACGGCCCTCGACGCGTGGTCGGCCGCGACCGACGGCGCGGAGGTCACCGTCCGCTGCACCCGCTTCGTCGACATCGCCTTCGGCTGGCTGTTCCTCGGCGGGGAGCAGCTGGAACGCACGGCGACCGCGAGCGCGCGGGCGCCGACGCTGGGCTGAGACCTCGGGGCGGGGACCTCGGGGCGGAACGGCGAACGGCCCCCGACCTGAGGGTCGAGGGCCGTTCGTACCGGGCGTGGCGGGTGAAGGATTCGAACCTTCGAAGGCTAAGCCGACGGATTTACAGTCCGCTCCCATTGGCCACTCGGGCAACCCGCCGTGCGGTGGTACCGGAGCAGAATACAAGATGGCGGATACCGATCTCGGAGCCCCGAGCCGTACCCGCCAGACGAGGGGAGAACCCATGGCCGACGCGTCGTTCGACGTGGTCAGCAAGGTCGACCGGCAGGAGGTCGACAACGCCCTGAACCAGACGGGCAAGGAGCTCTCGCAGCGCTTCGACTTCCGTGGCACCAACGCCACCATCGCCTGGGCCGGCGAGGAGGGCGTGACCCTCCAGGCCGACACCGAGGAGCGGGTCGTCGCCGCGCTGGAGGTGTTCAAGGAGAAGCTGATCAAGCGGAACATCTCGCTCAAGGTGCTGGACGCCGACGAGCCGCAGTCCTCCGGCAAGAGCTACAAGATCTCCGCCCGGATCAAGCAGGGGATCGAGTCCGACGTCGCCAAGAAGATCTCCAAGCTGATCCGCGACGAGGGCCCGAAGGGTGTCCAGGCGCAGATCCAGGGCGACCAGCTGCGGGTGAGCGGCAAGAAGCGTGACGACCTGCAGGCGGTGCAGCAGCTGCTGCGCGGCGCCGACCTCGACGTCGCCCTGCAGTTCGACAACTACCGCTGAGCCACGCCGGGCGCGGGGAAGCGCACCCCGGCACTCCCGGGACGGCGTGACCTTCCCCGCGCTCCACGGCGGCGGGCCCGGGCCGGTGCGGCCCGGGCCGGTTGCCGGCCGAGGTCAGTGCTGGCCGAGCTCCCGGGCGATCGCCTCGAGCCGCGCGATCCGCTGCGGCATGGGCGGGTGCGAGGCGAACATCGACGCCATGCCCTGACCGCGGAACGGGTTGGCGATCATCAGGTGGCTCTGGGTCACCAGCCGGTCGTCCTGCGGCAGCGGTCGCGCACCGGCGCCCCGCTCGATCTTGCGCAGCGCCGACGCCAGTGCCAGCGGGTCCTGCGACAGCTGGGCGCCGGTGGCGTCGGCCTGGAACTCGCGGCTGCGGCTGACCGCCATCTGCACCAGCCCGGCGGCCAGCGGCCCGAGGAACACGAGCAGCAGCCCGCCGATGGCGTTGCCGCCGCCGCGGTCGTCCCCGCCGCGGCCGCCGAAGAGCGAGGCGAACATCGCCATGTGCGCCAGGTAGGTGATGACCGTGGCCATGGCGCCGGCCACCGAGCTGATCAGGATGTCGCGGTTGTAGACGTGCGACAGTTCGTGCGCCAGGACGCCGCGCAGCTCCCGCCGGTCGAGCAGCTCGAGGATCCCCTGGGTGACGCACACCGCGGCGTTGCGCGGGTTGCGGCCGGTGGCGAACGCGTTGGGCTGGTCGGTCGGGCTGACGTAGAGCCGGGGCATGGGCTGGCGGGCCTCGGTCGCCAGCTCCCGCACCATCGCGTAGAGCTGCGGCGCCTGCGTCTCGGTCACCGGGAAGGCGCGCATCGCCCGCAACGCGAGCTTGTCGGAGTTGAAGTACGCGTAGCCGTTCACGCCCAGCGCGATGACGAGGGCGATGAACAACCCGCTCCGGCCGCCGACCAGGGCACCGGCAGCCAGGATGAGCCCGCCCATCGCACCCAGGAGGACGGCGGTCTTGAGTCCGTTGTTCCAGCGCTGCACGCCCTCCTCAACGGCGTCGCGGCGGACGCCGTTCCCGCCCCCCGCCGGGAGGAATGCGGAGCTCTCCCGGGTGGTTGTCCCCGGTGAATGCGGAATCACCTTCCGGTCTCTGTACCGGGGGATGGCCCTGCGCACGTAACCTCGGCCGGTGGAGGTACACCACTGATGACTGCCAGCACCTCGCCGTCCCACGGCGCGCCCCTCGACGACGTCCACGCCCCGGTCGCCAGCTCGGCCCCCGGCGGCCTGGTGAAGAGCGTGGTCGAGCTCGACCGCGTCGTGATCCGGCTGGCCGGTGACTCCGGCGACGGCATGCAGCTGACCGGCAACCGGTTCACCAGCGAGACGGCGTCGTTCGGCAACGACCTGTCGACGCTGCCGAACTTCCCCGCCGAGATCCGGGCACCTACGGGGACCCTGCCGGGCGTCTCCTCGTTCCAGCTGCACTTCGCCGACCACGACATCATGACCCCCGGGGACGCCCCCGACGTCCTGGTGGCGATGAACCCGGCGGCGCTGAAGTCGAACCTCTCCGACCTGCCCGGCGGCGGTCTCCTCATCCTCGACTCCGACGAGTTCACCCCCCGGAACCTGGCGAAGGTCGGCTACGCGACCAACCCGCTGGAGGACGGCTCGCTCGAGGGCTGGCAGACCGTGCCGGTGCCGCTGACGTCGATGACGCTGGACGCGCTGTCCGACTCCGGCCTGGGCAAGAAGGAGGCCGAGCGCAGCAAGAACATGTTCACGCTCGGCCTGCTGAGCTGGATGTACCACCGGCCCACCGAGGGCACGATCCGGTTCCTGGAGCGGACCTTCCGCCGCAAGCCCGAGATCGCGGCGGCCAACATCGCCGCGTTCCGCGCCGGCTACAACTACGGCGAGACCACCGAGGCCTTCGCCGTCTCCTACGAGATCAAGCCCGCTCCCATGGCGGCGGGGAAGTACCGCAACATCTCGGGGAACCAGGCGCTCGCGCTCGGCATCGTCGCGGCGGGCCAGCGCTCGGGTCTGCCGATCTTCCTGGGCGCGTACCCGATCACCCCGGCCTCGGACATCCTCCACGAGCTGTCCAAGCACAAGGCCTTCGGCGTCCGCACCTTCCAGGCCGAGGACGAGATCGCCGGCATCGGCGCGGCGCTGGGTGCCTCCTTCGGCGGCGCCCTCGGCGTGACGACGACATCCGGCCCGGGCGTGGCGCTCAAGGCCGAGACGATCGGGCTGGCGGTCATGACCGAGCTGCCGCTGCTCATCGTGGACGTGCAGCGCGGCGGCCCCTCGACGGGCCTGCCGACCAAGACCGAGCAGTCGGACCTGCTGCAGGCCATGTTCGGCCGCAACGGCGAGGCGCCGCTGCCGGTCATCGCGCCCCGCTCGCCCGGGGACTGCTTCGACGCCGCGATCGAGGCCACGCGCATGGCGCTGACCTACCGGACCCCGGTCATGCTGCTCTCGGACGGCTACCTCGCCAACGGGGCCGAGCCGTGGGCGGTGCCCGATGCCGACTCGCTGCCGGACCTCACCGGCACGGTCGGGTTCGCCACCGGGCCGAACGCCGAGTCCACCGACGGCACCCCGGAGTTCCATCCCTACCAGCGCGACCCGGAGACCCTGGCGCGCGCGTGGGCGGTCCCCGGCACCTCCGGGCTGCAGCACCGCATCGGCGGGCTGGAGAAGGCCGACGGGAACGGCAATATCTCCTACGACCCGGGCAACCACGACTTCATGGTCCGCACACGGCAGGCCAAGATCGACGGCATCGCCGCCTCGATCGGCCCGACGGACGTCGAGGACCCGGACGGGGACGCGACCGTCGCCGTCATCGGGTGGGGCTCCACCTACGGCCCCATCGGTGCCGCCTGCCGGCGGATCCGGGCCTCGGGCCGCAAGGTGGCCCAGATCCACGTGCGGCACATCAACCCGTTCCCCGCCGACCTCGGCGAGGTCCTGGCCCGGTACGACCGGGTCATCTGCCCGGAGATGAACCTGGGGCAGCTCGCCCTGCTGCTGCGCGCGAAGTACCTGGTCGACGTGCAGAGCCACACCCAGGTGAGCGGGATGCCGTTCCGGTCCGCCGAACTGGCCGCGGTCATCCAAGACGCCATCGACACCTCGAGCACCGACGCGGTTCCGGCCGGAACCGCAGCGAACGGAGCCATGCAGTGACCACGCTGGACACGCACGTGCACGACCTGGGCATGCCCGGGAACCCGATCTCGGCCGCCGTGGCCACCTCGGTCGCCGTCTCGGGCGAGAAGAAGACCGAGCTCAAGGCCAAGGACCTCAAGACCGACCAGGAGGTGCGCTGGTGCCCGGGGTGCGGTGACTACGTCATCCTCAACGCGGTCCAGAGCTTCCTGCCCAGCCTCGGCATCGCCCGCGAGGACATGGTCATCGTCTCGGGGATCGGCTGCTCGTCCCGCTTCCCGTACTACATGAACACCTACGGGATGCACTCCATCCACGGCCGCGCCCCGGCGATCGCCACCGGTCTGGCCGCCTCCCGCCCCGATCTGTCGGTCTGGGTCGTCACCGGCGACGGCGACTCGCTGTCCATCGGCGGCAACCACCTGATCCACGCGCTGCGCCGCAACGTGAACATGACGATCCTGCTGTTCAACAACCGGATCTACGGCCTCACGAAGGGCCAGTACTCCCCCACCTCCGAGGTCGGGAAGGTCACCAAGTCCACCCCCATGGGCTCGCTGGACCACCCGTTCAACCCGATCTCGCTGGCCCTGGGCGCCGACGCCACCTTCGTCGGCCGCGCCATGGACTCCGACCGCAAGGGCCTCACCGACGTGCTGCGCCAGGCGGCGGAGCACCAGGGGACGTCGCTGGTGGAGATCTACCAGAACTGCAACATCTTCAACGACGGCGCCTTCGAGCTGCTCAAGGACCCGAACACCGGCACCCAGTGGTCGATCCCCCTGGAGCACGGCAAGCCGCTGGTCTTCGGTCCCGACGGCGCCGCCTGCGTCGTGCGCGACGACTTCGGTGGGCTGCGCATCGCCGAGACCAACCAGGTCGCGGCCGAGGACATCGTGGTCCACGACGCGACGCGGGAGAACCCGGCGTACGCGTTCGCGCTGTCCCGGCTGTCGTCACAGGACCTGCGTTACACGCCCATGGGCGTGTTCCGCTCGGTCCAGAAGCCGACCTACGACGGGATGATGACCGAGCAGCTCGACACCGCCCGCGTGCAGGGGGACGCCGACCTCGACGCCCTGCTGGGCGGCGGCGAGACCTGGTCCGTCCAGGGCTGAGACACGTGGTCCCGGGCCCGTCCTCCCCTGGGGAGGACGGGCCCGTGCGCGTCCGGGGTGGGGGCAGCTGATGGAGCGGTACGAGCGCGAGCCGCTGTCGCCCGCCGGCCAGATCGACTCGTGGGGTGACCTGGCGTCAGGCCTGCGATCCAACCGACGGGGCCGGCGCCGCGCGCTGCGCATGCTGCTGTGGCTGGCCGTGGTCGCCGCGCTCCTGACCGGACTGGTGTTCCTGCTCGCCTGAGCCCCGGCCGGCGGCCCTCAGCACCGTGGTCAGGACGGGGAGCGCCCGGTCGAGCTCCGCCCGGGTCGGAGCGGCGAAGCCGAGCACCAGGCCGGCTCGGCGGTCCGGGCCGTCCCCCTGGTGGTGGCGTCCGAGTCCGTCGAGCGCCAGCCCCCGCCGGGCCGCGTCCGCACGGACGGCCTCCTCGGTCGCGGGGTCCGCCAGGCGCACCACCACGTGCGCACCGGCCGGGTCACCCTCGGCGACGCATCCGGCCGCGGCGACCGCGGCACGCACCTGCTCGCGCCGGCCGGCCATCTCCCGGCGCAGCCGCCGGAGGTGGCGGGCCAGGTCGCCGGAGGCGGCCAGCGCGGCGAGCACCCGCTGCCCCGCGCGGGCAGGGCGGATGCCGGTGTCGGTGCGGCGGGCCAGCAGGTCCGCGCGCAGCGGTGCGGGAGCCACCAGCCAGCCGACGCCCAGCGTCGGGCTGAGGATCTTGCTCGAGGTGCCGAGGTGGACGACGACGTCGGGTCCGAGCGCGCCGAGCAGCGGCAGGGGGGCGACGTCGAACCGCAGCTCGCCGTCGTAGTCGTCCTCCAGCACCCACCACCCCTCCGCGCGCGCCCGGGCGACCAGGGCCAGCCGGCGTGCGGCGGACATCCGCCGGCCGGTCGGGAACTGGTGCGCCGGTGTGCAGTAGACCGCCGCCAGACCGCCCGGCAGGGCGTCGACGACCAGACCGTCGTCGTCGACGGGGACCGGGACCACGTCGACGCCCGCGTCGCGCAGCGCAGCCACCGCGCGCGAGTAGCCCGGGTCCTCCACGGCGACCCTGCTGCGCGGCGGCAGGATCCGCGCCACCTCCCCCACCGCGGCCGAGGTGCCGGCCGTGGCGAGCACGTCGTCGGGGCCGGCGACCAGACCGCGGTGCCGGAGCAGGTGGTCCCCCACCGCGGCCCGGAAGGCGGGGTCGCCCGCCGGGTCGGGCCGGAGGTCGGGCACCTGGTCCCCCGCCGCGCGCCAGGCCCGCCGCCACGCGGCGCGGTCCAGCACCTCCAGGCAGGGCGACCCGGCCCGCAGCTCGACCAGTGCGGGCACCGGCGTGCCCGGTCCCGGTGCGGGAGAGGGTGCTGCCGGGGTTGACGGCACCGCGCCGAGCACGAACGTGCCCACGCCGCGGCGACCGCCGGCCCAGCCCTCGGCGAGGAGCTGGTCGTACGCAGCGCTGGTGACCGTGCGGCTGACCCGCAGTGCGGCGGCCAGCTCCCGGGTCGACGGCAGCCGGTCGCCGGGCCGCAGGGAGCCGCCGGCGGCGGCCGCCCGCAGGGCGTCGGCGAGCTGCACGGACAGCGACGTGCCGGCTGCCCGGTCGAGCACGACGGGCGGGATGCCGGTCACCGTGCCCCCTCTCCAGTGGCCTGCCGGGATGCTAGCCGATTGGCCGTTCCGGAGGTCCACTCCGCCGTCCAGGATCGGGAGCATGGTCCCCGCTCCCCCGCTGTCCCCGACCCCGCGAAGCACCGTCCGCCGGGGCGCCAAGCGCGCCCGCACCGACCGCGGAGACCTGTACGCCGTCCTCGACGCCGGTCTGGTGGGCCACCTGGCGGTCGTGCTCGACGGCGCCCCGGTGGTCCTGCCCACGGGCTACGGCCGCTCCGAGGACACCCTCTACCTGCACGGCTCCACCGGGGCCGGCACGCTGCGCGCGGCCACGGCGGGCGCCCCGGTCTGCTTCACCGTCACCCACCTGGACGGCGTCGTCTACGCGCGCTCGGCGTTCCACCACTCGGTGAACTACCGGTGCGCGGTGGTCCACGGCACGGCCAGACCGGTCGCCGACGCCGACGAGAAGCTGCTCGGCCTGCGGGTGCTCACCGAGCAGCTGGCTCCGGGCTCCTGGGCCGCCACCCGCCGGCCCGACCGCAAGGAACTGGCTGCGACGGCGGTGCTGGCCCTGGACCTCGCCGAGGCCAGCGTCAAGATCCGCACCGGTCCACCCGGTGACGAGGAGCGCGACCTGTCGCTACCGGTGTGGGCCGGGGTGCTGCCGCTGCGGACCGTCGTCGGAGAACCCGAGCCGGATCCCCTGCTCCCCGCCGGGACGCCGGTGCCCGCCCGCGTGGCCGGACGGTCACTCGGCTGAGACGCGCGTCCGACCGGGCGCCGCTACGCGGAGGCGGCGCCCCAGGCGCGGACGGCGGCCGCTGTCTCGTCGGGTGTCTCGCCCGTCGAGTCGTGGTGCAGATCGGCCGCCGTCCCGTGCACCCATCCGCTGAAGGTGCGTACCGCGTCGAGCAGGCCGCGCCCCTCGGGCAACCAGGCCTCGTACACGGCCGAGCCGCGGCCGCGTTCCCGCGCGGCGATCACCTCCGGCGACGGTATGAGGGCGACGGTCAGGAGGCGGACGGGGGCGACCGCCGCACGCACCACCCGCAGGTGGTCGCCGTACACATTGTCGGCGATGACCGTGGTGAAGCCGGCCTCGACGTAGATCCTGGCGGCGGTGCCGAGCACCCGGTACCGCAGGTGGAGCTGCTCGAGCGCCTCGGCGGTCGGATGCTCGCCCATGTCCGCGCGTCCCGCGACCACCGCCTGCCAGAAGGTGTCCCCGTCGAGGAACACCCCGCGGTGCGCGAGCCGCGCGACGGCACGCCCGACCGTCGACTTGCCCGAGGCCGGGGCGCCGGTCACGAGCAGGATCGTCGCCGGAGCGGACACGGTGGCGGACACGGTGGCGGACACGGTGGCGGACTGTGCCACGCCTCGGCTTCCGCGAGCCACCCGCGAGGGCCCGTCCCGTCAGGACGAGCCCTCGCGAGCCCGTCAGCGCCGGCCGGCGCCGACGACGTGCACCCAGCGGTTCTTCGAGGCGAGCATCGGGTTCGGGTCGTCCTCGGCGCCGGAGACGAGGCAGAACTGCAGCCAGGCCTTGCCGTTGCGCAGGGGGTCCAGGTCGCGCCCGCCGTAGTCCTCCGCATGCCGGCCAAGCGTGACCAGCTTGGTCTGCCAGCGGCCGTTGCATCGCACGGCGACGTCACCCGAGACGTTGGTGTCGTACCAGGCGTCGACCGTGGAGCTGCTGCCCTCCGCCGTCGGGTCGGGGCCACCCTGCTTGACCGACACCCACAGGTGGATGGACTCCCCACCCCAGCAGCGGTAGCTGCCGAGCACCTGCACGGTGTCGGCCTTCCAGGGCACCGTCCACGCGACCGGGGCGACCCAGCCGATCTCCGGGGCCCGCGGGGCCTGCGGCGCGGCCGAGGCGGTGGACAGCCCGGGAACGACCAGGGCGAGGACAGCGAGGACGACGACGACGAGTACCCGGGACCTGCGCATGCGGGACCTCCAGGATGGGTGCCCGCCCCCCGCGCGGGCGATCGACTCCAGCACCCAGGAGATGGCGGCCCGCCGCACCCCCACGACAGGTGCTCGCGCACGGCACCACCGGCCCGGGCGACGTCAGGCGCGAGGCGTCACCCGCAGTAGCTGGTCGGAGCCGCCGCCGTTGTCGGTGGTCACGTAGAGCGCGCCGTCGGTGCCCTGCTCCACGGTGCGGATGCGCCCGTAGTCGCCGTCCAGCTCCGGCAGCCGGAACTGCTCGGTGAGCGTGCCGGACGCGTCCAGGCGGAGCGCCAGCACATGCTGGCCGCGCAGCGCGCCCAGCAGGAGCAGTCCGTCGTAGTCGGCCCACTGGTCGCCGTCGAGGAAGGTGCCGTCGCTCGGCGCGATGGGCGGGGCGCCGGAGTCCCAGACCGCCGGCACCGCACCCTCGATCTCCGGGTCGGTCATCGGGACGCTCTCGTCGTACGCCCCGTCGCCCACCGGGTCCCAGCCGTAGTTTCCACCGGGCTGCAGCAGGTTGACCTCGTCGTTCCGGTCGGGGCCGTGCTCGACCGAGTACACCTGATCGGTGCCCGGCCGGACGGCCAGACCCTGCACGTTGCGGTGCCCGTAGGTGTAGATCAGGTCGGCAGCCCCGTCGTCCGGCGCGGCGAACGGGTTGTCCGGCAACGCCTCCCCCGTCGCGGGATCGGCCCGCAGCACCTTGCCGGCCAGCGAGCCGAGGTCCTGCGGGAAGGTGCCCACGGCGTTGTCCCCGGTGCCCACGAGCAGCGCCCCGTCGGGTGCGAACTCCAGCCGGCAGCCGCCGTGCCGCCCGATGTCCTCGTTGACCGGGATGCCGCCGATGAGCGGGTCCTGCACCCGGTCGGCGGCCGACCATTCGTCGTCCACGGCCCAGGCGATCACCTCGATCGAGGCATCGCCGCCGTCCGTGACGCCCTGGCAGGTGTAGAACCGCCGGTTCTCGGCGAAGGCGGGGTCCAGCGCCAGGCCCATCAGGCCGGTCTCCCCCACGGCGAACAGGTCGCCGAAGTCCGCCGCCACCTCCTGCACGGTGCCGTCCGGCAGCACCGCGGTGAAGCCGCCCGCGCGCTCGTCGAGCAGCAGCGTGCCGTCCGCGGCCTGCGCGACGTCCCAGGGATGGTCGAGCCCGTCGGCCACCACCTCGACCGCCAGCGACGGAGCACCGGTGGGCGCCGAGGTCGTGGGGGGCGTCGACACGGACCCTGCCTCCTCCTCCGCCGTCGACGAGGCGGAGCAGGCGGCGAGGGGGAGGGACAGCGCCAGCAGGCAGGCGAGTGGGGTCCTCATCACCCCGTGGTTCCCCGTCGCCTCAGCTGGTACGCGTCACCACGTAGTCGCACAGCGCCGACAGCGCGTCGCGGACGTCCCCCGCGGGCACGGCGGACAGCCGCGCCCGGGCCCGGTCGGCGTACTCGCGGAGCACATCGGTGGCCCGTTCCAGCGAGCGGGACGCGCGCAGCAGCCGCAGCGCCTCGGCGTGCTCGGCGTCGTCGGTGACCGGCGCGGCGACGAGCTCGCGCAGCCGTGCCTCCGCCGGATCGTTCCCGGCCAGCGCGAACAGCACGGGGAGGGTGGCGATGCCCTCGCGCAGATCGGTCCCGGGCGACTTCCCCGAGGCGCCGGCGACGCTGACGATGTCGATGAGGTCGTCGGAGAGCTGGAAGGCCACCCCGACCTCCTCGCCGAAGGCGGTGAGCGCCTCGACCAGGTCGTCGTCGGCTCCGGCGAAGGAGGCGCCGAACCGGGCGGAGGTGGCGACCAGCGACCCGGTCTTGTCCGCCAGCACCTCGAGGTAGTGACCGACCGGGTCGTCCCCGGGCTGGGCGCCCACCGTCTCGCGGATCTGGCCGGTGACCAGCCGCTCGAACGTGCGCGCCTGGATGCGGACGGCCTCGGGACCGAGGTCGGCCAGCAGGTCGGAGGCCCGGGCGAACAGGAGGTCGCCGGTGAGGATCGCGATGCTGTTGGTCCAGCGGCTGTTGGCGCTGGGGGCACCGCGGCGCACGGAGGCCTCGTCCATGACGTCGTCGTGGTACAGCGTCGCCAGGTGGGTGAGCTCGCAGACCACCGCCGCGGAGGTGACCTCGGGCCGGTCCGGATCGCCCAGCTGCGCGGCGAGCAGCGCCAGCATCGGCCGGAACCGCTTGCCGCCGGCCGCCATGAGGTGGCCGGCCGCCTCGCGCACGAACGGGTGCTCGCTCCCGACCGACTCCGCCAGCGCCGCCTCGACCCGGGCCAGCCCTGCGGCCAGGGCATCGCCCAGGGTGCCCTCGGGCAGCCAGGGGCCCATGGTGGAGGCCGGCGTGGAGATCCGGTGCCAGACCTCGGTGGGGGTGCCGTCGGCTGCGGCACGGGCTCCGGTCATCAACGGCCGAATGTAGCCGCCTGCTCGGCCAGGTCCAGCACCGCCCCGGGCAGGATGCCCAGCGCCAGCGTGGCGCTGGCCGTGACGGCGAGGACGACCGTCGTCGGGATGCCGGGCACGCCCACCGTCGGCCCGTCCGCCGCGGGCGGCGAGAAGTACATGAGCACGATGACCCGCAGGTAGAAGAACGCCGCGACCGCGCTGGCCAGCACCGCCACCAGCACCAGCGGCCAGGCGCCCTCCTCGACGGCGGCGCGGAACACCGCGAACTTGCCGGTGAACCCCGCGGTGAGCGGGATCCCGGCCAGCGCGAGCAGGAACAGGCCCATGACCGCGGCGGTCAGCGGGGACCGCGACGCCAGCCCGGCCCACTGCGACAGGTGCCCGGCCTCGCCGTCGCCGTCGCGCACCAGCGTGAGGACGGCGAAGGCGCCGAGCGTGGTGAGCCCGTAGGTGACCAGGTAGAACATCGTGGCCGCCAGGCCGGACCCGTCCCCGCCCGCGCCCAGCCCCAGCACGCCGGTGAGCAGGAAGCCGGCGTGCGCGATCGAGGAGTAGGCGAGCATGCGCTTGAGGTCGGTCTGGGTGAGGCCGAGGACGGCGCCGACGACCATCGACACGATCGCCACCCCGTAGATCAGCGGCCGCCAGGTCCACTCCTCGGCGCCGAACCCGACGTAGAGCAGCCGGAGGATCGCGCCGAAGGCCGCCACCTTGGTGCAGGCGGCCATGAAGGCGGTGACCGGGGTCGGGGCGCCCTGGTAGACGTCGGGCGTCCAGCTGTGGAACGGCGCGACGCTGGCCTTGAACAGCAGGCCGACCACGAGCAGCGCCAGCCCGAGCACGAGCAGTACGTCGCTGCCGCCCTCGGCGGTGGCCTCGCGGATCTCGCCGAGCCGGATGGTGCCGGTGGCGCCGTAGACCAGCGCGAGCCCGTACAGGAAGAACGCCGAGGCGAACGCGCCCAGGAGGAAGTACTTGACCGCCGCCTCCTGCGACAGCAGCCGGCGGCGCCGGGCCAGCCCGCTGATCAGGTACAGCGGGAGGCTGAGCACCTCGAGGGCGACGAACATGACCAGCAGGTCGTTCGCGGTGACGAAGACCATCATGCCGCCGACGGCGAAGGTGGCCAGCGGGTAGACCTCGGTCTGCACCCGGGTGGCCGTGAGCTGGTCGCGGTCGCGCGGGCTGCCGGCCGGCACGGCGACCGAGGCCACGAAGGCCGACCGGGCCGGGTCCAAGCCGCGCTCGGCGAACAGCAGCACGGCGAGGACGGCGAGCCCGGTGACCGTCGCCTGCAGGAACAGGCCGGCGTCGTCGACGGCGAGCGCGCCGCCGGCGGTGATCTCCGGATCGCGCAGGGCGGCCACCAGCAGCGTGGCGGCGAAGCCACCGGCGGTGCCCAGCAGGGCGACGGCGACCTGGACGCGGTGCCGCACGTCGCGGGGCACGAACCCCTCGACCAGCACACCGATGCAGGCGGCGCCGAAGACGATCAGCAGCGGCGCCAGCGCCGCCCACGAGAGGTCAGGGGCCTCGATCATCGGGTCCCTCCGAGGTCGTCCAGGGTCGCGACGACCGCCGGCTCGATGATGTCCAGCAGCAGCTGGGGTTGGACGCCGAGCACCACGACCAGCACCACCAGCGGCGCCACGACGGCGATCTCCCGCCGGCTCAGGTCACGGAACCGCACGGCCGCGACGGTCGGCGCGGTCAGGACGGCGGTGGCGCCCGACCCGCGGTGCTCACCTGCCGGCGCCGGCTCACCTGCGGTCCCGGACGCGACGCCGTCCATGGGTGCGACCACGCCGCGTGCCGGGCCGTGCATCGTGCGCTGGTACATCAGCAGGATGTAGAGCGCGGCCAGGATGATGCCGACGGTGGCCAGGATCGTGTGCACCGGCCGCTCGGGGAACGAGCCGATCAGCACGAGGAACTCGCTGACGAAGCTGTTGGTACCCGGCAGCGCCAGCGAGGCCAGGCCCGCGACGAGGAAGACCGCCGCCAGCTTCGGCGCCTGGGCCGCGACGCCGCCGTAGTCGCCGATCTGGCGGGAGCCGCCGCGGGCGATCAGCATGCCGACGACGAGGAACAGCAGGCCGGTCGCGATGCCGTGGTTGACCATGTAGAGCACCGCGCCGGTGGCCGCCTCGGTGGTGAACGCGAAGATGCCCAGCGCGATGAAGCCGAAGTGCGAGATCGACGTGTAGGCCACGAGCCGCTTCATGTCGCTCTGCCCCATGGCCAGCAGGGCGGCGTACAGGACGCCGACCACGGCCAGGACGAGCACCAGCGGCGCGAAGTACCGCGACGCGTCGGGGAACAGCGGCAGGCAGTAGCGCAGGAACCCGAAGGTGCCCACCTTGTCCAGGACGCCGACCAGCAGCACCGCTCCGCCGATCGGCGCCTCGGCGGCGCTGTCGGGCAGCCAGGTGTGCAGCGGGACCAGCGGCGCCTTGATGGCGAAGGCGACGAAGAAGCCCAGGAACAGCAGCTTCTGCACGCCGGGGTCGATCTCGAGCTCGCGCAGCGCGTCGAAGGCGAAGGTGCCCTCCCCGAGCTGGCTGTTGCTCACCACGTACAGCCCGATGACCGACGCCAGCATGATCAGCCCGCCGACGAGGCTGTAGAGGAAGAACTTCACCGCGGCGTACTGCCGTCGCGGCCCGCCGAAGCTGCCGATCAGGAAGTACATCGGGACGAGCATCGCCTCGAAGAAGACGTAGAAGAGGAAGACGTCGGTGGCGGCGAAGACGCCGACCATGAACGCCTCGAGCAGCAGCAGCCAGGCGAAGAAGAACCGCATCGAGCGCCCCGGGGAGCCGGCCGGCGCCTCCTCGGAGCCGGGTGCACGGTCCTCCCAGGAGGCGCCGATGACCAGCGGCACCAGCAGGCCGATGAGCAGCAGCATCACCAGCGCGATGCCGTCGACGCCCAGGGCGAAGTCGACGCCGAAGTCGGGGATCCAGGCCACCGACGTCGTCAGCTGGAACCGCTCGCCGCCGGTGTCGAAGGCGATCGCGGCCAGGACGGCCAGCACCAGCACGACCAGGCTCACGCCCAGGGCCAGCTGCTTGGCGATCAGCTCGCGACCCTTGGGGAGGGCAGCGACCGCCGCCGCACCGATCGCCGGCACGGCGATCATCGCCACGAGGAACGGGAAGTCAGCCACGTCCTACAACCTCTCCGTTCGTCCTGGGGAAACTGCGCCGTCCGCTCATCCCGACGTCACCGCCAGCAGCGCACCGGCCACCAGCACCGCACCGCCGAGCATGCCGAGCGCGTAGGTGCGCACGAACCCGGTCTGCGTCCGACCCAGCCGCGAGGAGGAGCCCCCGAGACCGGCGGCCAGCCCGTTGACCGCGCCGTCCACGCCGCGGTTGTCCACCCACACCAGGGCGCGGGTGAGCCACTGACCGGGGCGCATGACCAGCGACTCGTTGACCGTGTCCGCGTAGAGGGCGTTGCGGGCCGCCCGCGTGACCGGCGAGACCCGCACCGGGGCCTCGGTCGGGACCTCGCGGCGGCCGACGAACAGCCAGGCCGCCAGCACGCCGAGGAGCATCACGACGGTCACCACGAGGCCGACCGTCGCCGGCGCGACCACGTGGGCCGCCTCCTCCGGCTCGCCGAACACCGGCTCCAGCCAGTCCGACAGCGGGAAGGCCTCGACCAGGAGGAACCCGGCGCCGACGGAGCCCAGCGCCAGCACGATCATCGGCGCGGTCATCACCGACGGGGACTCGTGCGGGTGGATCCCCTCCCGCCAGCGGGCCCGGCCGAAGAAGGTCATGAGCATCAGCCGGGTCATGTAGAAGGCGGTGAGGCCGGCACCGAGCACGGCCACGCCCCCGAGGACCCAGCCCCAGACGTCGTCGCGGTCCAGCGCGGCCTCGATGATCGCGTCCTTGGTGAAGTAGCCGGACAGGAACGGGAACCCGATGAGCGCCAGGTAGCCCAGCCCGAAGGTGGCGAAGGTGATCGGCAGCTTCTTCCAGAGCCCGCCGAAGCGGCGCATGTCCACCTGGTCGTCCATCGCGTGCATGACCGATCCGGCGCCGAGGAACAGGCCGGCCTTGAAGAAGCCGTGGGTGAGCAGGTGCGCCAGGCCGGCGACGTAGCCGGCGGGGCCGAGGCCGACGGCCAGGAACATGTAGCCGATCTGGCTGACCGTGGAGTACGCCAGCACCTTCTTGATGTCGTCGAAGGCGCAGCCGGCGATGGCGCCGATGAGCAGCGTGATCGCCCCGACGGCGAGGACGACGGCGCGCGCGGTCTCGGTGAGGTCGTAGATCGGGGCCGAGCGGGCGATCAGGTAGACGCCGGCGGTGACCATCGTGGCCGCGTGGATGAGCGCCGAGACCGGGGTCGGCCCCTCCATGGCGTCGGGCAGCCACGCCTGCAGCGGGAACTGGCCCGACTTCCCGCAGGCGCCCAGCAGCAGCAGGAGCCCGATGGCGGTGATCGTCCCGCCGGCCAGCGTGCCCACCGCACCGAAGACGCCTGCGTAGGACGTCGTCCCGAGCTGGGCGAACATGATGAAGATCGCCAGGGCCAGGCCGACGTCCCCGACCCGGTTCATGATGAAGGCCTTCTTGGCCGCCGTCGCAGCCGCCGGGCGGGTGTACCAGAAGGCGATGAGCAGGTAGGACGCCAGACCGACGCCCTCCCAGCCGACGTAGAGCGCCACGAAGCTGTTGCCCAGGACCAGCAGCAGCATCGCCGCGACGAAGAGGTTCAGGTAGGCGAAGAACCGGCGGCGCCCGGGGTCGTGCGCCATGTAGCCGATCGAGTAGACGTGGATCAGCGAGCCGACGCCGGTGATCAGCAGCGCGAACATCGCCGACAGCGGGTCGTAGAGCAGCCCGGCACGGACGTCGAGATCGCCGGTGGAGATGAAGGTGAACAGGTCGACGTCGACCGACCGTTCCTCGACGCCGGTCAGCTGGACGGCGCAGAGCACCGCCAGCAGGAAAGCGCCCACCACCGTCGCCGTCCCCAGCAGGTGGCCCCAGCGGTCGGTGCGCCGGCCGCCCAGCAGCAGCACCGCAGCGCCCGCCAGGGGCAGCGCGATGAGCAGCCAGGACCAGCCGAGCAGACCCTCGGCGGGCAGTGCCTCAGACACAGATGTCCCCGTCCCGCGCGTCAGTACTTGAGGAGGTTGGCGTCGTCGACCGAGGCGGACCGCCGGGTCCGGTAGATCGACATGATGATGGCTAGGCCGATGACGACCTCGGCCGCCGCGACGACCATCACGAACAGCGCGATGATCTGGCCGTCGATGGTGCCGGTGGTGCGGGCGAAGGTGATCAGCGTCAGGTTGACCGCGTTGAGCATCAGCTCGACGCACATGAACACGACGATGGCGTTGCGCCGCACCAGGACGCCCACGGCGCCGATGGTGAACAGGATCGCCGCGAGCACCAGGTAGTAGGTCGGGGTCATGAGTCCTCCTCGCCGGCGCTCGTCGGGCTCATGCCCCCGCGTGCTGTGTCCGTGGGTCCGCTCGCACGCTCGCTCACCTGTGCTGACCACCTTCCCGGCCGCCGGGGATGTCGCTGGGCGCCGGGTCCAGCGTGCCCAGTGCGGCGTCGGGCGAGCCGAGCTGCTCCCGGCCGGTGGGACGGGGCACCTGCTCCACCTCGCCGGGCTCGATGCCCGTGGCGTAACTGTCGGTCGAGGTGCGCCCGTCGGGCAGCAGCCCCGGGGCGGCGACGGAGTTGGCGCGGGCGTACACGCCGGGGCCGGGCAGGGTCTGCGGCCGGCCGGTGAGGAACCGGGCGCGGGAGAGCTCCTTCTGGCCGCGCCGGGTGCCGGGCTCGCGCTCCATCTGGGTGTACACGAGCGCCCCGACCGCCGCGACGATCAGCAGGGCCCCGGTGATCTCGAAGGCGAGCAGGTAGCGGGTGTAGAGCAGCTCGGCGATCGCGGTGACGTTGTCGCTGCCCCCGTCGTCGCCCAGGCCGCGCACCACCATGCCCTCGGTCGCGCGGGCGATGCCGGCGCCGACCAGCCCGGCGAAGCCGATGCCCAGGACCGCCGCGGCCACCCGCTGACCGCGCAGCGCCTCGACGACGGAGTCGGACGAGTCGCGGCCCACCAGCATGAGCACGAAGAGGAACAGGATCATGATCGCGCCGGTGTAGACGATGATCTGCGCGGCGCCCAGGAACGGTGCGGACTGGATGACGTAGAAGACGCCCAGCGACAGCATCGTGGTGACCAGCCAGAGCGCCGAGTGGACCGCGTTGCGGCTGAACACCATGCCCAGCGCCCCGGCCAGGGCGACCGGGCCGAGCACCCAGAAGGCGACCGTCTCCCCGGTGCCGATCACGACGTCGTTCACGCCTTCTCCCCCACGACCGGCTCGGCCGCCGAACCGGCCTGCGGCTCCCGCAGGTAGTAGTCCTTCTCGTCGTCGCCCAGCCGCATGGGGTGCGGCGGCTGCTCCATGCCGGGCAGCAGCGGCGCCATGAGCTGCTCCTTGGTGTAGATCAGGTCCTGCCGGTTGTCGTCGGCGAGCTCGAAGTCGTTGCTCATCGTCAGCGACCGCGTCGGGCAGGCCTCGATGCACAGCCCGCAGAAGATGCAGCGCAGGTAGTTGATCTGGTAGACCGCGCCGTACCGCTCGCCCGGGGAGTAGCGGGCCTCCTCGGTGTTGTCGCCGCCCTCGACGTAGATGGCGTCGGCCGGGCAGGCCCAGGCGCACAGCTCGCAGCCCACGCACTTCTCCAGCCCGTCGGGATGGCGGTTGAGCACGTGCCGGCCGTGGTACCGCGGCTTGGTCACCTTGGGTTCGAACGGGTACTGCTCGGTGGTCACCTTGCGGAAGATCTGGGCGAAGGTCACCCCGAAGCCCTGGAGCGGGGCGGGGATCAGGCTGTCGCGGACCGTGCGCTTGGCCAGGTGACCGGTCGAGGGCCGGGCCACCTCACCGCCGCCGCGGGTCGCGGGGGTGCGCTCGGACCGGTTCTCAGACATCGGGGTTGTCCTCCTCGACAGTGGTGGTGCCGCGGCGGCCGGTGGCCACGACGGCGCCGCCTTCGTCGGCGGGCTGGTGCCGCAGCCGGGGCGACGGCGGCACCGTGAGGTCCATCGGCGGGACCGGGAAGCCGCCCTCGGCGCGGCTGGGCCCGCCGGTGGGACGGCGCTGCCCTCCCGCGGGCGGGAGCACCTCCGGCTCGTCGGAGACGGTGTGCACCCCGCCGGCGGCGGCGTGCTCCGCGGCGACGCGGGTCTCGCGGTTGGCCGCCCGGCCCCCCAGCGCCATGGCCAGCAGGACCAGGAGCGCGACCGGGACCCCGACGAAGAGCGCGACCTCGCCGGTGGAGAGGTCGGTCTCCTGGGAGACGGTCCGCATCGTGGCGACGACGAGGATCCACACGAGGGCGACGGGGACGAGCACCTTCCAGCCGAACCGCATGAACTGGTCGTACCGGAGCCGCGGCAGGGTGCCGCGCAGCCAGATGAAGAAGAACAGGGCGACGACGACCTTGCCGAAGAACCACAGCATCGGCCACCAGCCCGAGTTGGCGCCGTCCCAGATGGAGAGCGGCCACGGCGCCCGCCAGCCGCCGAGGAACAGGGTGGCGGCCAGCGCGGAGACGGTGACCATGTTGATGTACTCGGCCAGGAAGAACAGCGCGAACTTCAGCGACGAGTACTCGGTGTGGAAGCCACCGACCAGCTCGCTCTCGGCCTCGGGGAGGTCGAAGGGTGCCCGGTTGGTCTCGCCGACCACCGCGATGGCGTAGATGACGAAGGAGACCGGCAGCAGGACGGCGAACCAGCTGGGACCGGTGAACTCCCAGCCGAAGAAGGAGACCTCGTTGCCCTCGGCCTGGGCGGCGACGATCTCCGAGGTCGACATCGACCCCGCGTAGAGGAAGACCGCGACGATGGAGAGTCCCATCGCGATCTCGTAGCTGATCATCTGCGCCGCGCTGCGCATGCTGCCCAGCAGCGGGTAGGTCGAGCCGGAGGCCCAGCCGCCGAGCACGATGCCGTAGATGCCCATCGCCGAGGAGGCGAGGACCACGAGCACACCGATCGGGGCATCGGTCAGCTGCAGCGGCGTCACCTCGCCGAAGATGCTCACCGCCGGGCCCATCGGGATGACCGAGAACGCCACGAAGGCCGGGACCGTCGCGATCACCGGCGCCAGGAAGTAGACGGGCTTGTCGGCCAGCGCCGGCATGATGTCTTCCTTGAACGCCAGCTTCAGCCCGTCGGCCAGGCTCTGCAGGTAGCCGCGCGGGCCGACCCGGTTGGGGCCGATCCGCTGCTGCATGCGGGCGACGACCTTGCGCTCGAAGACGATGGCGAACAGCGTCAGCAGGACCAGGATCACGAAGACGCCCAGCACCTTGATGAGCACGATCCACCAGACGTCGTTGCCGAAGTCCTCGAGGGTCGGCTGCTCCGGGCTGGCCAGCAGCATCACGCCACACCTCCCGCCGGGGTGGGAGAGGACATCGTCGTGGCCCCGGTGGGCGGGGACACGGTGCTGGCCGCCGCGGCGATGCGGACGACGGCGCCTGGTCCGGCGCCCAGGTGCGTGCGCACCTCGCTGCCCGGGGAGCGCATCGGCAGCCAGACCACGTGGTCGGGCATCGGGGTGACGAGCAGCGGGAGGGTCACCGAGCCGGCCGGCCCGGTGACGGTCACCAGCTCGCCGTCGGCGACGCCGAGGCGGGTGGCGGCCTCCGCGCCGAGCCGGACGACCGGCCGGCGGGCCGTGCCGGAGAGCTCCGGCTCGTCCCGCTGCAGCGTGCCGACGTCGAGCAGCTGGCGCCAGGAGGCCAGCAGCGCCTCGTCGGCGCGCAGCGACGGCGCGCCGGCGGCCTCGACGTCCGGGCCGGCGATGCCGGCCGACCGCGCGGTGCCCAGCGCGGCGAGCTCCGCCCGCGCCGCCTCGGGCGTCGGCAGCCGCAGGTCGACGTCCATGAGGTCGGCCAGGCCGTGCAGCACCCGGGCGTCGCTCAGCCTGCCGGTGTCGTGCAGCGTGGCGTCGAAGGACCGCACCCGGCCCTCCCAGTCGAGGTAGCTGCCGGCCTTCTCCGAGGCGGCGGCGACCGGCAGCACGACGTCGGCCCACTCGGTGACCGCCGTCGGGAACATCTCCAGGCTGACGACGAAGCGGGCCTCCGCCAGCGCGTTCTCGGCCAGGACGGGGTCGGGCAGGTCGGCGGGGTCGACCCCGCCGACGAGCAGCCCGGCCAGCCGCCGGTCGCGCACCGCGGCGAGGATGCCGGTGGTGTCCATCCCCGGTCCCGGCGGGATGGCGGCGGCATCGATCCCCCAGCGCGCGGCCACTTCGGCGCGGGCGTCCGGGTCGGCGACCGCGCGTCCGCCGGGCAGCAGACCGGGCAGCGCGCCGGCCTCCAGCGCGCCACGCTCGCCGGCGCGGCGGGGCACCCAGGCGATGCGGGCGCCGGTGGCCTCCGCCAGTTCGAGCAGCGCGGTGAACGCGCCGGGCACCTCGGCCAGCCGCTCCCCCGCGAGGACGACGGCGCCCGGCGTCCGCAGCGCCTCCACCGCCGGGCCGCCCCAGGTGCCGGCAGCCAGCGCCTGCAGCGACCGGGCCTCCGCGCCGGGCAGCGTGGTCAGCACCGTGGCCTGCAACTTCTGCGCGGCCCGCGTCGGGAAGGGCGCGAGGTCGTAGACCTGGGTCTTCGCGGTGCGCACCGCCCGGCGCAGCCGCAGGAAGACGATCGGCGACTCCTCCTCCGGCTCGAACCCGGCGAGCAGGACGACGGGAGCGGCACCCAGCTCGTCGTAGGTGACCCCGCCCCGGTCGGGGCCGGTGCCGGCCACCGTGCCGGCCAGGAAGGCCATCTCCTCCGCGGAGTGCGCGCGGGCGCGGGCGTCGACGTCGTTGCTCCCCAGCGCCACGCGGGCGAACTTGGCGTAGGCGTAGGCGTCCTCGACGGTCAGCCGTCCGCCGGGCAGCACCCCGACGCCGCCCGCCTCGCGCGCGGCGGCCAGCCCGGCGGCGGCCGCGGCCCAGGCCTCCGGCCAGGACGCCGGCTGCAGCGTGCCGTCGGCACCGCGGACCAGCGGGGTGGTGAGCCGCTCGTTGGAGGTGACGTAGCGGAACGCGTAGCGGCCCTTGTCGCAGGTCCACTCCTCGTTGACCGCCGGGTCGTCACCGGCCTGGCGCCGGGTGACCTTGCCGCGCCGGTAGTCGGTGCGCATCGAGCAGCCCGACGCGCAGTGCTCGCAGACGCTGTCCTCGCTGCGCAGGTCGAAGGGGCGTGCGCGGAACCGGTACTGGGTGCTCGTCAGGGCGCCCACCGGGCAGATCTGGGTGGTGTTGCCCGAGAAGTAGGACTCGAACGGCTCGTCCTCGTAGATCGCCACCTGCTCCAGCGCCCCGCGCTCGAACAGCTCGATGAACGGGTCGCCGGCCACCTGCTGGGAGAACCGCGTGCAGCGGGCGCAGAGCACGCAGCGCTCGCGGTCGAGCAGGATCTCCGTGCTGATCGCCAGCGGCTTGGGGTAGGTCCGCTTCTCGTCGACGAACCGGCTCTCGGTCCGCCCGTGACCCATCGCCTGGTTCTGCAACGGGCACTCGCCGCCCTTGTCGCAGGTCGGGCAGTCCAGCGGGTGGTTGATCAGCAGCAGCTCCATCGTGCCCTGCTGCGCCTTGTCGGCCACCGGGCTGGAGAGCTGGGTGCGCACCGCCATGCCCTCGGTGACCGGCATGGTGCAGGAGGCCACCGGCTTGCGCTGGCCCTCGACCTCGACCAGGCACTGCCGGCAGGCGCCGACGGGCTCGAGCAGCGGGTGGTCGCAGAACCGCGGGATGAAGACGCCCACCTGCTCGGCGGCGCGGATGATCAGGGTGTCCTTGGGGACGGCGACGTCGAAGCCGTCGATCGTGCAGTGGACGGCGTCCGGCGGGGTGTGCGGCCCGGGGGCGCCGGGCGGGACCGCGGGCGCCGGGGTGGGGTTCGTCAGGCTCATGACGCGGCTCCGACCGGCTCGAGGCGGAGGCTGCGACCCAGCCGGGCCTGCTCCTCCGGGGGCAGCAGGGCGACGTAGTCGTCCTTGAAGTACTTCAGCGAGCTGGTGATGCAGCTCGTCGCTCCGTCACCGAGGGCGCAGAAGGACCGGCCCAGGATGTTGTCGCAGGTGTCGATGAGGATGTCCAGGTCCTGCGCGGTGCCCCGGCCGTGCGCGATCCGCTCGAGGATCTGCACCAGCCAGTAGGTGCCCTCCCGGCACGGCGTGCACTTTCCGCAGCTCTCGTGCGCGTAGAACTCGGTGAACCGCAGGGTGGCCTCGACGATGGAGTCGGTCTCGTCGAACACCATGAGCGCGGTGGTGCCGAGCATGGAGCCGGCCGCTGCCACCGAGTCGAAGTCCAGCGGGACGTCGAGGTGCTCGGCGGTGAAGTACGGCGTCGACGATCCACCCGGCGTCCAGAACTTCAGCTCGTGGCCCGGGCGGACGCCGCCGGCCATCTCCAGCAGCTCGCGCATCGTCGTCCCCATCGGGGCCTCGTACTGCCCGGGGCGGACGACGCGGCCCGACAACGAGTAGATCTTCGGCCCGGGTGACTTCTCCGGACCGAACGCCTTGAACCACTCGGCCCCGCCGCGGACGACGAACGGCACGCTGGCCAGCGTCTCGACGTTGTTGATGACCGTCGGGGCGCCGTACAGGCCGGCGACCGCGGGGAACGGCGGCTTGAGCCGGGGCTGGCCCCGGTAGCCCTCGAGGGAGTCGAGCAGCGCCGTCTCCTCGCCGCAGATGTAGGCGCCGGCGCCGGCGTGCACGACGAGGTCGAGCTCGTAGCCCGAGCCCAGGATGTCGCTGCCGAGGTAGCCGGCCGCGTACGCCTCCTCGACGGCGGCCACCAGCCGGCGGTGGGCGTGCACGGCCTCGCCGCGGACGTAGATGACGGCGAACTTCGACCGGATCGCGTAGGCCGAGATGATCACGCCCTCGATCAGCGAGTGCGGGTCGGCCATCATCAGCGGCAGGTCCTTGCAGGTGCCCGGCTCCCCCTCGTCGGCGTTGACGACCAGGTACTTGGGCATGGCCGCCGGACCGCTCGGGGTCTCGCCGGGCTTGGGCTGCGGGATGAAGCTCCACTTCATGCCGGTCGGGAAGCCGGCGCCGCCACGACCGCGCAGGCCGGAGTCCTTGACCATCGTGACCAGCTCGTCGGGGGTCATCGACAGCGCCGTCCGCAGCGCGGCGTAGCCCTCCATCGATTCGTAGGTCGACAGCCGCCAGGACCGGTCGGCGCCCCAGCGGGTGGTGAGCACGGGAGTGAGCGGCATCGGTCAGGCCTTCCCGGGACCCTGGCCGGACGTGCCCGGCTCGGTCCCTGCGGGTGTGTCGGTGCCTTGCTGGTCGAGCCCGCCGGGGGGCCGACGGCGGCCGTACTCCGCCCCCTTGTCGGGGTGGGCCTGCGCCGCGCCGGCCCGCTCGGCGGGGTTGTCGGCAGCGGCGACGCGCGCGTCCGCGGCCTCGTCGCCGAGGGTCTCGCCGGTACGTCCGGACGGGCGCACCGTCTCCCGCGGTTCGCCGGCGTCGGGCGGCTCGGGTGCCGTTCCGCCGGGCAGCTCGGGGGCGGACTCCCCGCGCTCGGCGGCCAGCCGGAGCCCGGCCAGCGTCGGGCCCCACTCACCGGGCGCGTCGATGGCGGCCCGGGCGGCGGTGGCGTCGTCGTACTGCGAGAAGCCGGCCAGCTGGCGGGAGATGCCTTTGAAGTCGGTCAGGGGCGCACCCCGCGTGGGCAGCGGCTTCTCACCGCGGCGCAGGGCGGCCACCAGCCGGCGTGCGCTGTCCACGTCCTGCTGGTCGTAGAACTCGTAGTCGACGGTCACCACCGGCGCGTAGTCGCAGGCGGCCAGGCACTCGGCGTGCTCGAGGGTGATGGAGCCGTCGGCCGCCGTCTCGTCGTGGTGCACACCGAGGTCGGCCGAGAGCGCGTCCATGATCCGCTGCCCGCCCAGGACGCTGCACAGCGTGTTGGTGCAGACGCTCACCAGGTGCCGGCCGGTGGGACGGCGCTTGTACATCGTGTAGAAGGTCGCGACCGCGCCGACCTCGGCCTTGGTCAGGCCGAGCTCCTCCGCGCACAGCGTGACGCCCTCGGGCGAGACGTAGCCCTGGTAGCTCTGCACCAGGTGCAGCATCGGCAGCAGGGCCGAGCGCGGCTGCGGGTAGCGGGCGATGATCTCCCGCGCCTCGAGCCGGGTCTGCTCGGTCAGCGGCGGGAGGTCGAGCGGGGCCGGCTGGACCGGGCTGTCGTCCAGACCGGTCGTCGCTGCGGCCTCCGGGCTGCCTGGAAGAGCACTCATCGGTCCACTCCCCCCATCACGGGGTCGATCGATGCGATGGCCGCGATGACGTCGGCGATCATGCCGCCCTCGCTCATCGCCGCCGTGGCCTGCAGGTTCACGAAGCTGGGGTCGCGCACGTGGACGCGCCACGGCCGGGTGCTGCCGTCGCTCACCACGTGGAAGCCGAGCTCGCCGCGAGGGGACTCGACGGGCACGTACACCTGGCCGGCCGGCACCCGGAAGCCCTCGGTGACGAGCTTGAAGTGGTGGATCAGGGCCTCCATCGACTGGCCCATGATGTGCCGCACGTGGTCGAGCGAGTTGCCCATGCCGTCCGCGCCGAGGGACAGCTGCGCGGGCCAGGCGATCTTCTTGTCGTCGACCATGACCGGTCCCGGCTCCAGCCGGTCCAGCGCCTGCGCGACGATCTTCAGCGACTCGTTGACCTCGGCCATCCGCACCAGGTAGCGGCCCCACGCGTCGCTGGTGTCCGCGGTGGGCACCTCGAAGTCGTAGGTCTCGTAGCCCAGGTAGGGCTCCACCTTGCGCAGGTCCCACGGCAGGCCGGCCGCCCGCAGGACGGGCCCCGTGACGCCCAGCGCCACGCATCCGGTGACGTCGAGGTAGCCGGAGTCCTTGAGCCGGTTCTGCCAGATCGGCTGGCCGGTGAGCAGCCGGTGGAAGTCGGCCACCCGCTTCGGGAAGACCGCCAGGAAGTCGCGGATGCTCTGCACGGCGCCCTCGGGCAGGTCCTGCGCGAGGCCGCCGGGGCGGATGTAGGCGTGGTTCATCCGCAGGCCGGTGATCTCCTCGAGCAGGTCGAGGACCATCTCCCGCTCGCGGAAGCCGTTGGTCATGCCCGTCAGCGCGCCCATCTCCATGCCGAACGTGGCCAGGGCGACCAGGTGCGAGGCGATCCGGTTGAGCTCCATGACCAGCACGCGGATCGTCTGCGCCCGCTGCGGCGCCTCGATCCCAAGCAGCTTCTCGACGGCGAGGCAGTAGCCGGCCTCGTTGAACAGCGGGGACAGGTAGTCCATCCGCGTCACGAAGGTCGTGCCCTGCACCCAGTTGCGGTACTCGGTGTTCTTCTCGATGCCGGTGTGCAGGTAGCCGATGACCACCCGGGCCTTGGTGACCGTCTCGCCGTCCAGGTCGAGCACCAGCCGCAGGACGCCGTGCGTCGAGGGGTGCTGCGGCCCCATGTTGACGACGAGGCGGTCCTCGCCGTGCGGGTCGGCGAAGGTGAGGTCCCAGTCCCCACCGGTGACGGTGTAGACGCGGCCCTCGGTGGTCTCGCGCGAGCCGGCGTACGGGTCGTAGGTCGTGCTCATCGGTCGGTCCCCTTCACCGGTAGGCACGTCGTGTGTCGGGGGGCGGGATCGTCGCGCCGTGGTACTCCACCGGGACGCCGCCGAGCGGGTAGTCCTTGCGCTGCGGGAAGCCGTCCCAGTCGTCGGGCATGAGGATCCTGGTCAGCGACGGGTGGTCGTCGAAGACGATGCCGAACATGTCGTAGGTCTCCCGCTCGTGCCAGTCCGCCGTCGGGTAGATGCCGGTCACGGACGGGACGTGCGGGTCCTCCGCGGTGACCGCGACCTCGAGCCGGATCCGCCGCCGGTAGGTCATGGACGTCAGGTGCAGCACCACGTGCAGCCGGGGCCGGCCGGGGGTCACCTCGGGACCGCCGCTGTCCAGGTAGTCGACGCCGGACACGCTGCTGCACAGCTCGAAGCGCAGCGCCTCGTCGTCGCGCAGGGCCTGCGCCAGTGCCAGGAGGTGCTCGCGCGCCACGAAGTAGGTGATCTCGCCGCGGTCGACCAGCACCCGCTGCACCGCCGCCGCGTAGGTCGCCTCCCCCACGGCGTCGATCAGCGCGTCGGTGACCTCGTCGAACCAGCCGCCGTAGGGCCGCTCGGTGGAGTGCAGCGCGACCGCGCCGCCGGGCTCGACGCGCACCAGCCCGCCGAAGCCGGAGGTGTCCCCGCTGCCGCTGACCCCGAAGGCGCCCTTGCGGAAGCCGCCCGAGGGCGCCGTCGCGTCGTCGTAGCCGGCCTCCTCGCGGCCCGGCACGACCTCGCCGCCGTCGTTGCTCATCGGCCCAGCCCCCGCCACGCGCCGCCGTCGACGCCGGCCCCGTCGCGCTCGGGCGGCAGCAGCACCGCGTTGCCACCGCGCTGGTCGATCGCGAACTGCCCGGTGCGGCCCTCGGCCGCAGCCGCCTCGTACGCCCGGCGGGCGGCCTTGTCCACGCGCACGGTGGAGGGCATCTCGACCAGCAGGTCCTTCGCGGTGCCGTCCTGGCGTGCGCGCTGGAGCTCGCGAGCGCGCTTGTCGCCCAGCGGCTCGTTCATGATCTTGTGGTGCAGCTTGAGGATGGCGTCGGTGAGCATCTCCGGCCGCGGCGGGCAGCCGGGCAGGTACATGTCCACGGGCACGATGTGGTCGACGCCCTGGACGACGGCGTAGTTGTTGAACATGCCGCCGGAGCTGGCGCAGACGCCCATGGCCAGCACCCAGCGGGGCTCGGGCATCTGGTCGTAGATCTGGCGCAGGACCGGGGCCATCTTCTGGCTGACCCGGCCCGCCACGATCATCAGGTCGGCCTGCCGGGGCGAGGCCCGGAACACCTCCATGCCGAACCGGGCCAGGTCGTAGCGCCCGGCGCCGGTGGCCATCATCTCGATCGCGCAGCACGCCAGGCCGAACGTGGCCGGCCACAGCGAGGACTTGCGCGTCCAGTTGACCAGCTTCTCCACGCTGGTCAGCAGCACACCGCTGGGCAGTTTCTCTTCGAGACCCATGGTCAGATTCCCCTCAGTCCCACTCGAGCCCGCCGCGTCGCCACTCGTAGGCGAAGGCGATGAAGACGGTGCCGATGAACACGACCATCGCGACCAGGCCGAAGACGCCCAGCGCCTCGTTGTGCACGGCCCACGGGTAGAGGAAGACGATCTCGATGTCGAAGACGATGAACAGCATCGCGGTCAGGTAGTACTTCACCGGGAACCGGCCACCGGTGAGCGGCTGGTCCACCGGCTCGATCCCGCACTCGTAGGCGTCGATCTTGGCCCGGTTGTAGCGGCGGGGACCGACGTACGGCGCGGCCGCGACCGAGAACAGCGCGAACGCCGCGGCCAGTGCGAAGAGCCCCACGATCGGGACGTAGGTCGACAGCATCAGCACCAGCCTAGGGTGAGGACGATCACGTTCCGCGTAGCCGTGGATCGGGTTGTCGCCGTGTCGACCGGGGACCGCATCGCGAGCTCGTCCACGTCAGACCGCCGGGGCCAGCCGGGTGAGCACCGTGATGGCGCGGTCGACGGCGTCCCCGTCACGGCCGTCGGTGAGGTTGCCCATGAGGCGCAGCGCCGCGGCGGCCAGCGCCGGTCGCCGCAGCCCGTGCGCGGTGGCGAACCGGACGACGTCCGGGCGCGCGAGCAGCGCCAGGAAGCCCAGGCCCAGCCGGTGGTGCCGCCCGTAGGCCGCCCGCAGCCGCTGCGGGTAGCCCCGCAGCACCGCCTCGCGGGCGGGGCCCCCGGGCCGGGCGAGGGCATCGGCAGCGGCCTCGCCGGCCATCCGGCCGGTCTCGAGGGCGTAGCTGATGCCCTCGCCGTTGACCGGGTTCACGGTGCCGGCGGCGTCCCCGGCGAGCAGCAGCCCGCGGGTGTACGCCGGTCCGCGGTTCAGGGCCATGGGCAGGCCGGCCCCCCGCAGCGGCGTGACGGCGTCGTCCTCGCCGAGACCGTCCTCGGCCGGGAAGGTGTCCAGCCAGGCGCGCAGCACGGCCCGGTGGTCGGACCCCGTCCCCCGCCGCGTGTCGAGCAGCCCGTACCCGACGTTCGCGGTGCCGTCGCCCATGCCGAAGATCCAGCCGTAGCCGGGCATGGAGTCGCGGGACGGCCCGGCCGGGGTCAGGTCGAAGGAGATGTCGAGGTAGTCGTCGGCGGTGCGCCGGGAACGCACGTACCGGCGGACGGCGACCCCGAGCGGTCGGTCCTCGCGGCGGACCAGGCCCAGCGACTTGGCCAGCCGGCCCGACAGGCCCTCGGCGGAGACGACCAGCGGCGCCCGCCAGACCTGCGGCTCCCTGTCCGGACCCGCGGTGGCGCGCACGCCGGCGACCCGCCCGGCGTCGTCGAGCAGCGGCTCGGTGACGGTGATCCCGGTGTGCACCCGCGCGCCGGCCGCCTCCGCGTGCGCGGCCAGCCGGGCGTCGAGGTCACTGCGGCGCAGGACGAGGGAGAAGTCGGGCCAGTGCTGCAGGCGCGGCCAGTCCAGGTCGGTCACCGTGCCGCCGCCGTGCACGCGGAGACCCTTGTGCCGGCGCCAGCCGGACGTGTCGACGCCCATGTCCAGGAGCGACTGCACGCCGCGGGGGGTGAGCCCGTCCCCGCACACCTTCTCCCGGGGGAAGTCCGCCTTCTCGAGGACGGCGACGTCGCGACCGGCCTGCCGGAGCTGCCACGCGGCGGACGCCCCGGCCGGTCCGGCGCCGACGACGATGACGTCGGCGCTCCGGTCGGTCGTCCCCTGCACGGCGGTTCCACTCCTTCGTCCCGACCTTGTGAATTGATTCACAAGGTCGCCTCGTCACCACTCTAGGCCGGGGTGTGACGAAGACGACAGCACCCCCCTGGGGAGGGATGCGTCACAGTTCCGGCGCTGCGGTGCGCAGCAGGTCGCGGACCTCGTCGTCGGAGGTCTGCGCGAAGTCGCGGTAGGCCGCTCCGACCGCCCGGAACGACGGCGGGACCAGCAGGGAGACGACCTCGTCGGCGAGGGCGCCGACCTCGTCCAGCGCGCCGGAGGACGCGACCGGGACGGCCACGACGGTGCGCCCGGGCTCCTGCCGCGCCAGGGCCTGCAGGGCGGCACGGACGGTCGCGCCGGTGGCCAGGCCGTCGTCGACGAGGACGACGGTGCGACCGGTCACGGCCACCGGCGCACGGCCGCCCCGGTAGGCGGCGGCACGGCGCCCGAGCTCGGCCAGCTCGCGGTCGCGCACCCCGGCGAACGTGGCGTCGTCCACCGCGGCGGCGGCCAGCACTCGGTCGGTCCGGACCGTCTCGACCGTGTTCCCGATCGCGGCGACGGCGCCCATCGCGAGCTCCGGCTGCCCGGGCAGCCCCAGCTTGCGGACCAGCAGCACGTCGAGCGGCAGGCCCAGCACCGCGGCCACCTCGGCGGCGACGACCGCACCGCCGCGCGGCAGGCCGAGCACGACGACGTCGCCCGGCAGCGTCCCGGCCAGCCGGGCGGCCAGCGCCCTCCCCGCGGCGCGGCGGTCGGCGAAGGGTGCGGTGTGCACCGCTAGACCGGCTGGGGCCCCGTGGGCGGGGGCGCGATCGGGTCGCCGGGGTCGGGCGCCGGATAGGGAGCGGGCTCCGGCGGCGGGATCGGATCCGTGGGAGAGGGGGCCGGCGACGGCGGCTGCGGGGACGGCGGGCTCGTCATGGACCGACGCTATGCCCCTCGCGGCCCCGCGGGAAGGTCAGGCGGGGCGGCGTCCGCGGTGCAGGGCGACGGCGCCACCGGTCAGGTTCTGCCAGGCGACGTCGGCCCAGCCGGCGTCCTGCAGCCGCCCGGCCAGCTCCGCCTGGCCGGGCCAGGCCCGGATCGACTCGGCCAGGTAGACGTAGGCCTCGGGGTTGCTGCTGACCGCGCGGGCGATCCGCGGCAGCGCCCGCATGAGGTACTCGAGGTAGACCGTCCGGAACGGCGTCCAGGTGGGCCGGGAGAACTCGCAGACCACCAGCGTGCCCCCGGGCCGGGTGACCCGTCGGAACTCGCGCAGCGCCGCGTCGGGATCGGCCACGTTGCGCAGGCCGAAGGAGATGACGACGCCGTCGACGCTCTCGTCGGCCAGGGGCAGCGCCATGGCGTCGCCGGCCACCTTGGGCACCGAGCGGGCCGCGCCGGCGCGGAGCATGCCCTGCGAGAAGTCGCAGGCGATCGCGCGCACCCCGCCCGACGCCAGCTCCACGGTGGACACCGCCGTCCCGGCCGCGACGTCGAGCACCGTCTGCCCCGGCCGGGCGCCCAACGCCTGGCGGGTGGCCCGGCGCCAGGAGGCGTCCAGCCCGCCGGAGAGCACCGTGTTGGTGACGTCGTAGCGCTGCGCGACCCGGTCGAACATCGCCGCGACCTCGGCGGGCCGCTTGTCCAGATCCGCGCGCAGTCCGGCAGTGTGCGGGGTGTCTCGCCGGTCTGCCACGGCGACGACGCTACAAGGCCTCCTAGGCTGGAGCCGTGCCCGCGCCCGCCCTGACCTCCCGTCCCGCGGGTGCGCGCACCGTCACGACCGTCCGCTCCGAGGACGCCGGTGACCTGCTCGACCTGGTGCCGGCGCGCGCCGGGCTGTCGTGGGTGCGCCGCGGCGAGGGGCTGGTCGGCTGGGGCGAGGCGGCGCGCCTCGAGGTCTCCGGCCCCTCCGCCCTCGCCGACGCCGCGGCCTGGTGGGACGAGTACACCTCCGGGCTCGACGTCGCCGACGACCTCGGCGTCCCCGGCACCGGCGCGGTGCTGTTCGGCAGCGTCGCGTTCGACCCGGCAGCCGGGACGTCGGTGTTCGTCGTCCCCGAGGTCGTCGTGGGCCGTCGGGACGGCATCGGCTGGGTCACCACCGTGGGCGCTGGCGTGCCGCCCGACCCGCTCCCCTCCCCCGCGCCGGTCGAGGGCCCCGCACCGCGGCTGCGCTACGCCGACGGCGCGCTCGACCCCGCCACGTGGTGCGCCGCCGTCGCCACCGCGGTGGCCCGGATCGACGCCGGCGAGCTGGACAAGGTGGTGCTCGCCCGCGATCTGCTCGTCTCCGCCGACCCCGCCCTCGACCCACGACGGCTGCTGCGCCGGCTGGCCGGGCGGTTCCCCGACTGCTGGACCTTCGCCGTGGACGGGCTGCTGGGGGCCACCCCCGAGCTCCTGCTGCGCCGCACGGGACGGGAGCTGTCCTCCCGCGTCCTCGCCGGGACGGCGGCGCGCGGTGCGGGTGCGGAGGACGACCGCCTCGCCGCGGCGCTGCTCGGGTCGGCCAAGGACCGCGCGGAGCATGCCTGGGCCGTCGACTCCCTGGTCGACGCCCTGGCTCCCTACTGCAGCCGGCTCACGGCTCCGGCCGAGCCCGAACTGCTCACGCTGGCCAACGTGCGGCACCTGGCCACCGATGTGACCGGCACCCAGCGCGGATCGGCGGGCCTGCTGGAGCTGGTCGGTGCGGTGCACCCGACCGCGGCGGTGTGCGGAACGCCCACGGCCGACGCCGCCGTGCTGATCGGCGAGCTCGAGGGCATGGACCGCGGCCGCTACGCCGGGCCGGTCGGCTGGCTGGACGCCCGGGGCGACGGCGAGTTCGGGCTGGCGCTGCGCTGCGCGGAGCTGACCCCCGACGGCGGCGCCCGGCTGTTCGCCGGTTGCGGCATCGTGGCGGGATCCGAGCCGGCCGCGGAGCTGGCCGAGACCCAGGCGAAGTTCGCCGCCTTCCAGAACGCCCTCGAGGGCTAGGAACCCGCGCCCACCAGCTACTGCGGAGGCGGCGGGGGCGGCTGCTGCTGCGGGTACGGCGGCTGCTGCTCCTGCGGCGGCTGCGCGTAGGGCTGCTGCTGCGGGAACGGCGGCTGCCCGTACGCCTCGGGCTGCTGCGTGAACTGCTGCGTGGGGTGGTGCGGCGCGGACTGCTGCCAGCCCTGGCCGACCGACCCCGGAGCCGCCGGCGCGACCGGGCGCGGCGCGGCGACGCCGAACCGGGCGCGCAGGGTGGTGACGAGGTCGCCCGGGATCCGGGTGGCGATGACCGGGCCCAGCAACCCGGCCACGAGCCCCCAGACGGCGAGGACCAGCGCGGCGACGACCGGGTTGAACGTCGCGGACGCACCCGCGGAGCCGACGTACTCGAGCCCGCCCTCCACGTCGGTGGCGATGCGCAGCAGCAGCGCGGCGACGAACGCCAGGACGGCCAGCGCCCCGGCGAACCGGAACCCCTCCCGGCGGGCGTCCTCGACGGAGTTCTGCCGCACCGTCAGCACCGTCGCCACCGCCAGCAGGACGAGCAGCAGGACCACCGGGGCCAGCCAGATCCAGCCGCTGACGTCGGTGAAGGTGAACAGGTCGATGCTCCGGCCGACGCCGACCACGCCGCCGGCCGGCCCACCGACGAAGCCGCGGCCGAGGCCCGCGTCGGCGTCCAGCGGGACACCGGCCGACCACAGGACGCTGGCCAGCATCCCGTTGCCCCCGCCGAGCACGAGGAGGCCGAGCTGCGCGAGCCGGTCGTCGAGCTGGACGAGGCCGTAGACCAGGAACGCGAGCACGCCCAGGACCCCCGCACCGAAGACCGCCAGCGCGCCCAGCAGCGGGGCGATCGCCTGGGCGCGGAGGGCCGCGAGGCGCCGCGGGAGACCGGTGCTGGTCTGCCGGGAGAACAGCCAGACCAGACCCAGCGTCGCGACGGCGAACAGCAGCGCTCCGGTGAGCGTCGACCAGATCGACACACCGACGCGGCCGGAGAAGCCGGGCAGCTCGTCGTTCCCGTCGGCGCGGTAGCGGGTCAGCAGCGCGAGCGGGAGGAACAGGGCGGTGAACACCAGCACCGTGCGCACGCCCTGGAGGAGGACGTCGATGTTCCGCTGCACCCCGCGAGCCCGGAGCGAGCGGACGAACAGCCGGCCCAGCAGCGTCAGTCCGGCCAGCGTGAGGGTGAGCGGCAGCAGACCGAAGCCGGCGGAGCCGTCGACATCACCGAAGAGGTCGTCGCCGAGGGGAGTGCCGGCGGAGAACGAGACGGAGGTGTCGACGAAGACGTCGCCGCCCACCGCGGTGCACACCGCACCCGCGGTCAGGGCCAGGACCTCCCGCACCCCGAGGTCGCCGCCGGCGAGGAGCAGGGCACCGACCAGCGCCAGGCCGAGCATGGCGAGCACGGAGAAGCCCGCGGCGCGCAGGGCGCCGCTCCAGTCACCGGACATGAGGGCGTCGACGGCGGTCCGCTCCGAGGCGGCGGCCGGCCCACCGGCCCGCGCCGGCTGCCCGGAACCCCAGGGACCTCCACCCGGTGCCCCGTGGTGCGCGCTTCCCTGCGACGGCGTGGCCACCGGCGCGCCGCAGGAGGAGCAGAAGGCGCTGCCGGGTCCGAGCGGAGCCCCACAGGAGCCGCAGAAGCCACCCGTCATGTGCGCACCCCCTCCTGGGTTCCCCGGCGGTCGCCGCGTCGCGCGACACGATAGGCGCAGGGCGCGCCGATCCAGCTCCGTCGGGAGCGGCGGCGCGGCGGGGTCAGGTGGCCAGCGCCGCCGCGGCGGCCGCGCGCAGCTCCCGGCCCAGGCGGGCCTCGGCGCGCTGATCGGTGCGGACGACGACGATCCGCGGCCCGCCCAGCGCCAGCGCGCCCCGCAGCTCGTCGGGCGTGGTCACCGCCGACGCGCTCCACCCCAGGGCACCGGCGACGGCGACGAGGTCCCGGCCGTGCGGAGTTCCGAAGACGCGGCGGTAGCCCTCGGCGTAGCGGTCCTCGCCCGGCTCCAGCTGCGCGAAGATGCCGCCCCCGTCGTTGTCCGGCACCACGACGGTGAGGTCCGGGAGGGGCTCCCCCTCGCCGGTCAGCAGACCGGTCAGGTCGTGGAGGAACGTCAGGTCGCCCATCAGGGCGAACGCCGGGCCGCCGTGCACCGTGGCGGCCCCGATGGCCGTGGAGATCGTGCCGTCGATACCGGCGACCCCCCGGTTGGCCAGCACGGTGAGGTCCGCGCGGGGCTGCGCCCAGAGGTCGACGTCGCGCACCGGGGTGGAGGAGCCGAGCACCAGCAGCGCGCCGGCCGGCAGCGCGGCCACGACGTCGCGGGCCACCCGTGCCGCCGTCAGCGAGGGCGACGCGTCCAGCGCATGGTCGACCGCCGATCCGGCCCGCTCGGCGGCCGACCGCCAGGCGCCCGCCCACGCCGCGACGGGCGCATCGTCCGCCTCTGGTCCCGCCAGGATTCGGGAGACGCGGCTGCTGCTGCGCACCGCGTCCGCCCACCGCGGGACGGCGCTGACCGTCTCGACCGTGACCGCCGGATCGGCGAGCAGCGCGTTGACCGGCCGCGACAGGGTGGGCCGGCCCACGACGACGACGTGCTCCGGGCGGTGCTCGGCCAGCCACTCGGCGGCGCCGAGCAGGAGCACGCCACCGCGCAGACCGATGCCCCACGCCGGGCTGCTGGGCTCGCCCACGACCGGCCAGGGGAACGAGCCGTCCAGCGCGGGCGCGGCGTGCGCGGGCCCGTCCCCGACGACCACGAGGGTCCGCGGGGGGAGCCGGTGGGCCATCGCGGCGAACCCGGGCGAGGGGGCGGCGGCCGTCCAGGGCGCGCCGTCCGGCCGGCCGGCCCACGGGCGGTGCAGCGCCTCGCCGTCGTCGTCGGGCATCAGCGGGTCCCGCAGCGCGAGGTTGAGGTGCACCGGCCCGGCATCCGCCGACAGCTCCCCCGTCGCGGTGATCAGCGCCTTGGCCACCAGCGAGCGCCAGTACCGGTTCTGCGCCGTCTCCCGCCCGGCCTCGGGCACGCCGACGTCCGCGGCCCAGCGCACCGCCCCGCCGTAGAGCGCGGCCTGCTCGATGGTCTGGTTCGCGCCGGTGGACCGCAGCTCCGGCGGCCGGTCGGCGGTCAGCGCCAGCAGCGGGACACCCGCGGCGTCGGCCTCGAGCACCGCGGCGTGCAGGTGCGCCGCCGCCGTCCCCGACGTCGTCAGCACCGGCACCGGGCGGCCGGACGCCT
This sequence comes from Blastococcus sp. SYSU DS0617, assembly GCF_054051075.1. Taxonomy (NCBI): domain Bacteria; kingdom Bacillati; phylum Actinomycetota; class Actinomycetes; order Geodermatophilales; family Geodermatophilaceae; genus Blastococcus; species Blastococcus sp. SYSU DS0617. The sequence continues at coordinate 75,907 of NZ_JBJHAO010000007.1, forward strand.
TCGCCAGGCCCAGAGCCAGGAAGGACGCCGTCCGCTCGTCGATGCGCACGTGCAGCCGCAGCCGACCCGCGCGCTCGGCCGCGGCCAGGGCCAGCGCGACCGGCGCCGACCGGGAGCCGGGCGCCAGGACGGCATCGGTCACGCCGCCGCGCAGCAGCTCGTCGACCAGCACGCGGGCGAAGGCGGTGGAGGGGTTCACCCGGCGCTCACCGCGGCCATGCGCGCTCCCCAGCGCGCCGTGACGTCGGCGTCGGCGGCGACCGCGTCGATGCGGTCGGGATCGGGCCGGACGACGGGCAGGACGCCGCCGACCGGCAGCAGCGAGGTGCTGGACACGTCGTCGGTGAACAGCGCCACCGTGGCCAGCCCGCAGGCGAACGGGAGCTCCGGCAGGGCGGCGGCCAGCGCCACTCCCGCGGCGATGCCGACCGAGCTCTCCAGCGCCGAGGAGACGACGCACGGCAGCCCGTGCGCCTCGGCCACCCGCAGTGCGGCCCGTACGCCACCCAGCGGCTGCACCTTGAGGACGACGACGTCGCCGGCCTCGCGCAGGTCGACCGCGAGGGGATCGGCCGAGCGCCGCACGCCCTCGTCGACGGCGATCCGGACGTCGATCCGGCGGCGCAGCGCGGCGAGCTCCTCGAGCGTCGCGCACGGCTGCTCGACGTACTCCAGCCCCACGGCGGCGTCCAGTGCCCGGATCCGGGCGACGGCGGTGTCGACGTCCCAGGCGGCGTTGGCGTCGATCCGCACGGCGCCCCCGGGGCCCAGGGCGTCGCGGACCGCCTCCACCCGCGCGAGGTCGTCGGACCCGGTCTGCCCGGGCTCGGCCACCTTCACCTTGGCGGTGCGGCAGCCCGACGCCGCGACGACGGCGTGCGCCCGCCCGGCGTCGACCGCGGGCACGGTGACGTTCACCGGAACGGCGTCGCGCACGGGTGCGGGCCACCCCTCGGTGGCGGCCTCGACGGCGGCGGCCCACCAGCGCCGGCTCTCGGCCACGTCGTAGTCCCAGAACGGGGAGAACTCGCCCCAGCCGGCCGGACCGCGCAGGAGCACGCCGTCGCGGACGTCGATGCCGCGGAACCGGGTGCGCAGCGGCACCGAGTAGACCCGCGCCTCCAGCGCCGGTCCACCGCCGGGCGCGGGGTTCGGGATCATGGCCGACAGCCTAGAAGGGGCCCGCCGTACGCTGGTCCCTCGTGGCCCGGCACCTGACCCTCGTCCCGGCCGCCGACCTGACGCAGGCCGACGTGCGCGCCGCTCTCGACGGCGACCGGCCCCTGGGCGTCCTCCCCGCCGGCCCGCCGGCCGCGGTCGACGCCGCCCGCGCCGTGCTCCGCGACGGCGAGCCCCTCGAGGACGGCACGGACCTCGTCGTGGTGACCTCCGGCTCCACCGGCTCGGGCCGCGGGGTGCTGCTCTCCGCCGACGCCGTGCGGGCCTCGGCGCACGCCACCCTCGACCGGCTCGGTGGCCCGGGCAGCTGGCTGCTGGCCCTGCCGGTCTCGGCGATCGCGGGTCTGCAGGTGCTCTGCCGCAGCGAGGTGGCCGGCCGCGAGGCGGTGGTGCTCGGCAGGGGCGAGGACCTCGCCGCGGCGAGCGCCCGGTTGCCGGCCGGCGACCGCCGCTACACCGCGCTCGTGCCCACCCAGCTGGTCCGGTTCCTCGACGCCGAGCCCGACGCGCTGCGCAGCTTCGACGCGGTTCTGGTCGGCGGGGCCGCCACCGACCCGGCACTGCTGGCGCGCGCCCGGGCGCAGGGGATCCGCGTGGTGACGACCTACGGGATGACCGAGACCGCGGGCGGGTGCGTCTACGACGGCGCCCCGCTCGACGGGGTGCGGGTCCGGGTGACCGACGGCGGGCCCGCAGGACCCGGCGCTGGGGGCGTCGAGCTGTCCGGCCCCGTGCTGGCACACGGCTACCGGCTCGATCCGGCGGCCACGGCCGCCGCGTTCCGGGACGGCTGGTTCCAGACCCGCGACGCCGGCAGCCTGGACGACGACGGCCGGCTCACCGTGCTCGGCCGGCTCGACGACGTGCTCATCAGCGGCGGGGTGAACGTGGCACCGGCCGCGGTCGAGGCGGTGCTGCGCGAGCACGCCCGCGTCGCCGACGCCGTCGTGGTCGGGCGGCCCGACCCGGAGTGGGGCCAGCGGGTGGTCGCGGCCGTCGTGCCCGCCGGTGACCGCGCTCCCGACCTGCCCGAGCTGCGCCGCTGGGTCGGTGACCGGCTGGGCGCGGCCGCGGCACCCCGGCAGCTGCACCTGCTGGCCGCCGTCCCGACCCTGCACACCGGCAAGCCCGATCGCCGCGCGGTCGCGGCCCTGATCCCGGAGGTCTGAGTGGCCACCCCCGCCCAGTGGCTGGCCGGCGCCCGGCCCCGCACCCTCCCGGCCGCGCTGGCGCCGGTACTCGTGGGCACCGGCGCCGCCGCCGCGCTCGACGGCTTCCGCGCCTCCACCGCGCTCCTGGCGCTGGTGGTCGCGCTCGCGCTGCAGGTGGCGGTCAACTACGCCAACGACTACTCCGACGGCACCCGCGGCACCGACGCCGACCGGGTGGGGCCCATGCGGCTGGTCGGCTCGGGGGCGGCGTCCCCTCGGGCGGTGCTGCTGGCCGCGCTGCTCGCCTTCGCCGTGGCCGCGGTGGCCGGGCTGGTGCTGGCGGCGCTGACGAGCTGGTGGCTGATCGCCGTGGGAGCGATCTGCATCCTGGCCGCCTGGACCTACACCGGCGGGCCGATCCCCTACGGCTACCGGGCACTGGGCGAGCTCTTCGTCTTCGTCTTCTTCGGCCTGGTCGCCGTCGTGGGCACCACCTACGTGCAGACGGGCACGCTGCCCGGGCTGGCCTTCGCGGTCTCGGTGCCGATCGGGCTGCTCATCGTGGCGATCCTGGTCGTCAACAACCTGCGGGACATCGACGGCGACGCCCTGGTCGGCAAGCGCACCCTGGCGGTGCTGCTGGGCGAGCGCGGCACCCGGTACGCCTTCGCGGCCCTGTTCGTCGTCGCGCTGCTCGTCGTCCTCGCCGTGGGGATCGTCCGCCCCTGGGCGCTGCTCGCCCTGCTCGCGGTGCCGCTGGGCATCCCGCCGCTGCGCACCGTGCTGGGCGGCGGCCGCGGTCCCGCGCTGATCGCCGCGTTGGCCGGCACCGGCCGGCTCACACTGGCGACCGGGGTGCTCCTGGGCGCCGGCCTCGCGCTCAGCGGCTGAGCGTCAGGACGACGGCTGCTCGCCGCTGAGCCGGTCGCGGAGCTGCTGCTTCTCGGCGCGGCGGGCCATGCTGCGCGCGACGAGCGCCTCGCTGAGCCGCTCCCGCGAGGGTCGCAGCGCCAGGTAGGCGATCGGCATCGACAGCAGCAGCCCGAACAGCATCCCGGAGAAGAAGTCCAGCCCGGCCCACCAGAGCACCAGGGTCAGCAGGGCGAAGATGCCCAGCCGGCCGATGGTGTGCATGAGCAGCCAGGGCAGCACCTTGGGCGGCGTCGCCGGGCCGCCCGCCGGCCCGGCGGGGGCCGCCGAGGCCCCCGCGGTCTCGTTCTCAGCCATGCCGGCCCTCCCACGTGGTCATCGAAAGCTTCCCGGACCCGTGTGGAACCGGTCGCCGCTCACCCATGCCGCCCCTCCCACTTGGTGGAGAGGACGACGGTGGTGCGGGTGCGCGCCACGCCCCTGATCCGGTTCAACGCGTTGACGGTGGCCTCGAGTGCCGGGATGTCGGCCACACGCACCTTGAGCACGTAGCCCTCGCTGCCGGCCACCCGCCAGCAGTCCTCGATGCCCGGCACCTCCCGCATGGCGGTCTCCAGCCCGGTGTCGTCGACCGAGTCGCTCTCGATCACGCCGATGAGCGCGGTGACGTCCAGCCCGACCGACGCGGGCTCGATGACCGCCCGGTAGCCGGTGATCACACCGGCCGCCTCCAGCTTGCCCACCCGTTCGTGCACCGCGGGCGAGGAGAGGCCCACCTGCCGGGCGAGCTCGGCATAGCTGGCACGGCCGTTGGCCCGGAGCAGCTCGATCAGGTGCCGGTCGACGGCGTCGATGGCGTGGTCTCCGTCCTCGTGGCGGCCGGTGTTCCGGCCGTCCGCCCGTTCATGGTCGGCACCGAGTATCGCCGCGGTCGTACGCTGGGTTCTGACGAGGGGGTGGGACCATGATCTTCCTGGTGGTGCTCGTGGTGGCGATCGTGGTGATCGCGCTGGTCATAAAGGCTGCTGCCAGTCCGGGCGGGCCCGGTGGTGGCCTGCGCGGGCCCCGGCCGCCCCGGGGTCCCCGACCGCAGGGCCCCACGCGCCCGGTGGCGCCCGACGACGATCCGGAGTTCCTGCGCGAGCTCGAGCGCCGCGCCCGCCGGGACGACGGCTCCCCCACCTGACTCAGGCAGCCGGTCTCGCCCCGAACAGCCGCCACCAGCCCCGGCGCGGCTCGGTGACGGCCGGCGCGACGACGTCGGCAGCCTCCCGGTGGGTCGTCCCGCCCGGCGCCGCCTGACCGTCCTCCGGACGGGTGTCGTCCGGCCAGCCGACCGCCCCACCCCCGGAAGGGGCCGGCTCGGGCCAGCCGGTGCTGCCGCTCCGCGCATCCGCGTCGTCGGCGTGCGCCGCGGCCGGAGACACCGGGCGGCGCGCCAGCGCGTCCGCCACCAGCGGGTGCGTCGTCGACTCGTTCACCGCGGAGTGCTTACCCACGGTGACCTCCACCGGACTGCGGGCCTGACGTCATGGCTGCATGGAAACACGCGCGCCCGGCATCCGTCAGCGACCCGCCGCATCCTCCGGGCAGCCGGTCACTGCCCGTGAGCGCCGGCGCCGGGCCTACTCGACGCCGGCGTAGCTGTGCAGGCCGCTGGAGACGAGGTTGACGAAGGTCAGGTTGAAGATCATGACGACCAGGCCGACGACGTTCACCCACGCCGCGGGCCGCCCCCGCCAGCCGGCGGTCGTGCGGGCGTGCAGGTACGCGGCGTAGACGACCCACGCGATGAACGACCAGGTCTCCTTCGGGTCCCAGCCCCAGAACCGGCCCCAGGCGCTCTCCGCCCAGATGGCCCCGGCGATGACCGCGAAGGTCCAGATCGGGAAGCCGAACACCGCGGTGCGGTGAGCCAGGCGGTCGAGCACCGCGGACTCCGGCAACCGGGCGACGAAGCCGGCGCCCCGCTCCTCGGCCGGCTTCTGCTCGTCCTTGGAGCGGACGAGGTACAGGACGCTGGCGATTCCGCTGACCAGGAAGATGCCGAAGCCGATGATGGCGGTGCTGACGTGGATGGCCAGCCAGGCCGACCGCAGCGCCGCGATGAGCGGGCCGCCCTCGACGTAGAGGAACAGCCCGATGGCCACCATGCCCAGGACGACCGGCGCGAGCACGAACACCCCGATGTGCCGCAGGGCAGGCGAGCGCACCGCCAGCACGACGTAGGCGACGATCGCCACGAGCACGACGGCGGTGGCGAACTCGTACATGTTGCCCCAGGGCAGCCGGTCCAGCGCCAGCCCGCGGCTCACCAGCACACCGGCGTGGGCGAGCGCCCCGAGGACCGTGAGGCCGATGGCGATCGCACCCCAGCGCTGCGACCGGCGCTGCGCGGCACGGTCCGCGGCGTCGTCGGCAGGGGATCCCGGAGCGTCCGGGGCCGGTCCGCCCGCGGCCACCAGCTGCCGATCCGCCGCCGGACGACGCCCGAACGCGAGCTGGGCGCAGAAGGCCACGAGCGCGACCGAGTACAGCGCGACGGTGGTCGAGAAGAGGGTGTCCGACAGGTCGAGGAGCGACTGGTCAGGAGTCACGCGGGGAGGCCTCCGTTTGCGGTGCGGTGCGGGCGGCGAGCGCGGCCCTCAGGTCGTCGGTGAGGGCGGCGAACCGGGGGGCGCTCTCGCCGCTGCCCCGCGTGAGCGAGGCCAGCGCCAGCACGGTACCGCCGCCGTCGGGGGCGGGTCCGGACCGGGCGAAGACCCGTTCCCGGCGCAGGAGGAGCAGGCCGAGCAGTCCGGTCAGCAGCGCGATGGCCGACACCAGCACCCAGACCTGGCCCGGGTCGTGCGAGTACTGGAGCGCGGCGAACTCCTGGACGCCGCTGAAGGTGACGACCGTGCCGTCCTCGAGGGTCAGCGAGTCACCGACGGACAGGTTGGCCGCCCCCGCCTCGACCAGCCGGCCCCGCTCGATCTGGCTGGCGTCCAGCGAGTAGACCGACTGCGGGATGCCGGAGTCCAGCCCGAGGTAGCCCTGGTAGGCGACGACCGCGACCTTCGGGTCCAGCGGGCGCGGGTCGATCGAGGTGAGGATCCCGCCCTGCACCAGACCGGTGGGGGCGAAGAAGCCCTCCAGCGCCAGCTGCGAGCGGCTGTCACCACCGACGTCGGGCAGCTTGAGCGCGCCCTCGCTGGCCATCGTCGACGGGTCCGACGGCAGGAACGGCACCGAGATGTCGGTGAACGCCGTGCCGTCGGGCAGCGTCACGCTGAACGTGGGGCTGAAGCCGTGGCCGGTGACGTACAGCCGGTCGCCGTCGGTGCGCAGCGGGTCGTTGACCCCGATCGTCGTCGGCTCGCCCTCTTCACCCGGTCCGCCGTAGCGGATGTCGGCGGTGAACGACGACGCGGTGAGGTCGGGCTCGTACTCCGCCTGGAAGTCCTCGAGGGTCACGCAGGTGGGCGAGAGGTCGCCGCTGTCGATCAGCGCGCCGGCCGAGTAGGTGTCGTACTGCTGGAAGGAGTTGCAGAAGCCGTCCCCCTCCGTCACCAGGATGCTGCCCTCGTAGCCCCACAGCTTGCCGCCGGCCAGCCCCAGCAGGAGGGCGATCAGCGAGAGGTGGAACAGCAGGTTCCCGGTCTCCTTGAGGTAGCCCTTCTCGGCCGAGACCTCCCCCTCGCGGCGGACGACGCGGAACCGCCGGACCCGGAGCTCCTCCTCCACGACGTCCAGCGCGGCGGCGGGGGCCAGCGGCGTGGCCACCTCGCCGGAGTCCGGCAGCCGCATCAGGTTCCGCGGCGCCGGCGGTGGAGCGGAGCGCAGGGCGCGGGCGTGCTCCACAGCGCGTGGCAGCACGCAGCCGATGAGCGAGATGAACAGCAGCAGGTACACCGCGGCGAACCACGGCGAGCTGAAGACGTCGAACAGGTAGAGCCGGTCGAGCACCGGCGCGAGGTCGGGGTGATCGGCGAAGTAGCGCCGGACGTTGGTCTGCGACAGCGAGCGCTGCGGGAGCAGCGAGCCGGGGACGGCGGCCAGCGCGAGCAGGAACAGCAGCACGATGGCGGTGCGCATCGCGGTGAGCCGGCGCCACCAGGCCAGCAGCCGGCCGGTGATCCGGCGGCCGAGCGACGGGCGGGCCGGGGGCGGCGGCGCGGCGGCCTCCCGCGGCGGGGCGATGGTGCTCATGATCGGGCTCCAGGGTTCACAGCGAGGTGTCCGCGAGTCCGCTGGCCGCCAGCCAGCCCTGCAGCCAGCGCATCATCTCCGCCCAGGCACCGGTCAGCAGCAGCAGCCCGATGAGCACCAGGACCACCCCGCCGATCCGGGTGACCGAGGCGGCGTGGCGGCGCAGGAAGTCGGTCGCGCCCACGGCCCAGCGGGCGCCGAGCGCCACCAGGACGAACGGGACGCCCAGCCCGAGGCAGTAGGCGGCGCCCAGCAGCGCCCCCCGCCCGGCGGAGGCCTCGCTGACCGCGAGGGAGTACACCGCGCCGAGGGTGGGGCCCAGGCACGGCGTCCACCCGAGCCCGAAGACGACGCCCAGCAGCGGTGCGCCGGCCAGCCCGGCCGCGGGCCGCACCGAGAGCTTCTTGGTGCGCTGCAGCAGGGGCAGCCAGCCGAGGAACGCCAGTCCGACGACCACGGTGACCAGCCCGAAGACGATGTCGAGGGTCCGCGCGTGCTGGAGCGCCAGCCGGCCCAGGCCGCCGAACGCCGTCGCGAAGACGATGAACACCGCGCTGAAGCCGAGGACGAAGAGCACCGCGCCGAGCACCATGCGCCCGCGGGGGGCGCGCTCGTCGGCGCGCACCGCGGTCGCCGTCCCACCGCCTCCCTGGACGGGGGCGGCCGCCGTCGTCCCCGCGCCGGAGCCGACCAGCCCGGTGACGTAGGACAGGTAGCCGGGCACCAGGGGCAGCACGCAGGGCGAGGCGAAGCTGATCAGCCCGACCAGCGCCGCGACCGCGGCGGCGACCAGCAGCGGCCCGTCGCTGACCAGGTCGGCGAAGGTCTCCCCCACGTCGCTCAGCCCTCCTCGGTCAGCAACTGGTCCAGCACGACCCTCAGGTCGTCCTGCCGGACCGCGCCGGTGTACACGGCCGCCACCCGGGACTCCCGGTCCAGCACGATGGTGGAGGGGATGGCGCTGGCCGGGTAGTCCCGGAACGCCAGCGCCACCTCGCCGCGCGGGTCGTCCAGCGAGGGGAACTCGATGCCGAAGTTGTCCTCGAACGCCCGGGCGAGCTGGTCGGTGTCCTTGACGTTGATCCCGAGGAACTGCACGCCGTCGTCGCGGACCTCGGCGTAGACCTCCTGGAACTCCGGCGACTCCACCCGGCAGGGAGCGCACCAGGACCCCCAGAAGTTGAGGACGGCGACGTCGCCGGCCAGCTCCGTGGAGGAGAACTCCTCGCCGTCGAGCAGCGTGCCGGCGAACTCGGGGGCGGTCGCCCGCTCGCCCGGCGGGATCACCTCGCCACTCGGGGTGCCCTCGACGAACCGGAACTCGCCGCCGTTGTTCACCGACACCGCACCCTCGCCGGTGGCGCAGCCGGTCAGCACCAGCGCGCCCGCGAACAGGGTGAGCAGCAGTTTCCTCATGCGCCCGGCACCGCGTCGGACGGGGTGGCGCCCGCCGGCTCCGCGTAGGTCAGCCCGGCGAACCGGTCGCCGTCGTAGGTCACCGACGTGACGCTGGCCAGCGCGCACTCGCGGCGGCGCGGGTCGTGCAGGTAGCGGCGGCCCTCGAGGTGCAGCCGGATCGTCCAGATGGGCAGCTGGTGGCTGACCAGGACGGCCTCGTGCCCGCGGGCGGCGTCCCGGGCTGCCTCCACCGCGCCGAGCATGCGGGCGGCGATCTCGACGTAGGGCTCGCCCCACGAGGGCTGGAAGGGGTTGCGCAGCTTCCACCAGTTGCGGGGCGCGCGGAAGACGCCGCCCGCTCCGCCGACGACCATCCCCTCGAACGCGTTGCCCGCCTCGATCAGCCGGTCGTCGGTGCTGATCGCCAGGCCGGCGGCCTCCGCCAGCGGGCGGGCGGTCTGCTGCGCCCGCTCCAGCGGGCTGGAGACCAGGTGGGTGACGTCGTGCCCGGCGAACCACTCCGCCGCGGCGACCGCCATCGCCTCGCCGGTGGTGGACAGCCGGAAGCCCGGAAGTCGCCCGTAGAGGACCTTGCCCGGGTTGTGCACCTCACCGTGCCGGAGCAGGTGGACCGTCGTCCGCTCGCTCATGTGGACCGCTCGCTCGCGACGGGCCCGGCCGGCTCCGTCCCGTCCGCCTCGGCCGCGGCGCGTGCGGCGGCCGGCAGCGCCTCGAGCACGCGGTCCAGCGCCTCACCGGAGAGCTGCGCGTTGACGAACCACGACTCGAACGCCGACGGCGGCAGGTAGACGCCGCGGGCCAGCATCGCGTGGAAGAAGGCGGTGTAGCGGAACGCGTCCTGGGTGCGGGCGTCGTCGTAGTTCCGCACCTGCCGCTCGTCGGGCACGAAGAAGACCGAGAACATGTTGCCGGCCTGCTGCACCCGGTGCGGCACCCCGGCGGAGAACAGCGCGGCGCTGGCCGCCCCGCGGAGCACGGCGGCGACCTCGTCGCAGTGCGCGTACACCTCGTCGGTGCAGTGCCGCAGCGTGGTGAGCCCGGCGGCCACGGCCACCGGGTTCCCCGAGAGCGTGCCCGCCTGGTAGACCGGCCCGGCCGGGGCCAGGTGCTCCATGAGGTCGGCGCGGCCGCCGAACGCCGCCGCGGGCAGCCCGCCGCCCATCACCTTGCCGAAGGTGAGCAGGTCGGCGTCGACCGGGTCCAGGCCGTACCAACCCGACCGCGAGACCCGGAAGCCGGTCATGACCTCGTCGAGGACCAGCAGCGCGCCGTGCGCGGCGGTGATCCGGCGCAGCGCGGCGTTGAAGCCGGGCTCCGGGGGGACGACGCCCATGTTGCCGGCCGCCGCCTCGCTGATGACCGCCGCGATCTGCGGGCCGCGCTCGGCGAAGACGGCCTCGACGGCGGCGACGTCGTTGTAGGGCAGCACCACGGTGTCCGCGGCCGCACCCGTGGTGACGCCCGGGGTGTCGGGCAGCCCGAGGGTGGCGACGCCGGAGCCGGCGGACGCCAGGAGCGCGTCGACGTGGCCGTGGTAGTTGCCGGCGAACTTCACGATCAGCGGGCGACCGGTGACGCCACGGGCCAGCCGCACCGCCGACAGCACCGCCTCGGTGCCGGAGTTGACCAGCCGCACCCGCTGCACCGGCGGCATCCGGTCGCGGATCTCCTCGGCGAGGTCCAGCTCGCCCTCGGTGGGCGCCCCGAAGGTCAGTCCGCGCCGGGCGGCCGCGGTGACGGCCTCGACGACGGCGGGGTGCGCGTGCCCCAGCAGCAGCGGGCCCCACGAGCTGACCAGGTCGACGTAGCGCCGTCCGTCGGCGTCCGTGATCCACGGGCCGGAGCCCTCGACCATGAACCGCGGGGTCCCCCCGACGGCCTGGAAGGCGCGGACGGGTGAGTTCACCCCACCCGGGGTGACGCCGCGGCCGCGGGCGAAGAGCTCCGCGGAGACGGGGGCCTCGTAGGGGAAGGGTGAGCTGTCCGGCGAGGTCACGTCCCCAGTGTCCCTTCTCTTCCTGGGCGCCCGTCGGAGGCGTCGGACACAGCGGCGAGCAGGGCCGCGCGGAGGGCCGCGGGGTCGCGGGTGGGCACCAGGACGGTGCGCCCCGCGCGCAGCCGCAGCGGCAGTCCGGACCGTCCGGGCGGCAGCGTCCAGCCGCCGCCGAGCAGCGGCGCGCCGGCGTCCACCCCGCCCTCGACGGTGGCCAGGTGCGCGGTGTCGACGTCGTCCAGCGGGACGACGTCCGGGCCGACCGCGAGGCCGTCGGCGTCCACCCGGACCGTCCAGATCCGGCGGGCCGACAGGCAGCCGATCCCGACCGCGCCCAGGACGGCGACGATCGAGAGCGCCCACAGCCACGGGGGGACGTCCGGCCCCGGCAGCACCAGGTCCAGCAGGACGAGGAGGCCGAGGGCCCCGGCCACCGTCCAGAACGGCCGCCAGGAGCCCCCGGGCTCGACGTACGAGCTCATGTCAGCCGCGGGCCAGCCAGCGCGCGGCCTCGACCGCCCAGTAGGTCAGCACCTGCCCGGCACCCGCCCGCCGGATGGACACCAGCGTCTCGAGGATCGCCCGTTCGCGGTCCACCCAGCCGTTGGCGGCGGCCGCCTCGACCATCGCGTACTCGCCGCTCACCTGGTACGCGGAGACCGGCACGGAGACGGCGTCGGCGACCCGGCGGACGATGTCCAGGTAGGGCAGGGCGGGCTTGACCATGACGGCGTCGGCGCCCTCGGCGAGGTCCTGCGCGACCTCGCGCAGCGCCTCGTCGGCGTTGGGCGGGTCCATCTGGTAGGTCGAGCGGTCGCCGAACTGCGGCGCACCCTCGGCCGCCTCGCGGAACGGGCCGTAGAAGCCCGAGGCGTACTTGGCCGCGTAGGCCAGGATCGGCGTCTCGGTGAACGCGGCGCTGTCCAGCCCGGCGCGGATGGCGGCCACCTGCCCGTCCATCATCCCGCTGGGTGCGACCAGGTGGGCCCCGGCCTGCGCCTGCGCGATCGCCACGGCGGCGTACCGGTCCAGGGTCGGGTCGTTGTCCACGACCCCGGCCGGGGTGACGACGCCGCAGTGCCCGTGGTCGGTGTACTCGCACAGGCAGAGGTCGGCCATGAGGACCAGCTCGTCGCCCAGGTCGGCCCGCAGCTGCTGCAGCGCCACGTTGACGATGCCGTCGGCGGCGTCGGCCTGGGAACCCACCGGGTCCTTCTCGGCCGGGATGCCGAAGAGCATCAGCCCGCCGATGCCGGCCTCGGCCGCCTCGTGCGCGGCCTTCCGCAGGCTGTCCGGCGAGTGCTGCACGACGCCGGGCATCGAGCCGATCGGCACCGGCTCGGCGATGCCCTGCTTGACGAACACCGGCAGCACCAGGTCCGCCGGAGCCACCCGGGTCTGGGCGGTCAGCCGCCGCAGCGCGGGCGTCGACCGGAGCCGGCGCCCGCGCGCGAAGCCGGGGTTGGCTCCCCCGCCCTGCTCCTGTCCCGCCCCGCCACCCCGGCGGTTCACTTGCCCTCGCCGTCCTCCGCCTCGCGCAGCGACAGCGCGTACTCGGCCAGGGCGTCCACCAGCGGGGCGACGGCGGCCGTCTCGGGCTGCACGTCGACGCGCAGGCCGAACTCCTGCGCGCTGGCGGCCGTCGCCGGGCCGATCACCGCGACCACGGTCTTGGCGTGCGGCTTGCCGGCGATGCCCACCAGGTTGCGGACGGTGCTGGACGAGGTGAAGCACACCGCGTCGAAGCCGCCGCCCTTGATCGCCTCGCGGACCGACGCGGCCGGCGGCGCGGCGCGGACGGTGCGGTAGGCGGTGACGTCGTCGACCTCCCAGCCGCGCTCCACCAGACCGGCGGCGAGCACCTCGGTGGCGATGTCGGCGTGCGGCAGGAGCACGCGGTCGATCGGGTCCAGGACGTCGTCGTACTCGGGGAACTCGGCCAGCAGGCCCTGGCTGGACTGCTCGCCCGCGGGCACCAGCTCGGGCACGATGCCGAACGCGCGCACGGCGTCGGCGGTCTGCTCACCGACGCAGCCGACCTTGACGCCGGCGAAGGCGCGGGCGTCCAGGCCGAGCTCGGCGAACTTCTCGCGGACCGCCTTGACCGCGTTCACCGAGGTGAAGACGATCCAGCCGTAGCGGCCGGTGACCAGGCCCTTGACCGCGCGGTCCATCTGCGCGGGGCTGCGCGGCGGCTCGACGGCGATCGTCGGCACCTCGACCGGGACGGCGCCGTAGGCGCGCAGCCGGTCGCTCATCTCGCCGGCCTGGTCCTTGGTGCGGGGCACCAGCACGCGCCAGCCGAACAGCGGGCGGCTCTCCCACCACGACATCCGGGCCCGCTTGTCGACGGCCGCCCCGATCGTGACCACGACCGGCCCGGTGAAGGAGTCCAGACCGGCCGCCTTCTCGGCGACGGCGGACAGCTTGGCGACGACGCTCTTCTGGGCGGTCGAGGAGCCGCCGGTGGTGACGACCACGGGGGTGCTGCCGGACAGGCCCCCCTCGACCAGCCGGGTGGCGGCGTCGGGGAGCTCCTCGACGGTGGCCCGCAGCACCAGGGTGCCGCCGGTGGACGCGGTGGCCGCAGCCAGCGCGCCGACGTCCACACCGCTGCTCAGGTCGGCGGTGAGGGCCGTGCTGCCGGGGGCGACGCCCGCGAAGGCGGGGACCGCGGTGGCCGGCGCGACACCGGGCACCACGTCGAAGCCCACGGAGGTGCGGCCGACGGCGAGCACCTCCTTGACGGCGGCGTCGTCGGTGTAGGGGTCGCCGGCGACCAGCCGCACGACGACCGCGCCACCCTTGGCCGCCGTGACGGCGCCCTTGGCGATCTCGGCCGGCTCGCCGGAGACGGGGACGAGCTCCACCGCGGGGTTGATCCCGCGGACGGCATCCTGGACGGCGGCCGGTACGTCGACGTCGACGAGCACGGAGGCCGCCTCGGCGATCGCGGCGGTGGCGCGTGCGGTCAGCATGCCGGGGTCACCCGGTCCTGCGCCGACGAAGACGACCCGGCCGGTGCTGCCGACGGTCTTGCGGAAGCGCGTCATCGCGTGCTCCTGATCCTGGCCCGGGGGGCCTTTGTTGCGGGGGTCTGTGCGGCGGTCACTGGCTGACCGCCATGAGCTCGACCGCGCCGCGGTCGAGCAGGTCCTCGGCGAGCGCGCGACCCAGGACCGCAGCCTGGTCGAGCGCGCCGCTGAGGGAGCCGCGGACGCCGTCACTGCCGTCGATGGCGGTGACGGACGCGCGCAGGAACAGCTCCGGGCCGTGCTCGCCCTCGGCCACCTCGGCGTAGGCGGCGACGGGCGCGCTGCAGCCGGCCTCGAGGGTGCCCAGCGTGGTCCGCTCGGCCAGGGCGCAGGCGCGGGTCCGGGAGTCCTCCAGCCGGCCGAGCAGCTCGCGGGTGCGAGCGTCGCTGGTGCGGCACTCGACGGCCAGCGCGCCCTGCGCCGGTGCGGGCAGCACCTGGAGCGGGTCGAGGGTCTCGGTGATGACGTCGAGCCGCCCGAGCCGCGACAGCCCGGCGCGGGCGAGCACGACGGCGTCCAGGTCGCCGGGGCCGGTGGCCGAGCCCGCGACGCGGCCGAGGCGGGTGTCCACGTTGCCGCGGATCGGCACGACCTCCAGGCCGAGGCCGAGGGCCCGCAGCTGGGCGACGCGGCGGGGGGCGCCGGTGCCGATCCGGGAACCCGGGGGCAGCTCGCCGAGGGTCAGCCCGTCGCGGGCGACCAGGGCGTCGCGCGGGTCCTCCCGGGGCGGCACGGCGGCGAGGATCAGTCCGGGCGCCGGCGCGGTGGGCAGGTCCTTGTAGCTGTGCACGGCCAGGTCGATCTCGCCGGCGAGCAGCGCGTCGCGCAGCGCCGTGACGAAGACGCCGGTGCCGCCCAGCTGGGCGATGGCGGCCTGCGACCGGTCGCCCTCGGTGGTGATGTGGACCAGCTCCACCGGGGTGCCGGTGGCGGCGGTGATCGCGTCGGCGACGGTCTGGGACTGGGTGCGCGCCAGCACGCTGGCGCGGGTGCCCAGGCGGAGCACGGCCGTGCCCGCGGTGGTCCCGGCGGAGGTACGGAGAGCGGTCATGCGGTACCTCCCGTGCGCTCGGGGTCGACGGTGACGGCGTCGGCCAGGCTGGTGGTCTCACCCGCGACGTCGGCGTCGATGCCCAGGCCGAACAGGGCGCGCAGCGCCCCGGCGTAGTCGGTGCCGCCGGGCACGGCGGCCAGTTCCTTCACCCGCACGGTCGGCTCGTGCAGCAGCTTGTCGACGACGCGGCGGACCGTGCGCGCGATCTCCTGCCGCGAGCGGGGGTCCAGGTCGGGCAGCCGGGCGGAGAGCCGGAGGAGCTCGGCGTCGACCACCTCGGCGGCCTGGCTGCGCAGGGCGGAGACGGTGGGCGCCACAGCAGCCGCCTGCTGCTCGGCGCGCAGCAGCGCGGCCTCGGCCTCGATCATCGCGTGCGCGGCGTCGATGTCGTCCGCGGCGACCGGACCGGCCGCCGGTGCGCCGGCCTCGCGGGCGGCCACCCGCTCGCCCTGCAGCAGGGCCAGGTCGACGACGTGCACCCCCGGCAGCGCGGCCACGCCCGGGTCGACGTCGCGGGGCAGTGCCAGGTCGACGACGGCCATGGGGCGGCCCTCGCGCTCCTGCATCGCGGTGGCCACGGCGTCGGTGCTCACCACGATGCCGGAGGCGCCGGTGCAGGACACCAGGACGTCCGCGGCGGCCAGCTCCCCGGGCGCCTCGGCCAGCTCGATCGCGCGGCCGCCGAGGGTCGTGGCCAGCCGCTGCGCGGTGCTGTGGGTGCGGCTGCCGATGACGACGTCGGCACCGCGGCGGGCCAGGGTGGTCGCGGCCAGCGCACCCATGGACCCGGCGCCGACGACCAGCGCGCGGCGGCCGGCGAGGTCGCCGATGCGGGCCTCGGCGCGGTCCAGCGCCACGGAGACCAGCGAGGCCCCCGCGCGGTCGATGCCGGTCTCGGAGTGCACCCGCTTGCCCACCCGCAGGGCCCGCTGCGCGATCGGGTGCAGCGCCCGCCCGACGGTGCCCTCCTCGCGGGCCAGGGCGTAGGCGGCGCGCAGCTGCCCGAGGACCTGCGTCTCGCCGACCACCATCGAGTCCAGCCCGGCGGCGACGGTGAACAGGTGCGCGACGGCCTGGTCCTCGTAGTGGACGGTCACGTACGGGGAGAGCTCCTCGACGGAGGCGCCCGCCTGGCGGGCGAGCACCCGGCTGACGTCGGTGACGCCGCCGTGGAAGCGCTCGACCTCGGCGAAGACCTCGATCCGGTTGCAGGTGGCCAGGACCAGCGCCTCGGCCACGTGGTCGCCGTCGACCAGCTCGTGCAGGGCCTTCACCCGGTCGTCGTCGGACATCGCGAACTGCTCGAGCAGCGCGACCGGTGCGGTCCGGTGGCTGATCCCCACTGCCAGGAGGCTCATGCCGACTCCCCCACGCCGGCGGGCACCCGCTGCTGCCCGAGGAAGGCCAGCACCTGCAGCTCCACGGACAGGTCGACCTTGCGGACGTCGACGCCGACGGGAGCCGTGAGCGTCACGGGCGCGAAGTTCAGGATGCTGCGGACCCCGGCCGCGGCCAGCCGGTCGCACACCCGCTGTGCCACCTCGGCCGGCGTGGTGATGACGCCGATGGAGGCGCCCGTCGCGGCGACGACGTCCTCGAGTTCGTCCAGCGCGCGGACCTGCAGCTCGCCGATGCGCTGGCCGATCCGGGCAGGGGAGGCGTCGAACAGGCCGACGAACTCGAACCCGCGCGTGCCGAAGCCGGCGTAGTCGGCCAGGGCGGAGCCGAGGTTGCCGATGCCGACCAGGACGCAGCCGTGGGCCCGCTCCACGCCGAGGACGCGGGTCAGCCGGTCACGCAGCAGGCCGACGTCGTAGCCCACGCCCCGCACACCGCACGGGCCCAGGTGGGAGAGGTCCTTGCGCAGCCCGGCCGGGTTCACGCCCGCCGCCGAGGCGAGCTCGCCGGAGGAGACGGTGCTCCGGCCGCCGTCGGCGAGCGTGGCCAGCACCCGGAGGTACACGGCCAGGCGGGCGACGGTGGCCTCCGGGATGGTCCGGGGCCGCGGCTGCATCAACGGGCTCTCCACAGCGGCCGCCCCCGACGACCGGCAGCGACCGGGCGGTGCGACGACACGCAGAACGACGACAAGGTTCGAATCCGCGGCCACCGGGGTGACCGCGGAGGCCACGGTAGCCGCTTGTGAACGCAGGAACAAAGTGCCGGACGACGCGTCAGCCCGCCGACCTGCCCGAACGGGTGGCGCTGTGGTGGAGACCACGTCGACGGACGCCGTGCACCGGCCGTTCACACGTCGTTCAGCCGAGTCCCAGATCCCTGCGCAGGCGGGGCACGTCGACGGTGAAGTACGAGTGCTCGCGGCCGTCGAGCAGGACCACCGGCACGCGGTCCCCGAACTCCGCCTGCAGCTCCGGGTCGGCGTCCACGTCCACCGTGTCGGGGACCAGCCCGGCCTCGCCGGCGATCCGCCCGAGGGTCTCGGCGGCGACCTCGCACAGGTGGCAGCCCACCCGGGTCATCAGCCGCAGGCGCGGCGGGCCTTCACTCGTCATCGGAGTCCTCGTCCGTCGCGACCCCGGTGAGACCGAGCTCGCGCAGGCGGGCGCGGCTGACCTTGCCGGTCAGCGAGTGCGGCAGGCTGGGCAGGAAGTGCACCGAGGTGGGCACCTTGTAGCGGGCCAGCGAGCCGGCGGCGTGCTCGCGCAGCTCCTCGACGGTGAGCCGGGAATCCCGTTCCAGGGCCACCACCGCCCGCACCGCGGCACCGGTGCGCGGATCGGCGACACCGATGACCGCGCTCTCGGCGACGGCCGGGTGGGTGTCGAGGACCCGCTCCACCTCGGCCGGATAGACGTTGAACCCGCTCACCAGGATGAGGTCGCTGCGCCGGTCGACCAGGTGCAGGTCGCCCTCGGCGTCCCGGTAGGCGAGGTCGCCGGTGCCGAGCCAGCCGTCGGCGTCGGGCCCGTCGGCGCCGTCCGGCCAGTAGCCGGAGAAGAGGTTGGGCCCGCGGATCCACAGCTCGCCCGGACCCTCGCCGGGGCCGTCGTCCGGGCCTTCCTCCTCCGCCCCGTCCGCCGTCCCCTCGCCGGCCGCCGGGGCGGCGTCGTCGATGTCGGTCGGGTCGGCGGTGTCCGCGGTGTCGCGCAGGGCCACCTCGATGCCGGGGAGCGGGCCACCGATGCAGTTGGGCTTGGGTCGGCCGGTGACCACGGTGCTCGCGACGACGGGTGAGGCCTCGGTCAGCCCGTACCCCTCCCAGACCGTGACCGCCGCGCGGTCACGCATCGCCGTCCAGACCTCCTCGGGCAGCGGGGCGGCCCCGGAGGAGGCCACCCGCACCGCGGCGAAGGCGCGCCGCACGTCCGCATCGCTGCCGGCGGCGTCGGCCAGCGCCAGCCATGCCTGGTACATCGGCGGCGCGCCGGGCACCGCGGAGACGTGCTCCTCGGCCATCACGGCCAGGGTGGCGCGCGGGTCGAAGCTCTCCTCGATGACCGCGCACGCACCCGTGGCGGCGACCAGGCCGAACCCGGCGTTCAGGCCGTAGACGTGGAACAGCGGCAGCACCAGCAGCACGCGGTCGTCGGCGCGCACCGGCGGCGGCTCCATGGCCAGGCACTGCTCCTGGTTGGCCCGCAGCGCACCCGAGGTCAGCATCGCGCCCCGGGGACGTCCGGTCGTGCCGCTGGTGTAGCAGAGGAAGGCCAGCTCCGAGGGGTCGTCGGCGACCGCGGGTGGCGGGCCGTCACCCTCGGGCGCTCCGGGACAGACCGGCACCCCGGCGATGGCGTCGCGCTCCGCCGGCGCGACGAGCAGCGCGGCGCCGGAATCGGTGAGGACGTACTCGAGCTCGGGCTCGGTGTAGGCGGTGTTCACCGGCACGACCACCAGCCCCGCACGCAGCGCCCCCAGCACCGCGCGCAGCCAGGCCAGGCCGTTGGGCAGCTGCACCGCCACCCGGTCACCGGGCACCAGGTCCCGAGCGGCGTACCCGGCGGCGGCACGGTCGACCGTGGCATCGAGCTCCGCCCAGGTCAGCCGCTCGTCGCGGGTGACGACGGCCGGCGCGTCGGGGCGCTGACGAGCCGCGGACCGCACGAGCGCGGCCAGCGACCTCCCTGCCTCCAGGTCCGACACATCTCCTCCGTTGGCGCAGGCCTCGCGCTCCGCCGGCGGCACCGGCGATTCGTCCGGCGGGCTGGCGTGGACGGGCTGGGGCGATGTTGTCACCATGGGGCCAGCCCCGCAGCTCACGCGCCGTACGTCGCCGAGCGCGTCGGGGAGGAGACGGTCCAGGCACGGCGGGCCGACGAGGAGGTCATCGCCCGCAATGCCGCACCCCCTCGACGCCGGGCAGCCGGCGCCGGCAGAGGCCGGGCGCCCGCGCCCGAGCCCGCGGCCGCGGCCGACGCCGCACCCCCGGCCGAGCGCGGAGACGCCTCCGGCCGGCGCCGCCGAGCCCGACGTCGCGGCACCGGGCGCGGCGCTGCCCGACACCGGCGGCCCCGGGGACGCGGGCGCCCCGGCGGACGCGGACGGACCGGCGGACGCGGACGGACCGGACGTCTGGGACTGGGTCCGGCGGACGCAGGAGGGCGACGCCGAGGCGTTCGGGCAGCTCTACGACCACTACGTGTCGCTGGTCTACCGGTACGTCTACAACCGGATCGGCGACCGGGCGACCGCGGAGGACGTGACCAGCGAGACCTTCGTGCGGGCGCTGCGCCGGATCGACTCGCTGAGCTTCCAGGGCCGGGACGTCGGCGCCTGGCTGGTCACCATCGCGCGCAACATCGTGCTCGACCACGTCAAGAGCAGCCGGTACCGGCTGGAGGTCGCCACCGCGGACATGCGGGACGCGGACCGGATCACCGACGGTCCCGAGGACGCCGTCGTCGCCCACCTGACCAACCGCGAGCTGCTGGCGTGCGTGCAGCAGCTGGGCAGCGAGCAGCAGGAGTGCATCGTGCTCCGCTTCATCCACGGCCTCTCGGTGGCCGAGACGGCGGAGATCATGGGCAAGAAGGACGGTGCGATCAAGGCGCTGCAGCACCGCGCCGTGCGTCGTCTCGCCGGGCTCCTGCCGGACGGTCTGCGATGAGAGCGACGCCATGGCTCCAGGGCGTAACCGGGCAGCCCCCGCTCTCGTTGAGCCGTCTGCGAGCGAGTGCGCCGACGATCGGCCGCGCCGCCCCGGCAACCGGAGGTACCGCGTGACCACGCACGAGAGCAACGCGGCGCCGTCCCGCCGTGCTGCCCGTGGCGGGGACAGCCAGGACGCCCGGGTCGTCACGATGCTGCAGGAGCTCTCGCCGCACCTCGCCGCCGAACCGGACCCGGAGTTCCGCCGGGCCACCCGACAGCGGCTGGTCGCGATGGCCGCCGTCCGCACGCCCGAGCCGGTCCGCCCCTCGCCGCTGCGCCGGCTGCTCGCCGCCCGCGCCGCCGATGCCCCCGCCGGCCGCTGGCGGACCCGGGCGACCGCCGGACTGGCCGGCGCGGCCCTGACGGTGACCTCGCTCGCCACGCTGGTGGCGCTGTCCACGGCGGCACAACCGGGCGACGTCCTCTACGGCGTGAAGCGCGGCACCGAGCAGACGCAGCTGGCGCTGGCCGGTGACTCCCGGGGCCAGGCCCTCCTGGACCTGGCGCGGACCCGGCTCGACGAGCTCGCCGACCTCGACGGCGACGCGAGCCTGGTCCGGTCCACCCTCGCGACGATGGACGAGCAGACCCGCGAGGGCGCCTCCTGGCACCTCACCCGGGCCCTGGACACCTCCGACACCGCGTCGCTGGACCGGCTGTCCGGGTGGACCGCCGACCAGTCCGCGCAACTGGACGCGGTGCGTGCCGAGGTCCCGGCGGCGGCGGCGGACGACGTCGCCGGGTCCCTGGGACTGCTCGCCGAGATCACCGAGCGCGTCGACGTCCTGCGCGCGGCCCTCGACTGCCCGACCGGCCCGGCCATCGCCGGCGCCGACCGGCTCGGCCCCGTGCCCGGGGGATGCGTTCCGACGACCCCGGCGCCGCAGAGCCCCGTCGCCCCCGTGGGCCCGGATGGCTCGGTGCCGGAGAGCCCGGCCCCGACCACCGCTCCGGACCCGGCCGCCGATCCCACCGTGCCGGCCGGCCCGGGGGGAGGGCAGCCGACACCGGCGCCCGCACCGCTGCCGGCACCGGGCAACCAGCCGGCGCCGGCGCCGGTGCCCGTGCCCGCGCCCGTGCCGTCGCCGAGCAGCGCTCCCGGCGGCCTGCTCCCTCTGCCCCTTCCCCTGCCCGGGCTGCCCCCGGCGCCGAGCTCGCCGGCGCCGTCGACGGCCACGCCGAAGCCCGTGCTCGACGTGCCCCTCGGCCCCCTGCCACTGGGGGTCTGCGTCGGCGGCCTGCTGCACCTGGGAGAGTGCTGAGCAGCCGCTTCGACCGGTTCCGCGCGCCCGGCTAGGGTCGCTGACGTCGGTACCCGCCCGCACGGCGGGCCGGATCCAGGGAGGATGCCCGTGCCGCGACTGCCCTTCCGGAGCCGCAAGGACATCCGCCCCGGTGAACCGGGCGGCGAGGAGACCCGGGCCCACGTGGCCGGGGCGGCGTCCGCCGCGGCCGCCGACGTCGCGCCCCCGCCCGCCGTCGAGCCGGACCCGGCGGCCGCGGCGTTCTTCGACGTCGACAACACGATGATGATGGGCGCCTCGCTCTTCTGGTTCGCCCGCGGCCTGGCCGCCCGCAAGTACTTCTCCACGCGGGACATGGCCGGCTTCGTGTGGCAGCAGGCCAAGTTCCGGATCGGGGGCAACGAGGGCAACCCCGACGACATGCTGACCATCCGCGAGAACGCCCTGGCCTTCGTCGCCGGCCGGGAGGTCTCGGAGATCGTCCGCCACAGCGAGGAGATCTACGACGAGCTGATGGCCGACCGGATCTGGGCCGGCACCCGGGCGCTGGCCCAGCAGCACCTCGACCGGGGCCAGCGGGTCTGGCTGGTCACCGCGACGCCGGTCGAGCTCGCTTCGATCATCGCCCACCGGCTCGGTCTCACCGGCGCACTCGGCACGGTCGCCGAGGTGGTCGACGGGCAGTACACGGGGCGGCTCGTCGGTGAGCTCATGCACGGGCCGGCCAAGGCCGAGGCGGTCCTGGCGCTGGCCGAGCGGGAAGGGCTGGACCTGGCCCGCTGCACCGCCTACAGCGACTCGGCGAACGACCTGCCCATGCTCTCGCTCTGCGGGACGGCGGTCGCGGTCAACCCCGACACCGAGCTGCGTTCGGTGGCGAGGGCGCGCGGCTGGACGATCCGCGACTTCCGCACCGGCCGGAAGGCCGCGAAGATCGGCGTCCCCACCGTCGCCGCCGCGGCGCTGTCCGGCGGTCTCGTCGGCGGCGCCCTCGCGCTGCGCCGTCGCAACAAGTTCCCCTGGTATCCGCCGACGGGTGCCGACAGGGCGCGCTGACGCACCGTTTCCGGCCGTCGGACGGCGCATCGGCGCACCGCGTCGGGGGCTGGATCAGCCGAAGATGCCCTTGCGCTGCATGAGCAGGCGGTAGAGGGACTGCTGGATCGTCTCGCGCACCTGGTCGGTCAGGTTGAAGACCAGCATCGGATCCTCGGCCGCCCCCGGACCGTAGGACGCCGTCTCGATCGGCTCCCCGAAGGCGATCAGCCACTTCGACGGCAGCGGCACCAGACCCAGCGGGCCGAGCAGCGGGAACGTCGGCGTGATCGGGAAGTACGGCACGCCCAGCAGGCGCGCCGCCGTCTTGGCGTTGCCGAGCATCGGGTAGATCTCCTCGGCGCCCACGATCGCGCACGGGACGATCGGGACACCGGTGCGCAAAGCCGCACTGACGAAACCGCCCCGGCCGAACCGCTGCAGCGTGTACCGCTCGGAGAACGGCTTGCCGACGCCCTTGAACCCCTCGGGGAAGACGCCGACGAGCTCGCCCTCGGTCAGCAGCCGCTCGGCGTCCTCGTTGCAGGCCAGCGTGGTGCCCAGCTTGCGCGCCAGCGCACCGACGAAGGGGGCGTCGAACACCAGGTCGGCGCCGAGCAGCCGCAACCGGCGCTGTGCCGGGTGCTCGTCGTGCAGCGCCACCGTCGTCATCAGCGCGTCGACCGGGATGGTGCCCGAGTGGTTGGCCACCACGAGCGCCCCGCCGGTGTCGGGCACGTTCTCCAGGCCCTGGGTGTCCACCCGGAACCAGGAGCGGAACAGCGGCCGGAGCACGGGCAGCAGGAGGTGGTCGGTCAGGTCCGGGTCGAAGCCGAACTCGTCGGTCTCGTACTCACCGGTCACGCGGCGGCGGAGGAACTCCAGCACGCCGGCGAGCTGGTCCTCCCACCCGGGGGCCGGGGCCGGCGGCACGAACGGCTCGTCGTCGTCGGGGCGCAGCGGGATGACGCGCGCCTCAGGCATCGCGCACCGCCCGCAGCCCGGGCGCCGGGGGCGCCGGGTTCAGCCGCTCTCCGAGTGCCGCCGCCGCCGAGCCGGCCCGGCCCAGGGCCGAGCGGAGCCGGGAGGACGTCGTCGCGACCAGCCGCGGTGAGACCACCGGCGGCACCGTCCGCGCGTAGTCCGCCAGCGCCTCCGACGTGGTGTACCGCGGGACGTAGCCGAAGCCGGTGCGCAGGACCGTCGTGTCGACGACCCGCCCGAAGTTGAGGAACCGCATCTGCTCGGGCGAGTAGTCGACGAAGCCGAAGCGGCGGGAGACCCGGCCGACCGAGCCCAGGGCGGGCGAGGGCAGCGGCGCCTCGATGCGGCCCAGCCGGCGGATGGCCTGCGAGAGCAGCAGGGTGCCCTCGCCGCCCACGTTCACCGTGCCCACGAAGTCGCCGGTGGTCGCACGGACGAGGACCGCCAGGGCGTCGTCCTCGTGCAGGAGCTGGACGCGGGCGTCGTAGCCCATCGCCGTGGGCACCACGGGCATGCGGAGGAATCCGGTCAGCAGCGAGTCGATCCGCGGGCCGATGAAGTTGGTGAACCGGAGCACCGCGATGTCGACGTCGGGACGGCGGCGCCCGAAGGAGCGGACGTAGCCCTCGATGTCGACGCTGTCCTTGGCGAAACCGCCGGAGGGCACCTGCCGGGCCTGCATCTGCTCGCTGAACACGGCGGGGTCGCGCGAGGAGGCGCCGTAGACGGCGGTCGTCGACTTCAGCACGAACCGCCGGACCGACGGGGCCGCCTGGCACGCGGCGAGCAGCTGCATCGTGCCGATGACGTTCAGTTCCTTCATCGGGGCACGCCCGCCGGAGCCGGCCGGGGTCGAGCTGATGTTCATGTGCACGACGGTGTCGACCGACGCCGCCGCGATCACCTTGCCGATCAGCGGGTTGCGGATGTCCGCGCGCACGAACTCGGTGCGCCCGAGCCGGCGCAGCATGGCCGGCGACGGCGGGACGGTGTCCACGCCGATCACCCGCCCGATGGCGGGGTCAGCCGCGAGCTCGGCCGCCAGCGCTCCGCCCAGCCACCGGCTCACACCGGTGACGAGGACGACCGCGGGCGGCACGAGCCTCAGCTCACTTCTTGTTGCGTCGCTGGACGCGCGTCTTCTTGAGCAGCTTGCGGTGCTTCTTCTTGGCCATCCGCTTGCGCCGCTTCTTGATGACAGAACCCACGTGGTGCTCCCGACTTCGTCGCAGATGATCAGCTCGTACGCGACAGCGGGGGCTCTACCCCGGTGTCGCCCGGTGGCCGAGCGTACCCGAGCCGCCCCGCGGCGACGTTGGCGCGGGAGACGGCGGGATCCGAAGGCGGTTGTCGTGCCGCGTGGGCCCCGGAGGGGTCCGCGCAGGCGCGACGGTGCGGCTCAGCCGTCCCGGGGGACGGCTCGTGGCCGCGGGTGTCGTGCCGAGTGGGCCCGGAGGGTCCGCGCAGGCGCGACGGTGCGGCTCAGCTATCCCGGGGGACGGCTCGTGGCCGCGGGTGTCGTGCCGAGTGGGCCCGGAGGGTCCGCGCAGGCGCGACGGTGCGGCTCAACCGTCCCGGGGGACGGCTCGTGGTCGCGGTCGTCGTCCGGAGGACGACAGTGTTCCGACTCAGGCGATGTCGGTGTAGGCGTCGCGCAGGTAGTCCTGCACGGCGCGCTCCGGGACGCGGAACGAGCGGCCGACGCGGACGGCGGAGAGGTCGCCGGCGTGCACGAGGCGGTACACGGTCATCTTGGAGACGCGCATCATCGCGGCGACCTCGGCGACGGTCAGGAAGGTGACGGCGGCGCGGGGGGCCGGGACGCTCGGGCGACCCAGGGGCATGGCGGCCGGGTGGGCGGCGGGCACGGGACGGGCGACGGCGGAGGCCTGCATCGGACGGCCCATCGGACGCTGGCCGGGGATCCCCGGGCGGACGACGGTGGCGGCGTGGTGGCGCTGGGGCATGGTCATGACTTCGTCTCCGGACCTAGCTCGCGTCGTGGCGCCGGCTTCCCCACCGGCAACTGAACACGCACGTGCTGCAACAGAGCGTAAGGGGACAGGCGTGACAGGAGCGATGGATGAATCGAACAGACGGACCGATCCGTCCTGGGCAGATGTGCACCTATGTCGACCGATCGACAAGTTGATCCGCGTGTCACGCAGACGGGTGACGAGGAAACGACGCAGCGTGCTCGCTTTGTGGCGCTTCCCCCGTTAGTGTGTTCGCCCGCTCGCGCGGAGTGAGCACGAGGAGACGACAGGCGGATCAGCGGTCACCCGCTCCCCTGCCCTGACACCGGACCCGGAGGTCTCAGGCGCTCGACGTCCCTAGCTCCAGCGAGCGGG
Source organism: Blastococcus sp. SYSU DS0617 (assembly GCF_054051075.1). Lineage (NCBI taxonomy): Bacteria > Bacillati > Actinomycetota > Actinomycetes > Geodermatophilales > Geodermatophilaceae > Blastococcus > Blastococcus sp. SYSU DS0617. Next base: position 101,522 of record NZ_JBJHAO010000007.1, read on the forward strand.
CGTGCGCGGCAGACACCGCCGCCGCCATCGCCGCCCGCACGTCGTGCCGGTCGAGCTCGGCGATGGCCGCGACGGTCGTCCCGCCGGGGCTGCTGACCGCGGCCCGTAGCGCCTGCGGCTCCTGCCCGGAGTCACGCAGCATCACCGCCGCCCCCAGCGCCGTCTGCACGATCAGGTCGACGGACAGCTCCCGGGACAGCCCGAGCGCCACCCCGGCGTCGACCATCGCCTCCACGAGGTAGAAGAAGTACGCCGGACCGCTGCCGGACAGCGCGGTGACGGCGTCCTGCTGCGCCTCGGGCACCCGCCGGACCTGGCCCACCGCGGCCAGCAGCGCCTCGGCCTCGTCGAGGTGCGCGTCGCCGGCGTGCGCGCCGGCCGAGAGGACGCTCATCCCCTCGTCCACCAGCGCCGGGGTGTTGGGCATGACCCGCACGACCGGGACCCCGGCCGGCAGGGCCGCCTCGATCCGGGCGGTGGTCACGCCGGCCGCGACCGACACGACGAGGTGGTCGGGGTCCAGGTGCCCGGCCAGCAGACCCAGCAGGACGTCGATGTCCTGCGGTTTCACCGCGAGGAGCAGCACGCGGGCCCGGGCCGCCGCGCCGGCGAGATCGACCAGGTCCACCCCGTACCGCTGGGCCAGCTCGGCGCCCCGTTCGGCGCTGCGCTCGCAGACGACGACGTCCGCCGGACCGCCGCGCCGGACCATTCCCGACAGCAGCGCCTCGCCGATCCGGCCTCCGCCGACGACGGCCACGCCGCGGCGCTCCGGGGCGCTCACCGGAACCCACCCGGGCGGCCCAGGAGGGCGGTGACCGCGCCGGCTCCGGACACGACGGCCACCCGCACCGTCGCACCGGCGGCCGCGAGCCGCTGCTGCTCGGGGGTTCGGACCTTCCAGGGCATGACGTGCTCCCAGCTCTCGGGCGCGCGGCCGTGCCAGGCCGCGCGCTCTCCGGTGATGGCGATCAGTCGTGGATCGCCCGTGGCGACGGCCGGACTGCCGTCGCCGGCCATCAGGACGTCGACGCAGCGGACGAAGGCCGGTCGGGCAGCGGGTCCGGAGCCCCGCAACCGCACCCGGCTCCCGGCGAGCGCCCGGCAGCGCGCCAGTGCCCGCGGCTCCCCCGCCCGGACGACGGCCCGTGCGCCGGGGTGCTCGGCCAGCAGCGCGTCCACCGGTCCGGGGTCGCCGTCGAACACGATGCCCAGACCGGCCGCGGCCGCAGCTCCGGCGAGCCGCCGGGCGACGGCCGGCCGGTCCACCGGCACCGTCAGCTCGCAGTCCCCGGGCGGCCCCGAGGACCGCACGCGGGCGATCAGCGCGGCCAGCTCGGCGGCCCCGTCGTCCCCGGGTCCCGGCCGGTGCTCCAGCGCCACGGCGCGCCCCTCGGCGACGAGCGCGGCGGCCACGGCCAGCCCGTCCTCGGCCCGCGCGCCGGCGACGAGCCGGCCGGCGAGCAGCCGGCCCAGCACGGGGTGCTCCACGAGGCGCCGCACCTCGGGGCGGGTGAGCACGGACACGACCGAACCGTAGTGCGCCGGTGTGTGTGCCGGCGGGGCCCCGGGTAGCGGCGGCGACATGGCAGGAGAACTGAGCGGGATGAGGGTGGCGGTCCTGGCGACCGACGGCGTCGAGCAGGTCGAGCTGGACCGGCCGTGGCAGGCGCTGGAGGAGGCCGGCGCGGAGCCGGAGCTGGTGTCGCTGGAGGCGGGCACCATCACGGCCTACGAGCACATCGACAAGGGCGACACCAAGAAGGTCGACAGCACGGTCGCCGACGCCGACCCCGACGACTACGCGGCCCTGGTCCTGCCCGGCGGGGTCATCAACGGCGACTTCGTGCGGGCCGACGCCGACGCCGTGGCCTTCGTGAAGGCCTTCTTCGAGGCCGGCAAGCCCGTGGCCGCGATCTGCCACGCCCCGTGGGTGCTCGTGGAGGCCGACGTCGTCCGCGGCCGGCGGATGACCTCGTGGCCCTCGCTGCAGACCGACCTGCGCAACGCCGGGGCCGACTGGGTGGACGAGGAGGTCGTCGTCGACGGCAACCTGATCACCAGCCGCAAGCCCGACGACCTGGAGGCCTTCTCGTCAGCCATCGTGGAGGAGTTCGCCACCGCCCAGGACGACGAGGCGGCCGACGCGACGGCGTGAGCGGGGCCGGCGCGCCGGAGATCAGCGGGTGGCGAGCAGCTGCGCCGCGGGAACGATGGTGAGCAGCGTGCCGGCGAAGACGAGGAGGGCGAGCAGGCGGGGGCCGACGGGTTCGGCCCCCTGCCGCTGCCGCCACATGCCGACACCCGCGACCAGGCCGGCCACGGCGAGCGGCACCAGCAGCACCGCGACGTAGGCGGCCATCTCCCACAACACCGTGGCGGCGAAGAAGACGCCGACGCCCACGGCCAGGGCGATGAGCAGCTCGCCCACGAACCGCAGCCAGGCCAGCGGGCTGGCGTCCTCGTCCAGGTCGTCGACGTCGCCGGCGCGGACGACGGGGATCGGGCCCGTGGACGACAGTTCGTCGCGGTGCGCGGCACGGTGACCGGGACGGACGGCGCGATCGGCGACCCGGCCGGTGTCCCGGCCGACGGCGCGATCGGCGACCCTGCCGGTGTCCCGGCCGACGCCGCGGTCGGCAACCCTGCCGGTGTCCCGGCCCACGGCGCGATCGGCGACCCGGCCGGTGTCCCGACCGGTGACGCGCTCCGCGACGCGGTCACCGCGCAGCGCACCCAGCGGGATGTCGGGGAGCGGAGCCGACGGGTGCGGCGCCGCCGGGGAGCGGTCGGGCCGCACCTCCGGGAGGGCGGTGGTCGTGGGACCGGACACCGCACGCCGGTCCTCGGAGGGCCGGACGGGTGGGGATCCGGCGCCGGGGGCGGCCCGGGACGCGCTGAGCGGGCGTGAGCCGGCGCGGGTCGCGCCGGACCGGACCGCACCGGTGTCCTGCTCCTCCACGTCGCTCCGGCGGCGGCCGAAGGGCCGGTCGGCGGGCGGCCGGGCGTCGGGACGGCGCTGGCGCACGGGCTCGTCGGGCTCGTCCCACCGGCGCCGCTTGGCCGCCCGCGAGGTGTCGATGCCCGCCTCGCGCAGGATCTCCGCGAGCGGGCGCCCACCCGTGTCCGGGTTCCAGTCCGGTTCGGCCATCACGCTCCTCCCAACGAGTCCAGCCTCCGCAGGATCACACCCTCGCGCAGGGCCCAGGGGCATATCCGCACGAACGGTACGTCCAGGAGGCGCATGGAGGCGGCAGCGACAGTCGCTCCCGCAGGAACCTGGTGCGCCCGGTTGGCGGAGACCCCCGGCAGCTCGGCCAGCGCGCCGGACTCGATGCGCGACACGAAGCGCACCAGCTGGTCCAGGCCGGTCAGGGAGAGCTCGCGCGGCGTCCGGATGCCGGCCGACGACGGCGCCGCCCCGGTGAGCCGCGCGAGGGTGCGGAAGGTCTTGCTCGTCGCGGCCACGAGATCAGGCGCCCCGGCGGCGCGCAGCTTCTCGACGGCCGGCTCCAGCAGGGTGGCGGCGTGCTCCTCGAGCGCTTCCAGCGCGGCCAGGTCGGGGCGACCACCGTCGAGCGCGTCGGGCAGGAAGCGGCGGGTCATCCGCCCCGCCCCCAGCGGCAGCGAGAGCGCCACGTCGGGCAGCTCGTCGATCCCGGCGGCCAGCTCCAGTGAGCCCCCGCCGATGTCGAGCACGAGCAGGCGGCCGGCGCTCCACCCGAACCAGCGGCGGACCGCGAGAAAGGTCAGCCGCGCCTCGTCCTCGCCGGTGAGCACCTGCAGCTCCACCCCGGTGGAGCGCCGGATGCGGTCGAGCACGTCCTGCCCGTTGCGCGCCTCGCGGATCGCGGAGGTGGCCAGCGCCATGAAGTCGTCGCAGCCCTGCTTCTCCGCCTGGTCGCAGGCCTCCTGCACCGACTGCAGCAGCGCCTTCTCCCCCACGCGCGACAGCACGTCGTCCGGCCCGACGTGCTCGGCCAGCCGCACCGCCCAGCGGTCGTCGTGCATCGGGGTGGGGTGCGCACCGCGGTGGGCGTCGACGACGAGCAGGTGGACCGTGTTGGAACCGACGTCGAGCACACCCAGCCGCATGGGGCCAGTCTGCCTGGCCCCGTCCAGAGGCTCGCGTCGAGCGGAGCGGGGCGGGAGGAGGAGGGCCCTCTCACTAGGCTGGGCGGGTGCCGGACGAACCACCCGACGAGGTACCCCTGGACTTCGCCCGGGAGTGGGTGGAGTTCGCCGACCCCGCCGATCCCGGGCACGTCGTCCGCGCCGACCTGACCTGGCTGGCCTCGGCCTGGACGTGCATCTTCGGCCGTGGCTGCGCCGGCGTCGTCGAGGGGCGGCCCGACGACGGGTGCTGCAGCCACGGCGCCTTCTTCACCGACGAGGACGACCTGGCCCGGGTCACCGCGGCCGTCGCCGACCTCGACGACGAGGACTGGCAGCTGGCGCCCGTGGGGCGGGACGCCTGGACCGAGGAGGACGACGCCGAGGACCCGGAGACATCCGGTGCGGCCGACGACGCCGAGGAGGGCGCCCGGTCGCTGCGCACCCGGGTCGTCGACGGCGCCTGCGTGTTCCTCAACCGGCCCGGCTTCCCGGGCGGAGGCGGGTGCGCCCTGCACCGGATGGCGCTGCGGCACGACCTGCACCCGCTGACCACCAAGCCCGACGTCTGCTGGCAGCTGCCGGTGCGGCGGGAGCAGGAGCACGTCGACCGGCCCGACGGCACCCGGGTGCTGGTGAGCACGGTGGGCGAGTTCGACCGCCGCGGCTGGGGCCCCGGGGGGCAGGACCTGCACTGGTGGTGCACGGGGGCGCCCGCCGCCCACGTCTCGCCCGAGCCCCTGGTCGACACCTATGCGGCCGAGCTGACCGCGCTGGTGGGGGCGGCCGCCTACGCGGAGCTACGCCGGCTGACCGAGCTCCGCCTCGACCAGGGGATGATCGCCCCCCACCCCGCGAGCCCTTCCCCCACCCTCCGGCCCCGCGCGACGCCCGTCCAGCTGCACCTGCGCCGCCCCTCCTGACCGGAAGGTCTGCCGGTAGGCGCGCGGGGAGACCCCCCGCCGGCGCGCGAACTGCTCGCGCAGGCCGGCGGCGGTACCGAAGCCGACGAGCCGCGCGATCTCCTCGACCGGGGCGTCGCTCTCCTCCAGCAGCGTCTCGGCCGCCGAGAGCCGCTGGCCCAGCAGCCAGGCGTGCGGCGTCGTCCCCGTCGTCGCCTTGAAGCGCCGGGCGAAGGTCCGCGGGCTCATGAGCGCCCGGCGGGCGAGGACCTCCACGCTCAGGTCCTCGGCCAGGTGGGCGCTCGCCCACTCCAGGACGACGCCGAGCAGGTCGTCCTCGCACCGGGCGACGGGCGCGTCGACGAACTGCGCCTGGCCGCCGTCGCGGTGCGGCGGGACGACCATCTCGCGGGCCAGCGAGTTGGAGGCCGCCGCGCCCCACTCGCGGCGCACCAGGTGCAGCAGGGTGTCCACCCCGGCGGCCGTGCCCGCGCCGGTGAGGATCGTGCCGTTGTCCACGTAGAGCACTCCCGGGTCGACGTCGAGCCCCGGGAAGCGGCCGGCGAGCTCGCCGGCCCACCGCCAGTGCGTCGTCACCCGCAGGCCCTCGAGCAGGCCGGCGGCGGCCAGCACGAAGACGCCCGTGCAGGAGCTGATCAGCGTGGCGCCGCGGGCGTGCGCGGCGCGCAGCGCGTCGAGCAGCGCCGGCGGCGGGACGTGCTCGAACAGCTCCCAGGCGGTGATCAGCACGATGTCCGACCGATCGAGGCGGTCCAGACCGTGCTCGACGAGCACGCCCAGGCCGGTGTCCGTCCGCAGGATCCCGGGCGTCTCGGCGACCACCGCGAAGTCGAACCGCGGCAGGCCGAGGTGGGCGCGGTCGTAGCCGAACACCTCGTGGCAGACGCCCAGCCCGAAGCTGCCGATGAGCCCGTCGGCGACGACGGCGCTGACCACGAGCGGACGGTCGGGAAGCGTCATGCGGGCATGATGGCAGAAAACCTGCGACGGCGGTCACTCCTGCCACTCGTCCGGGTTCTGGCCTCCGAGCAGGCTGCCCGCATGTTGCTGATCACCTGCCCGGCCACCGGGCACCGCGTGCTGGCGACGCCGGACTCGCTCCGGTCGATCGCCAACCACCCCGACCACATCGCCGTCACCGTCACCTGCCCCACGTGCGGCGAGGAGCACGTGCACCGCACCGGACGCCGGCTGGCACAGGCCCGGCGCAGCGCCGCACTGGAGGTCGCCGTCCGACGAGCGGAGACGCCGGCACCCGCCTAGCATCGAACACATGAGCGAATCGCAGCAGCAGGACCCGACGCTGGAGAAGGACCCGTCCGACTGGGTGACCGGCGACGAGCCGGCCACCGGGGCGCAGAAGAGCTACCTGGAGACCCTGGCCCGCGGCACCGACGAGGACGTCCCCGACGACCTGACCAAGGCCGAGGCGTCGGAGAAGATCGACGAGCTGAAGGACTAGCGACCGGCCCCTCCCGGGGCCGCGGTCAGGCGTCGAACTTGTAGCCCAGACCGCGGACGGTCAGCAGGTACTTGGGGTTCGCCGGGTCGGGCTCCAGCTTGGCCCGCAGCCGCTTGACGTGGACGTCGAGCGTCTTGGTGTCGCCGACGTAGTCCGCGCCCCACACCCGGTCGATCAGCTGCGCGCGGGTCAGCACCCGGCCGGTGTTGCGCAGCAGGAACTCGAGCAGGTCGAACTCCTTGAGCGGCAGGGCGACCGGCTCGCCGTCCATGGCCACGACGTGCCGCTCGACGTCCATCCGGACCGGACCGGCCTCGAGCACGGCTTCCGCCGAGGCCGACTCGGTGGACTCACCCCGGCGCCGCAGCACCGCCCGGATGCGCGCCACCAGCTCGCGGGCGGAGTAGGGCTTCGTGACGTAGTCGTCGGCGCCCAGCTCCAGGCCGACGACCTTGTCGATCTCGCCGTCCTTCGCGGTCAGCATGATGATCGGCACGCCGCTGCGGGCACGGAGCGCGCGGCAGACCTCGGTGCCGGGGAGGCCCGGCAGCATCAGGTCCAGCAGGACGATGTCGGCTCCGCCGCGGTCGAACTCGGCGAGCGCCTCCGGGCCGGTGGAGGCGACGACGGCGTCGAAGCCCTCCCGCCGGAGCATGTAGGACAGCGCGTCGGAGAAGGACTCCTCGTCCTCCACGACCAGCACGCGGGTCATGCGGTCCCCTTTCCGGGGTCAGCGGCGACGGCGTCGCCGGTAGCAGGTGCATCCGATGCGAGGGCCTCGGGCAGTGCGGCGGCGAGCGGGATGCGAAGGGTGAAGGTCGAGCCCAGCCCCTCCTCGCTCCACACGGAGACCGATCCACCGTGGTTGCTCGCGACGTGCTTGACGATGGCCAGGCCCAGCCCCGTGCCGCCGGTGCTGCTGGCCCGCGACTGGTCCACCCGGTAGAACCGCTCGAACACCCGCTGCCGGTCCTGGCGGGGGATGCCGATGCCACTGTCGGTCACGGTGATCTCGGCGAAGCCCGACCGGGCCCGCGCGGCGACGGCGATGCGCGACTCCCCCGTGCTGTACGCGACCGCGTTGGCGAGCAGGTTCGTGACCGCGGTGGCGAGCTGGCTCTCCACCCCGCGGACCACCAGGCCGGCCTGACCGCCGACGGCGATGTCCAGCCGCTTGGCGCGCGCGGCGGTCCGGGTGCGGTCGACGGCCTCGGCCAGCACGCGGTCGACCGGCACCGGGACAAGCTCGGGCAGCGGCTCGCCGCCCTGCAGCCGGGACAGGTCGATGAGCTCCCGGACGAGGCGTCCGAGCCGGTCGGCCTCGTGCGCGATGCGGGCGGCGAAGCGCTGCACGGCCTCCGGGTCGTCGGCCGCGCCCTCGATCGCCTCCGCCAGCAGCGCCAGCGCGCCGACCGGCGTCTTCAGCTCGTGGCCGACGTTGGCGACGAAGTCGCGGCGCACCGCCTCGGTGCGGCGGGTCTCGGTGACGTCCTCCAGCACGAGCGCGACCGGGCCGGGGGGCGGGGCGGCGCCGCTGTCCAGCCGCACCCCGTGCACGCTCATCACCCGCGGGCCGGCACCGACCAGGTTCCCGGGCAGCCGGACGTCGGTACGCCGGCCGGCGCCGGAGCGCACCCCGTGGGCCAGGTCGAGCAGGTCGGGCACCAGCAGCCGGGTGCCGCGCACGATGCCCAGCGCGCGGGCGGCCGGGTTGGCCAGCAGCACGGCGTCGTCGGCGTCCACCACGAGCACCGCCGGGTCCATGAGGTCGAGCAGCCGCCGGGCCATCGCGGCCTCCGGCAGGGGAACGACCTGGGGGTCGGGGCGAGGCCCGTCGAAGCTGCGGCGCGAGCCGAGCACGACCGTGAGGGCCACGACCCCACCCAGGACGAGGCCCACCACGAGGGCGACCGACGGACTCACGGTGCCGATGCTAGGTCTGCCGGGAACCCGCTCCGGACCGAACACCTGATCGGGCGCCCCGGACGAGGGAGTGTTCACGCCTGCGTAGGTCCGCGTTCACCTGGGCGCGGCCGGGTACCCCCCGCGACCGGCCTAAGGTCGGGCAGGAGCGGTGCGGCGAGGTGCTGCGCCACCGGGGAGGACGACGTGCGCGACAGCTACCACGAGGAACTCGACGACATCCGCGGCTGCCTGGTCGAGATGGCCAACTCCGTGGGGTCGCAGATGAGCACCGCCACGACGGCACTGCTCGACGCGGACGTCGCCCTCGCCGACCTGGTCATCGCCGGTGACGAGCAGATCGACGCGACGCGGGAGAGCATCGACCAGCGCTGCTTCACACTGCTCGCGCGTCAGCAGCCGGTCGCGACGGACCTGCGCACGATCGTCGTCTCCACCCGCATCGCCAGCGACCTCGAGCGCATGGGTGACCTCGCCGAGCACATCGCCAAGGTGGCCCGGATGCGCTTCCCCGACCACGCCGTCCCGCAGGAGGTGCGCCCGGCGTTCCTCGAGGCCGGCCACGTCGCGGAGATGCTGGTCGCCAAGGCCGGCACCGTGATCGCCTCGCAGAACGTCGCGAAGGCGCGCGAGCTGGAGACCGACGACGACGCCATGGACCGCATCCACCGCGGGCTGTTCCGGGAGCTGCTCGCCGACAGCTGGCCCTACGGCGTCGAGACCGCCATCGACGTCACGCTGCTCGGCCGCTACTACGAGCGCTTCGCCGACCACGCGGTCAGCGTCGCCCGCCGGGTGGTCTACCTGGTGACCGGCGAGCGGCACGTCCCCGAGGCCAGCACCCCCATCTGATTGGTGACATGGCGGTCCTCCGGACCGCACCGCGGCGATGACACCGTCGTCCTCCGGACGACACCGCGGTCAGGAGGGGTCCCCGACCTGAGCTGAGCCCCTTCCCGCTGCCTCCTCGGGGGATGGTCCCCGCCCCCGCTCGTCGGCGCGCCTCGCGGGGCGGCTTCGAGCACCTCCTCGCCGACCCCTCCGGGGCCGGCTCGTCAGTGCTTAGTGCTTGCCCTGGTTCTTGACGGCCTCGATGGCAGCGGCCGCGGCGTCTGGGTCGAGGTACTGCCCACCGGGGGTCACCGGGCGCAGGTCGTCGTCCAGGTCGTAGCGCAGCGGCACCCCGGTCGGGATGTTGAGGCCGACGACCTCGTCCTCCCCCATCCCGTCCAGGTGCTTCACCAGCGCGCGCAGGCTGTTGCCGTGCGCGGCGACGAGCACCGTCTTGCCCTGGCGCAGGTCGGGCACGATCGCGTCGTACCAGTAGGGCAGCATGCGCACGACGACGTCGGCCAGGCACTCGGTGGCCGGGCGGGCCTCCGGCGGGAGGAAGGCGTAGCGGGCGTCGCCGTCCTGGGCGAACTCGCTGCCGGGCTCGATCGGCGGCGGCGGGGTGTCGTAGGAGCGGCGCCAGGTCATGAACTGCTCCTCGCCGTACTCGGCGAGGGTGGCGGCCTTGTCCTTGCCCTGCAGGGCGCCGTAGTGCCGCTCGTTGAGCCGCCAGGAGCGGTGGACCGGGATCCACTGCCGGTCGGCCTCGTGCAGGGCCAGCTCCGCGGTCATGATGGCCCGGCGCAGCAGCGAGGTGTGCGAGACGTCGGGGAGCAGACCGTGCTCCGCGAGCAACTGCCCACCGCGGGCGGCCTCCACGCGGCCCTTGTCCGTCAGGGGGACGTCGACCCAGCCGGTGAACAGGTTGGCCTTGTTCCACTCGCTCTCGCCGTGGCGGAGCAGCACGAGGGTTCCCGTAGAAGTCACGACCACATCCTGCCCGAACGACGTCCGGCCGCAGCGCGAGCCCGGTGCACGCACCACCTCAGCGGGTGGGCGCAGTCACCCGGTCGCGGCGCCCCGGCAGCCAGACGAGCACGACGACGACGGCGATCGCGCCGGCACCCGCCGTCCCGATGGCGGTGATGTGCATGGCGTCGACGAAGGCCTCCCGGGCGGGCTCCACCAGCCCGGCCGCCGCTGCCGCCGCCTCGGCATCCCCTGACTCGCCCACCTGGCCGACGGCCTGGAGCGTGCTCACGATCGACTCGCCGGCCTCCTCACGGACCTCCGCGGGCAGCACGTCGGTGGCGTCGCCCAGGTTGGCGGTGTACGTCGCACCCAGCAGCGAGCCCAGGATCGCCACCCCCAGCGCCCCACCCACCTGGCGTACGGAGTTGTTCACCGCCGCGCCCGCCCCGGCCTTCTCCCGCGGGACGACGGACATGATCGACTCCGTCGCGGGCGCCATGACCGAGCCCATGCCCACGCCCTGCACGGACAGGATCACCAGCAGCAGCCACAGCGGCGAGTCGGCGCCGAGCAGCTGGAAGCCCAGGAACGACGACGTGATCAGCGCGAACCCGACCGCGCAGACGACCTTGGCGCCGTACCGCTCGGCCAGCACCGAGCTGCGCGGACCCATGATCGCCATGCCGAGAGCCACCGGGATGAGCGTCGCGCCGGCCTGCAGCGGGCTGTAGCCCAGTACGCCCTGCAGGTAGAAGACGACGTAGAACGTCGCGCCCAGCAGGGCGAAGAAGTTCAGGCCGAGCGCGGCCGCGGCGGCCGAGAAGGCCGGGTTGCGGAACAGCGAGACGTCGAGCGCCGGGTGGGCCGAGCGGCGCTGCAGCTGCACGAACAACGCCAGGAGCAGCAGCCCGCCGACCAGCGGGACGAGCACGCCCGGCGTCGTCCAGCCGGCGCCCTCGCCACCACGGATGATCCCGTAGACGATGCCGCCGAGCGCCACGATGGACAGCAGGACACCGGGCACGTCGAGCCGGCCGGGGTGGGGGTCCTTGGACTCCGGGACGATGGCCAGCACGCCCACGATGCCGAGCAGCGCCACGGGGACGCCGACGAGGAACACCGCACCCCACCAGAAGTGCTCGAGCACCGCGCCGCCCGCGAGCGGGCCACCCGCGACCGCGATGCCCGCGGTGCCCGCCCACACGCCGATGGCCCGGCCGCGTTCGGGACCGGGGAAGACGTTGGTGATCACCGCGAGGGTGGTCGGCTGCACGGCCGCACCCCCGACGCCCATGACCGCCCGCCAGGCGATGAGCTCGATCGGGCTGTCGCTCAGGGCGGCCATGACGGAGGCGAGGGCGAAGATGGACAGGCCGATGACCAGCACCCGGCGGCGGCCGATCCGGTCACCGATCACGCCCCACGAGAAGAGCAGCCCGGCGAACACGAGGATGTAGGCGTCGACCGCCCACTGCAGCTCGGCCTGGGTGGCCCCGAGCTCGCGCTGCAGGGTGGGCAGGGCGACGTTGAGGATCGTGTTGCCCATGATCACCACGAGCAGGCACACCGTCATGGTGGCGAGCACCCACCAGCGGCGGGCGTAGCCGGGAGGTGCCTCCTCGGCCTCGGTGCGGTCCGTCGTCACTCCCCGCGGCCGGCGTCGGTGCTGCCGTCGGCGTCCCGGCGGGCGGGGTCGGCGAAGGCCGCGAAGGCCTCCAGGTTGCGCAGCGACTCCCCGCGCTTCACCCGCCAGTCCCACTCGCGGCGGATGGACGTGCCGAAGCCGATCTCCAGCATGGTGTTGAAGTGGTCGTCGGCGTAGCTGAGGACCGAGCCCAGGATGCGGTCGAGCTCTTCGGGGGTGACCGCCGCGTGCGGCAGCCGGCCGGTCAGGTAGACGTCGCCGACGTTGTCGATCGAGTACGAGACGCCGTACATCCGGGCGTTGTGCTGCAGCAGGAAGGTCCACAGCTGCTCGCGGTTCTCGTCGGGCTGGCGGCAGACGAACGCCTCGACCCGCAGCGCGTGCTCGCCGACGCTGAGCCCGCAGACGGTCTTGAGCTTCTTGGTGCCGGGCAGGTCGACGAGCCAGACCCCCGGCCCCGGGTGCTCGTGGACCAGTTCGGCGTCGCGCAGCGTCTGGTCGATGACCTCGTCGAGCTCCTCGGTGCTCCGGCCCCCGGGCGCCCTCATCGCGCCACCTGGATCCCGGGCAGCACGCGCAGCGGTCCGAGCAGGCGCTCGCGTGCGGGGCGGACGGGTGCGGCGGCCATGTCGCGCGCCGCCGCGGTGTAGGCCTCGATCAGCGCGTCGGCCGTGCGGTCCCAGGAGAACCGCCCGGCGTGCCGCCGCGCGCCGGCGGCGAGCAGTTCGCGGCGGGCCAGCACCGCACGCACCGCGGCCGCGTAGTCGTCCGGGTCGTGCCCGGCGACCAGCACACCGGAGACGCCGTCGCGCACCGCCGTCGGCAGGCCCCCGACGGCCGCGGCGACGACCGGCGTGCCACAGGCCTGGGACTCCAGGGCGACGAGGCCGAAGGACTCGTTGTGGCTCGGCACGACCGTGACGTCGGCGGCGCGGTAGTGGTCGGCCAGCTGCTCCGGCGGCTGCGGCGGGAAGAACGTGACGACGTCGGCGATGCCCAGTGCCCCGGCGAGCTTCTGGAGCTGCTCGGGTGCGTCCAGGCCGGAGCCGCTGGGGGCGCCGACGACGTGGACGCGCAGCCGGCTGCGCAGCGCGGGGTCGTCCTCGAGCAGGGCGGCCGCGGCGTGCAGGAGGACGTCGGGCGCCTTGAGCGGCTGGATGCGGCCGACGAACAGCAGCACGATCGCGTCCTGCGCCATCCCGACCGCGCGGCGGGCGGCGGCGCGGTCGCCCGGGGCGAACCGGTCGAGGTCGACGCCGGGCGGGACGACGAGGGTGCGGGCCGGGTCGGCGCCGTAGAGACGCACGAGCTGGCGCGCCTCCTCGTCGGTGTTGGCGATCAGCCGGTCGGCCTCGGCGACGACCTGCTCCTCGCCGATGACGCGGGCGCGCGGCTCGGGCCGGTCACCGGCGGCCAGCGCCTCGTTCTTGACCTTGGCCAGCGTGTGCGCGGTGTGGATCAGCGGCACGCTCCACCGGTCGCGGGCCAGCCAGCCGACCTGGCCGGACAGCCAGTAGTGCGAGTGGACGACGTCGTAGAAGCCCGGCTCGTGCTGGGCCTCCTCGCGCAGCACGGCCGCGGTGAAGGCGCACAACTGCGCGGGCAGCTCCTCCTTGCCCAGGCCCTCGAACGGCCCGGCGTTGACGTGCCGGACGGTGACGCCCGGGCTCATCTCGACCACGGGCGGCAGGTCGCTGGAGGTGGCGCGGGTGAAGATGTCGACCTCGATGCCGCGGGCGGCCAGCCGCCGCGAGGCCTCGACGATGTAGACGTTCATGCCGCCGGCGTCGCCGGCACCGGGCTGGTCGAGCGGGCTGGTGTGCACCGACAGCGTGGCCACCCGCCGGGGCGCGCCGGTGCGGAACGGGCGGGAAGCGGGCACGTGCTGTCCTCCCGCTCTGCTGTTCCTCTGGTCCGGATCGTTGCTCGATGCAACGTCGGCGACCCCGTCGGTCTTCCATCCTGCAACAGGGTCAGGATGAGCACATGTCAGGTGTCCCACCTCTCACCCGGTCCAGTAGCTCCGAGGGCCCCGGCGCAGGGCGCACCGCTGTCGTCACCGGGGCCTCCAGCGGCATCGGCGCGGCCACCGCGACGCGGCTGGCGGCCGAGGGCTTCGACGTCGTCGTCGGCGCCCGACGGGTCGAGCGGCTGGAGGAGCTGGCGGCGTCGATCGGGGCCAGGGCCCTGCCGCTGGACGTCACCGACCAGGCCTCGGTGGATGCCTTCGCGGCCGCGCTGGACCGGGTGGACGTGCTGGTCAACAACGCGGGCGGGGCGTTCGACGCGAACGCCGTCGCCGACGCCGACCTCGACTCGTGGGCCCGCACCTACGAGGTGAACGTGCTCGGCACGGTGCGGGTGACCAAGGCGCTGCTGCCGGCCCTGCGGGAGTCGGGCGCGGGCGACGTGCTCGTCGTCAGCTCGACCGCCGGACTCGTCACGTACGAGGGCGGGAGCTCCTACACGGCGGCCAAGCACGGCGTGCACGCCATGGTGGGGGCCCTGCGGCTGGAGCTGGTGGCCGAGCCCGTGCGGGTCATCGAGATCGCGCCGGGCATGGTGCACACCGAGGAGTTCTCGCTCAACCGGCTGCGGTCGCAGGAGAGGGCGGACGCGGTCTACCGCGGCGTGCGCGCGCCGCTGGTCGCCGACGACGTCGCCGACTGCATCGCCTGGGCGCTCACCCGGCCGCACCACGTGAACGTGGACCTCATGGTGGTCCGCCCGCGCGCCCAGGCCGCCCAGCACAAGGTCTTCCGCGAGGAGGACTGACTCCGAGCGCAACTTCCGGGAAGTTGGCCCCTCCGGGCGCCCGCTGACACCGACTTCCCCAACCCGTCCTGTCGCGCCGAGTGGGCCCCGGAGGGGTCCGCGCAGGCGTGACGCAGCGGCTCCGCTCAGCCGGGGGACGGCTCCTGGTCGCGGTGTCGTCCGGAGGACGACGGTGTTATCGCGGTGGGCTCGCGGTCGAGGTGGACGCCGAAGCGCTCCTGCACCGTGGCGACGATGCGGTCGGCGAAGGCGAGCAGCTCGGTCGCCGTGGCGCCGTGCTCGGTGGTGAGCGCCAGGCTGTGCCGGGACGACGTGCCCACGAGGCCGTCGCGCGTGCCGCGGCCGAAGCCGGCGTGCTGCACCAGCCAGGCGGCGCTGAGCTTGACCTGACCGTCGCCGGCCGGCCAGCTCGGGCAGCCCTCGACGGCCCGCTTCACCGGGACGATGGGATTGGTGAAGAACGAGCCGGCGCTGCGCGAGTCGGGGTCGGCCGGGTCCCAGACCATCCCCTTGCCGCGCCGGAGCTGCAGGACCGCCTCGCGGACGGCGGCGAGCGGGGCGGACTGCCCGATCTCCACGCCGAGCGTCCGGGCCAGCTCGGCGTAGCCGACCGGACGGGACAGCGGCCCCGGATGCAGGTCGAAGGCGACCTCCAGGACGACGAAGCGGCCGGGCTCGCGCTTGAGCCGGCTGTCGCGGTAGGCGAACCCGCACTCGGCGAGGGCCAGCGCCCGCTCGACCTTCTCGGCGCGGTCGTAGACCCGGACCCCGCTGATCGTCTGCGCCACCTCCTGGCCGTAGGCGCCCACGTTCTGCACGGGGGTGGCGCCCGTGGACCCCGGGATCCCCGACAGCGCCTCCATGCCGGCCAGCTCCTCGGCGACGGTGCGGGCGACCAGTCCGTCCCAGTCCTCCCCCGCCTGCACCGTGAGCCGGTCGCCGTCCCGGCGGATGCCGCGCGTGCGGACCGCGACGACGTCACCGGGCCAGCCCTCGTCCGGGGCGATCAGGTTGGAGCCGCCCCCGAGGAGCAGCAGCGGGCGGCCGGCCTCGTCGGCGTCACGGACGGCGGCGACCAGCTCCTCGGCCGTCTCCACCTCCAGCAGACGCTCGGCCGGCCCGCCGACGGCGAGGGTGGTGAGCTCCGCCAGCGGGACGTCGGATCGCAGCTGCACGGCTCGACGGTAGCCGGGACTAGGCTCCGGACCGGTGAGCGAGGCGGGCAGCGAGCACAAGAAGCGGGCCTCGCTGTCCCCTCATCCGCAGCGCCGGGCGCCTCGGCTGGCCGCCGGCCGGGCCCGTGCGCTGGGCCTGCCCACCCGCGGGACCACGAACGCCAACCGGCTGCGGCGGGTCGACCGGTGGATCCTGGCCACGCAGGTGCCGCGGCTGCGCGACTCCGCCCGGCCCCTGGTGGTGGACCTGGGCTACGGCGCCTCCGCCGTCACGACGCTGGAGCTGGTGGAGCGGCTCGGACCCGAGGTGCAGGGGCTGGAGGTCGTCGGCCTGGAGATCGATCCCGAGCGCGTCGCGGCGGTCGCGGACGACCGGGACCCGCCGCGAGTGGACTTCCGCGTGGGCGGGTTCGAGCTGGCCGGCCTGCAACCGGTGCTGGTCCGCGCGTTCAACGTGCTGCGCCAGTACGACGAGGAGTCCGCCGCGCGAGCCTGGGACACCATGCGCGCCGGGCTGGCACCCGGCGGGCTGGTCGTCGAGGGCACCTGCGACGAGTGGGGACGGCGCTCGGCGTGGGTCGCGCTGGACGCCGACGGGCCGCTGACCCTGACGCTGGCGGCGCGGGTGTCCGACATCGACACCCCCTCCGACCTGGCCGAGCGGCTGCCCAAGGCGCTCATCCACCACAACGTCCCCGGCCAGCCGGTGCACGAGTTCCTGCGTGCGTTCGACACGGCGTGGGCGAGCGCGGCCGGGCTGTCGACCTTCGGCCCGCGGCAGCGGTGGGTCGCCGCCGTCGAGTCGCTGACCGAGCAGGGCTGGCCGCTGGTGGGCACGTCGCGGCGGTGGCGGCACGGCGAGGTCACCGTCCGCTGGTCGGCGGTCGCGCCGGTCTGACCGCAGCGGGACGGTCCCCCGCGGGTCACGGGACGGAGCTGCGGATCCGGTCGAGGATCGCGTCGAGCATGGCGGTCTGCTGCTCCGCCGAGGCGCTGTGCGCGTGCAGTGCTGCCTGGATGCTCAGCCCGTCGTTCAGGACGTGCAGCTCGTGGACGACCGCCTCGACGTCGACCCCCGGTCCCAGCTCACCCTGCTCGCGCGCCTGGACCAGACGGACGCGCAGCTTGCGGCGGAACCCCTCGACCTCCTCGGCGTACACGTCGACCAGCCGGGGGTTGCCGACCGCCTGCCCCCAGAAGCTCACCTCGACGACGGCCAGGAACCGGCGCCGCTCGTCGAGCGGCAGGCACTCGAGCATGTACTGGCGGACCGACGTCAGACCGGTCAGCCCGGGGTCGAGCCGGGCGTGCACCTCGGCATGCGCGGCCAGCATGGCCGAGGCCATGAGCTCGGCCTTGTCGGCGAAGTAGTGCGCCAGCACCCCGCTGGAGCAGCCGGCCTCCCGGGCGATGCCGCGGGTGGTCGCGCTGGCGATGCCCTCCCGCGCGATCACCCGCCAGGTCGCCTCGATGATCGACCGGCGCCGTTCGTCGTGGTCGACGATCTTGGGCACGGTGCCTCCCGGTGGACGACGACGCTCAGGGGAGCGTCGGCCAGCGGTCCACGAGCCCGAGGCGCTGCTCGAGCACGTGCGCGACCTGGAGGACGTCGATGTCCTGGTTGCGCCGGCCGACGAGCTGCACGCCCACCGGGAGACCGGCCTCGGTCCAGCCGCACGGGATGGAGATCGCCGGCTGCCCGGTCAGGTTGAAGGGGTTGAGCAGGTAGGAACGACCCCGGGCGCCCAGCCGCTGCCCGTCGATCTCCTGCGGCCCGGGGCCCGGCTCCGCGGACCACGCCTCGAGCGGCATGGCGGGAGTGACCAGGAAGTCGATCTCCTCGAAGAGGGCCCGGGCCGCGTCGTACAGCCGGCCCCGCTGCATCTCGGCAGTCTTGAGATCGACGGCGGAGTGCGACCGGCCGTACTCGATCAGCCGCCTCAGGTCCTGCTCGACCCACTCCGGCTGCTGGTCGGCCAGCGGGCCGACCCCGACGGCGAGGCCGCTGGAGTAGATGACCCGGTGGAACCGGCTGGGGTCCTCCCATCCGGGCGCCTTCTCCTCGACCGCCGCGCCCAGCTCCTCCAGGACGGAGACCGCCGCGGCGACCACGCTCACCACCTCCGGGCTGACCGCCCCGTACCCGAGGTCCGGGCTCCAGCGGACCTTCCGGCCGGCGAGCGGCCGGTCGGACTCCGGCAGGGGCACGAACTCCCCCAGCTCCGAGGTGAGCGAGAGGGGGTCGCGGTCGTCGTTCCCGGCCATCACCGACGTCATGAGCGCGGCGTCCGCCACGGTGCGGGTCAGCGGGCCCATGTGGGTGCGGTGCGCCCAGTACTCGCGGATCGGGTGCACCGGGATCCGCCCGAACGAGGGCTTGAAGCCCACCACCCCGCACAGCGCCGCCGGGATGCGGATGGAGCCCGCCCCGTCCGACCCCTGCGCCAGCGGGCCCATCCCGGCGGCCACGGCGGCGGCGGCACCACCGGAGGACGCCCCGGTCGTCCGGGTGGTGTCCCACGGGTTCACGGTCGGCTCGGCGACCAGGTTGTCGGCCATGTCCTTCCAGCCGAAGGCCGGGGTGTTGGTCTTGCCGAGCAGCACCCCACCGCTGGAGCGGAGCCGGCCCGCGACGACGCTGTCGGTGTCGGGCACGACGTCCGCGAAGAACGGGGATCCCTGCGTGGTGCGGATGCCCGCGGTGTTCTCCAGGTCCTTGATCGAGTACGGGATCCCGTCCAGGGGGCTGATCCGCTCGCCGCGGGAAGCACGCTCGGTGGCCGCGGCCGCCTCCGCGCGCGCGAGGTCGGCGGTGACGGTGATGAACGCGTGGACCTGCGGCTCGACGGCGTCCATCCGCTCGAGCACGGAGTCGAGGACCTCGGTCGGCGAGACCTCCTTCGCCTCGATCATCCGGTCCAGGTCCGTCGCCGGCGTCGCCCACAGCTGGTCGTGGCTCACGTGCGCTCCTGTCGTCGTGCCGCGCTGACCGGCGGCGGGAGGGGGATGCGGATCACCGGTGCACGCTGGGACGGCGGTCGGCGAGGAAGGCGAGGGTGGAGTCCAGGTCCCGCAGGCCGGCGTCGGAGCCCAGGCCACCGGCGGTGAGCGTGCCCGAGGCGATGCCCAGCCACGCCGCCTCCTCCAGCGGCCGGCCGAGCGTGAGCCCGCGGATCACCCCGGCGCAGAAGGCGTCGCCGCAGCCGGTGGAGTCGACGACGTCCCCCGGTATGGCCGGGAGGGAGAACTCCCCCTCGGCGCTCACCCCGAAGCAGCCGTCGGCGTCCATCTTCACGATCACGGCGTGGGCGCCGAGGTCCAGCAGCGCCCGGGCGCCGTCCTGGGGCGAGGCCAGGCCGGTCAGCCGCGCGACCTCGTCCCGGTTGGGCATGAAGACGTCGACGTGCGGCAGCGAGGCGGCGAAGGTGGCGAGCGCGTCGGAGCGCTTGACGCCGAGGCAGTCGGCCGTCGTGATGGCGCCGTGCGCGCGGGCGGAGGACAGCAGCTCCCGGGACGGCTCCCCGTCGAGCCCCGGCAGTGCCGAGACGCCGCCGTAGTGCAGGACGTCGACGCCGGCGAGGGCGTCCCAGGGCAGGTCGTCCCGGCCCAGCTCGGCGTTCGCGCCGCGCACGTGCCAGGCGGGACGGACGCCGGCACTGCTGATCGGGAGCATCGTGGCCGACGTCGGCAACCCCGGCTTGACCACCAGGCCGGAGGTGTCGACGCCCTCCTGCCGGAGCAGGGTGCGTACGAAGGCGCCCACGTTGTCCGGTCCCACGGCGCCCACGGCCAGCACGTCGGCACCCAGGCGGGCGAGGTCGACCGCCGTCCCCCCGGCCGTGCCGGCCACCGTCATCCGGATCTCGTCGATGAGCACTGCGGACTGGGTCGTGGGCAGCACGTCGATCGCCCGCCCCAGGACGTCGAGGATGTAGATGCCCACGCAGGCGATCCGCGGCGGCGCTCCCGCCCTCCCCTGCCCGCCCGTCGCCGGCTCCGCGGCGGGCACCGTGCCGCTCACTTGATCGCCAGGGCGTTGGCCGGGGACCCGATCCCGCCGGGCACGTTGAGCGGCGCGCTGCAGAGCAGGAACTCGTACCGCCCGTCCGCGGCGCAGTCCGCGGCGAGGTCGTCGAGCGCCCACAGCTCGCCGATCGCCAGCCCGAACTGCCCGATGAGGACGTGGTGCAGGAAGCCGAAGGGGGCCGCCTCGGGACGGGGGTCCGGCGGCCACACCTCGAGCGCCGGCGCGTCACTGGCGAAGGCGGCCGCGCCGCTGTCCCACACGTAGCGGGCCATCGCCTCGGTGTGCTCGATGCCGGCCGCCGTCAGCCGCCCGCGGGACATCGCCTGCCGCACCGCGCCGTCCTGGCCCCGGTACCACTCGCCGAAGCCGGTACGGACCAGCACGACGTCACCGGGCCGGAACTCCACGCCGGCCGCGGTGCGGGCCAGCTCCAGGTCGTCCACCGTCAGTGCCGTGCTCGTGCCCGGGTCGAGCGTCCGGCCGGCCGCGGCCAGCGCGCGGGCGACGTCGAGGAGGACGCCCCGGCCGGCGATGCCGCGCTCCGCCCACGCGTCGATGCCGTTGCGCCCGTCCCGCGCGATGTCGTCGGCCGGGACGCCCTGGTAGAAGACGTCGGGCCGGTACGCCACGTGCGACAGCGCGTCCCACTGGCTGGAGGCCTGCGGGTAGTAGTTGTCGTACACGTCGTCGAAGCCGGTGCCCCCGGCGCTCGCGAGCCGGGTGTGGCGGACCTTGCCGCGCCCGAACAGCGGCGGGTCGAAGAGGTCGTGCGGGGCGTTCAGCGGGAAGACCGCGCCCCGGACGACCGAGCGCGCGGCGGCCGCCACCGCCTCGGCCGACTGCAGGTTCATCCGGCCGACGGCGTCCCCCGCACCGAAGACGCCCCAGCCGACCGGCGCACCGTGGGCATCCCGGGGCAGCTCGTCGTACCGCGGGACCCCGCCGCTCACCGGCCCGCCTCCGCAGCCGCGCCGTACCGGCGGCGGGCGGACTCCGACGCGACCCGGCCGAGCTCCTCGTCGGTGAGGATGCGGGGGGAGCCGAAGCCGCTGGCGGCGAGGTGCACGTCGGCCAGCCACTCGACCAGCTGCGCCCGCTCGTAGGCGTCCGCGAGGTCGGCGCCGTAGGTGATGGCCCCGTGGTTCTGGAGGAGCACCGCCGTCCGGTCGGCGAGGCCCGCCACGGCGGCCTGCGCCAGCTCGTCGGAGCCGAACCGCTCGTACGGCGCGACGCGGATGGTCGGGCCGCCCCCGGCCCGCAGGATGGAGTAGTGGACGGCGGGCAGCTCGCCGGCCACCGTCGACAGCGCGACCGCGCGGGGCGAGTGGGTGTGCACGACCGCCGCCGCGGCCGTGGTCCGGTAGACCGACAGGTGCATGGGCGTCTCCGACGAGAGCCGCCCCTCGCCCCCGACGGGGACCCCGTCCAGGGTCACGAAGCAGATCGACTCGGGGGTGATCTCGTCGTAGCGGACCTGCGACGGGGTGATGGCGACGATGTCGTCGAGGCGCACGCTGAGGTTCCCGGCCGGCCCCACCGCGAGCCCGTCGGGGTTCATCCGGCGCCCGTACCGGACCAGGCTCTCCGCGGCCGCGCGCCGCCGGTCGTCGAGGCTCACGTCAGCCCTGCCGCACGAGGCGGGCGAGCGCGGCGAACGCGTCGTCGGTCCGCTCCAGCGCCGAGTCGATGTCGTCGGGGGTGTGGGCGGCGCAGAGGAACCAGTTGTGCACCGGGTGCAGGTACACCCCGCGCGTGACGGCCTCGTTGGTCCACGCCCGCGCCAGCGAGGAGCCGGCGTCGTCGTCCACGAAGCGCAGCAGGGGCATCTGGACCGGGCCGGTCTGCGTGGTGGCGAAGCCGTGCACCGCCGACTGCGCGGCCAGCCCGTCGCGCAACCGGGAACCCGCGTCGGCCATCCGGGCCATGGCGTCGGTGTCCCGCAGCTGGGTGAGCGTGGCGACCGACGCCGCCATGGACACCGCCGAGTACCAGAAGGACCCGGTCACGTAGATGCTCGACGCCGCCTGACGGAGGCCGTCCACGCCGGTGATGGCGGCGAGCGAGTACCCGTTGGCGATCGCCTTGGACCAGGCGGAGAGATCGGGCCGGACCCCCAGCGGCTCCCAGCTGCCCCCGAGGTCGAGGCGGAACCCGCAGCGCACGTCGTCGAGGATCATCACCGCGCCCGTGCGGTCGCAGACCGCCCGGATCGCGCGGGCGAACTCGCCGGTCGCCATCTCCTGGTCGCGGGCGAGCTCCTGGCGCACCGGCGAGACGATGATCCCGGCCAGGTCGTCGCCGGCCTCGGCGACGGCGGCCTCCAGCGAGGCGACGTCGTTGTAGTCGAAGTAGCCCAGGTGCGCCCGGTCCTCGGGGAGGACCCCGCCCGGCCGGGGCGTGCACCACGGGATCGCGCCGTGGTACGCCCCGGTGGCCAGCAGCACCTTCCGCCGGCCGGTGGACGCGCGGGCGATGGAGACGCACGCCGTCGTGGCGTCGGTGCCGTTCTTGGCCAGCATCGCCCAGTCCGCGTGCGGGACCAGCTCGACCAGCAGCTCCGCGAGGTCCACCATCACCGGGGAGGGGCCGTCGAGCAGGTCGCCGGTGTCCAGCTGCGCGCGGACCGCCGCCTCGACGACCGGGTCCTTGCGACCGAGGACGACCGGCCCCCAGCCGCACATGAAGTCGATGTACTCGTTGCCGTCGACGTCCCACAGCCGGCTGCCCTCGCCGCGGGTCATGAACTGCGGGTAGGCGTCGGGCAGGCCGGCCGCGTTCATGTGGCCGTACATGCCACCGGGGATCACCGCACCGGCCCGTGCGCGGAGGGCCGCGTCCACCGTGCGCGGGGGGAGGAGCTGCGTCATCTCATCGACTCTTCCGCTCGAGTGGCGGGGCCCGGAAGTGCCGGGCGAGGCCCACCGCTTTTTTTCTATCAGTTGTCCGATAAACGCACCAGGCCCTCCGGATCAGACGGCGAGGGCCGCGCCGATCAGCGACCGGGCGTCCGCGGCCCCGCGCGGCGGACCGTCGGCCGGCACGTCGATCAGGTGGGCGTGGCCGAAGCCGGCGGGGTCCGGCCGCGCCGTCCGCACCTCGTGCCCGCGCTCCACGAGACCGGGCCGCCACGACGAATGCGCGTGCGCCTCGATCCGGACGCGGTGCGCGGCGGGCCGCTCCCAGAGGTTGAAGCCGGTCCCGCCCTCGGCGCCCAGCACCCACCGTGGCGCGCCGATCACCGCGGCCGGGTCGTCCCCGGTGACCAGCAGGCGGGCGAGCAGCTGCGGGACGAGCTGGGTCTGCGAGTCCCCGCCCATGGTGCCCAGCAGCGCGCGCAGCGACCCGTCGGGGCGGGTCACGAGGGTGGGCGACAGCGTGTGCGGCGGCCGCCGGCCCGGGCCGTACTCGGCCGGGTGCCCGGGCTCCAGGCTGAAGCCGATGCCGCGGTTGTGCAGCAGCACCCCGGTGCCGGGCACCGCCACGTGACAGCCGAACTCCTTGGCGTTGGACTGGATCAGGCTGACGCCCATGCCGTCACGGTCGGTGGCGCAGAGGTAGATGGTCCCGCCCCCGGCGTAGCGGTCGTCCCGGAGCACCGTCCTCCGCGGGTCCACCATGGCGGCCCGGGCATCGAGCCGGTCGGGGTCGAGCAGCGCGCCGCCGTCCGCACCCTCGAACAGCCCTCGGGGGCGGTCGAGCCCGGCCAGCCGCGCGGCCTCCACGGTGAGGTGCGCCCAGGCGGCGTCGTCGGCATCCGCGCCGAGGCCGGCGCGCTCGGCGATCCCGGCCCCGGCGAGCGCCAGGACTCCCGCGGAGTTCGGCGGCACGGTCCACACCCGGTGGCCCCAGACGTCGAGCGCCAGGCCCTCCACCCAGTCCGCAAGGGGCCGGTCGAGGTCCTCGGGCAGGTACTCCCCCGCTCCCGCCTCCAGCAGCCGTTCGCCGAACTCCCCGCCGTAGAAGCCGTCGCGGCCCTCGGCGGCGATGGCCCGCAGCATGCGGGCGGGCCCGGGACGGCGGAGGAGGTCGCCGGACGCCACGCCGGACAGCACGAGCTCGTCGCAGCCGGTCACCCCCGCCAGCTTCGGCAGCATGAACGCGAGCATCGGCGAGGTGGGGAATCCCTCCTCCGCCAGCTCGACCGCCGGTGCCAGCACCTCGGCGAGCGGGAGCCGGCCGAGGCGGCCGTGCAGGGTCAGCCAGCCGTCGACGCACCCGGGGACCGGAGCGCTGCGGACGTCGCCCAGCGGTGGCATGGCGCGGTGCCCCTCCGCCCGCAACCGGTCGGGATCCGCGCCGCTGCCGGCCCGGCCGGACGCGTTCAGCACCAGGGGCTGCGCCGAACCGGTGCCCGGCCCGGCGACGAGGGCCATGAGGTCACCGCCCATCCCGCACATGTGCGGGGTCGTCACGGTCAGCGCCGCGCTGGTCGCGATCGCCGCGTCCACGGCGTTCCCACCGGCGCGCAGGACCGCGGTGCCGGCCTCCGAGGCCAGCCGGTCGACGCTGCAGACCAGCCCGTCAGGACCGGCGACGGTCTCGGTCTCCCACGTCACCGCGCCCTCGCCGACGGCGCCACCAGCGGCCACGGGCGCTCGCGCTCGAACAGCGCCGCGACCGACAGCAGCAGCGGGTCGCTGTGCCGCGGCCCCACGATCTGCATGCCGATCGGCATCCCCCGCGGCGAGAGGCCGGCCGGGACGCTGATCGCCGGCACGCCGGTGATGTTCATGCCCATGGTGAGCCGGCCGGTGTTGCCGAGCCCCTCGACGTCGACGTCGCCCACCCGCTTCGGTCCCGGTCCCTCGGCGGCGTAGGGGTCGTCCGGGTTGGTCGCGGCGAGCACCAGGTCGACGGACTCGAAGAGGTCGGCGAAGGACTCGTTCAGCTGCTTGCGCAGCGGGTCGACCGCCGCCGCCTCGGCCATGCCGAAGGTCTCCGAGCGGGCCATCAGCGCCGCGACCTCGTCGGTGAGCAGCTCGCGGATCTGCGGCCAGTACGCGTGCATGCCGTGCCACATGGTCGGCAGCGAGGCCCCGGACCAGATCGCGGCCATGTCCGGGACGGCGAAGTCGACGTCGACCCGCCGCATGCCGGCCGCGGCGATCAGCGCACCGGCGGCCTCCTCGATCGCGGCCACGACGTCGGGGTGCACCACCGTGCCCCCGAAGTCGGGCAGCACCGCGACCCGCAGGCCCGCCAGGTCGTGGGTCCCGAGCCCGGCCTCGAACCCCTCGACCCGCGGCAGGCTGAACGGGTCGCGGGGGTGCGCGCCGTTGGCGACGTCCAGCCAGCGCGCGGTGTCCCGCACCGAGCGGGACAGGCAGCCGACCGTGGAGTGCAGCGGCTCGATCTGCGCGAACGGCGCGAAGGGGATGGTGCGGAAGCTCGTCTTGATGCCCACCAGGCCCGCGTAGCCGGCCGGGATGCGGATCGACCCGCCGCCGTCCGTGCCGGTGCCGATGGGCACCACTCCCCCGGCCACGGCGGCCGCCGTGCCGCCGCTGGACCCGCCCGGCGTCAGGCCCGGGTTCCACGGGTTGCGGGTGGTCCCGTGCAGCTTGGTGGAGGTGTAGCCGACCAGCCCGAACTCGCTGCTGGTCGTCTGCACGACCGGGATGGCGCCGCCGCGATCGCGGATGCGCTCCACGTGGACCGTGGTGAACGGGCCCGTCGTCCCCTCGAGGAGCTTGCTCCCCCGCGGGAACGGCCAGCCCTCGACCGGCTCCAGCTCCTTGACCGCGAACGGCACGCCACCGAAGGGCTTGCCCACGTCGGCGTCCCGCGCCGCCGCCAGGGCGTTCTCCGCGTCCACGTGGCAGACGGCGTTCAGGTCGCTGGCGTCGACGGCGTCGAGCACCGCCTGCACCGCCTCGACGGGGCTGATCTCGCGCGCCCGGAAGGCGTCGACCAGCGAGCAGGCGTCCTGCAGCCAGGGCTCGGTCATGCGGAGCGCTCCCTGCCCGGGAGGGCGGCGCCGTAGACGGCGGGGCCGGTGTCGGACGTGGCGCCGCCGCGGGCACGGTCGACTGCGACGGCCAGGGCCGCCAGGAACTCGTCGGCCACGCGCACGTGGAAGGGGGAGACCATCAGGTGCAGCCCGCCGGGCTGCCGGTTCGGGTACCAGCCCTGCTCGGCGAGGGTGTCGGCCACGACACCCATGTCCAGGACGTCGCTGCCGAACTGGAACACGCAGAGGTCCGGCGTCGAGGTGATGGACAGGCCCTCGATCGCCTCGACCCCGGCCATCAGCCGCCGGGTGGCGTCGCGCACCTTGGCCGCCTGGCGCAGATAGCCCTCCTCGCCGAGGTGGCGCAGCGCCGCCCAGGCCCCGGCGATGGGCGGCGCGGGCCGGGTGCCGGCGGCCGTCGGCGAGCCGTACAGCCCGCCGCCCCAGGCGCCGTCGTCGAACCACCACTGGGTCCGGTACTGCTCGACGTCGCGGTGCAGCAGCACGCTGGCGCCCTTGAAGGCGTAGCCGTACTTGTGCAGGTCGGCGCTGATGCTCGTGACGCCCTCGACCCGGAAGTCCCACGGCGGCACCGGCTCGCCCAGCCGCTCCCAGAACGGCAGCATCATCCCGCCCAGGCAGGCGTCCACGTGGCAGAGCACGCCGGCCTTCCGCGCGATCGCCGCGATCTCCTCGACCGGGTCGATCACGCCGTACGGGTAGCAGGGGGCGCTGGCCACGACCATGGCGGTGTCGGGGCCCACCGCGGCGCGCATCTCCCCGACGTCGACCCGGAAGCCGCCGTCCACCGGCACCCGCACCTGCCGCATGCCGAGCAGGTGGCAGGCCTTGGCGAACGCCGGGTGGGCCGTGATCCCGGTGACCAGCACCGGGTCGGCGATGCCCTTCTTCCGGGCCGTCTCCCGCGCGACGAGAACGGACATGAAGATCGACTCGGTGCCCCCGCTGGTCAGGCCGCCCGCGCCCGGGGTGCCGTGCAGCAGGCCGGCGACCATGTCCGCCGCCTCGCGCTCGAGGCGGGCCAGGCTCGGGAAGCGGACCGGGTTCAGGGCGTTCTCCGCGAGGTACTCGCGGCTGACCTCCGCGAGCAGCTCCTCGAGCTCGTCGTCGTCCGGGTGGAAGATCAGCCCGAAGATGCGGCCGTTGCGCCAGTCGGCGTCGTCGTGCCGGTTGGCGCGCAGCCGGGCGAGGACCTCGGCCCCGCCGGTGCTCTCGGCGGGCAGTTCGGCGGGTGCGGGTGATGCGGTGGACACGGTGCCTCCCGGGTGTGGCGGCGGTCACCTCCGCCGTCCGGCGGACCCTATCCGCCGCGGGCCGCCGGCACCTGCCCGCCCGCCGTTATGGTCGGCCGGTGAAGATCCTGGTGCTGGGCGGTACGTCGTTCGTCGGACGCGCGATGGTCGAGGAGGCACTGGGGCGGGGTGACGAGCTCACCCTGTTCAGCCGCGGCCGCACCGGCACCGACCTGTTCCCCGACGTCGCCCGGCTGATCGGCGACCGGGAGACCGGCGACTACTCGTCGCTGGAGGGCACCGACTGGGACGCCGTCCTCGACGTGAGCGGCTACGTCCCCCGCCACGTGGCGCAGGCCGCCGACGCGCTCGCCGGATCCACCGGCCGGTACCTGTTCATCTCCACCGGCGCCGTCTACGACGGCCGCACGGACGGCCCCCTGGACGAGACGGCCCCCCGCCGCGAGCCCGAGCTCGGCACCGAGCAGGTCGACGGGCGCACCTACGGCCCGCTGAAGGTGGCCTGCGAGGACGAGGTGCTGGCGCGGTACGGCGACCGGGCGACGCTGGTCCGCCCCGGGATCGTGGCCGGACCGCACGACCAGACCGACCGGTTCACCTGGTGGGCCCGCAAGGCCTCCCACGGGGGCACGGTCCCCCTGCCGGGCCGCCCGGACCAGCCGGTGCAGGTCGTCGACAGCCGCGACCTCGCCCGCCTCGTCGTCACGCTGCTGCACGACGACCGGCCCGGCACCTTCAACGCCGTGGGGCCGGCCGAGCCGGTCACGCTCGCCGGGCTGGTCGAGGCGTGCGCACGCGGGACCGGCGCGACCGTCGACGTCGTCCCGGTCGACCCCGCCCTCGCCGGCGGCGCGGTCCCTCTCGTGCTGCCCGACCCGAGGTTCGACGTCGGCATGCGCCGCAACGCCGACCTCGCCCGATCGGTCGGGCTGACCGCCACCCCGCTGGAGCAGACGGCGGCCGACGTCGTGGCCTGGGACCGCGAGCGCGGCGAGCCTGCCCTGGCGATAGACCTCCCGGCCGAGCGCGACGCGGCGTTGCAGGCCGCCGCGGAGGCGGCCAGGAGCTGATGCGGATCCCGCCCGGTCCGGTGGAGGTCGCGGGGGGCACCGCCGAGCTGCTGGGCGACGCCGACCGCGACGGCGCCTGGGTGCTGATGGTGAACGGCACCCCGCAGTCGCACGTCGACCTCGACGACCCGACCCACCTGGAGTTCGAGTACGTCCGCCGGATCGGCCACGTGCTCGACCTCGCCGCGGGAGGGGGCGAGCCGCTGGACGTGGTCCACCTCGGCGGCGGTGCACTGACGCTCCCCCGCTACGTCGTGACCACGCGTCCGGGCTCGCGCCAGCGCGTCGTGGAGATCGACCAGCCGCTCACCGATCTGGTCCGCGAGTACCTGCCGCTGCCGCGGAACGCCCGGGTGCGGGTCCGGGGCGCCGACGCCCGCGCCGCGCTGGCGACGCTGCACGCGGCCAGCGCCGACGTCGTCGTCACCGACGTGTTCGCCGGGGCCCGGACACCGGCACACCTGACCACCGTGGAGTTCGCCCGCGAGGTGGCCCGGGTGCTCCGGCCCGGTGGCACCTACGCCGCGAACGTCGCCGACGGGCCACCGCTCCGCTTCGCCCGCGGGCAGGTCGCCACCCTGCGCCAGGTGTTCCGGCACGTGTGCCTGCTCGCCGAGCCGGGCACCATGCGCGGCCGCCGCTTCGGCAACCTGGTCGCCGTGGCGTCCGACGCCGAGCTGCCGCTGGCCGGCCTCAGCCGCGCCTGCGCGCGCGATCCGATGCCCGCGCGGGTGGTCGACGGCGAGGACCTGGAGCGCTTCGCCGGACGGGCCCTGCCGGTCACCGACGCCGAGGCCCAGCCCTCACCCGAGCCACCCGCCGGGGTCTTCGCCCGGTGAGGTCCCGCGGTGCGCGCTCAGCTCACCAGCTGTTGCCGCGGTGCAGACCGCGGACGGCGGGGCGCACGTCCACCAGGTAGACCACCGCGGCGATGACGGCCGGCAGCCCGAACAGGCTCATCGCCCCGAACAGGTAGACGAAGACGGCCGCGAGCCCGGTGATCGCCGCCCAGGCGGGCTTGGTCAGCTTGTCCATCGCCACGAAGCCGGAGGCCGGGCGGATCAGCGCATCCACGAAGGCCCACAGGGTCAGCGCCTGGGCCGCCCAGTAGAGCACCACGAACACCAGACCGTCGAACTCCGCCATGGGCGAGAGGGTACGCGCCGGAGGCCTCCGCCCCCGGACGCGACAGGGCCCCGGAGCGCTCGCGCAGCTCCGGGGCCCTGGTCCGTGGGTGGCGTGTGTCAGCCGTTGCGCTTGGCCGGCACAGCCGCCGGGTCGGTCCGCTTCGCGGTCCGGGCCCGGGTGACGCGCGCCGAGGTCGTCTTGGCGGACGAGGTGCCGGCAGCGGCACTGCTCTTCTTACCTGAGGCCTTCTTGGTGGCCTTCGGTGCCTCCACGGCGTCCTCGAGCCCGTCCTTGGTGGCGTCGGCGGCCTGCTCGACCGACGACTCGGCCTTGGCGGCCACCTTGCCGGCCTTCGCGGCGGTCTTCTGCGCGACCGAGGTCACCTCGTCCGAGGCGTCGGCGACGGTCTCGGCGGTCTCCTCGAGGACGTCCTCGAGGGCGTCCTCGACGGTGTCGACGGCCCGCTCGGCGCGGCGCACGACCCGGCGGAAGCCGGGCTGGCGGCGGAGGTCCTCGACGACCTCGGCACCGCGACCGGCCAGGGTCTCCAGGGTGGTGGTCGCCTGGGTGCGGGCGGTCTCGACCAGGTCGGTGACGGTGCTGCGGAGCACGTCGGGACGGACGGCGCCGGCCAGCTGCTGCGCCGTGGTGCGGGCGGTGCCGGCGGCCTCGGTGGCCCGGGTGCGGGCCTCGCGGACGGCCAGGTCGGTCTGGACCTGCGCCTCGCCGGGCAGCGCCTCGGCCTTGGAGCGGAACTGGTCGAGGGCGGTCCTGGCGTGCTCGACGGCCAGGTCACCGGCGCCGACGACGGCGAGGATCGGGGTCCGGGCCTGCTCGGCGAGGGTGCGGCCCTGGGCCACGGCGAACTCGCCGACCTGCTTCACGGTCTGGGTGGGGGTCATGCCGACTCCTTGCTTGGGCGGGAGGGTGGGTGCACGGGAGGGACTGGTGGGGATGCGGGTGCGGGCTGGGGAGCGGCCTCGCGCGCCGCGCCGGCCTGGTGCTCGCGGACGTAGGTCTCGTAGAGCTCCAGCAGCACGGCCTTGTGCCGGTCGGACAGTGCGTCGTCCGAGCGGATCGCCGCCACGGTGTCCGGGTTGCCGGACCGCCGGTCGAGGATCCCGGCCTGCTCGTAGAGCGTCTCGGCCGAGATCTTCAGGCCCCGGGCGATCGACGCGAGGATCTCCGCCGACGGCTTGCGGAGGCCCCGCTCCACCTGGGACAGGTAGGGGTTGCTGACGCCGGCGGTGCGGGCCAGCTCCCGCAGGGACACCTGGGCGGCACTGCGCTGCTCGCGGATGTAGTTGCCCACCTGCGAACCGACGGCGGTGACGTTGCTCGTCGAGGCGGTCGTGGCCTCGGCGACCGAATCCGCCACGCTGCCGGCGACACGGTCCACCGTGGTGCGGACCGTGCTCACCTGCTCGCGGACGAACTCCCCGGGTGTCTGCACAGCTACGACGTTAACCGCCGGTGCTAGCTCTTGCAAGCGGGTGAGCTAGCACTGCCTGTCGCCCTGGTCACACCGCTCGCCGCAGGTCAGGAGCTCAGCGAGGCCGCCGCGCGGACGGCGCCCACCACGCCCCCACCTCCGTGGACCGGCTGCTGCAACCACGGTGCGAGCGGCTCCGCGGGCACCCCCAGCCGGAGCAGCCCGGCGGTGAGCGCCGGCATCCGGCCGCGGTCGCCGCCGTCGTCGAGCTTGAGCGCCACCGCACCGGCCGCCGGGACGGCCGCGACGTGCACGCCGTCGGCGCCCCCCTTGACCAGCAGACCGGGGACGGCCTGCATCAGGCCGGTGTCCTCGCGGCCGGTGCCGGCGACGAACCACGGCTCGGCCCGCATCGCGTCGGCCACCGCACGTTCCCGCGAGCCTGCGTCGGCCTGGACCAGGGAGAGGAACCCGCGCGCCAGGCCGGTCGGCGAGAGCGCGTGCTGGGGCGCGCCGCACCCGTCCACGACGACGGCCGACACCGGTTCCCCGGCGGCCTCGCCCAGCCGTTCCTCGATGGCCCGCTGCAGCGGATGGTCGCGGTCGAGGTAGCCCTCGACGGGCCAGCCGGCCGCCACGCAGGCGGCGAGCATCGCCGCATGTTTGCCCGAGCAGTTCATCGCCAGGCGCTCCGGAGCCCGGCCGCCGGACAGCCACGCCGCCCTGGTCGCCTCGTGCGACGGCAGCACGGGCGGGCAGCCGAGGTGCCCGGCTCCCAGACCGGCGCCGTCGAGGATCGCCGCGGCGCGCTCCCGGTGCCCGTCCTCGCCGGTGTGCGAACCGGCGCCGATGGCCAGCTCGGCCGCCGAGCGGGGTGCCCAGCCGGCCGCGAGCAGCGCCGTCGCCTGCACGGGCTTGTTGGACGACCGCGGCAGGATCGGCCGGTCGACGGCGCCCGCGGCGAACAGCACGTCGCCGTCGGGCCCCAGCACCACCAGCGAGCCGCGGTGCACCGACTCCAGGAACCCGGAGCGCTCGACCTCGACCAGTACCGGGTTGTCCGGCCAGCCGCCGGTCATCGCCCTTCGTCGGCCAGCAGGGCGGCGACGTCTGCCTCGCCGTCGCGGTACCGGCGTCCCAGCTCGGCGGCCAGGGCGTCCATCACCTGCTGCACGCCGCGCCGCCGCTCCGACAGCCCGGCCTCGGCGGCAGCCAGCGCCCGGGCACCCTGCTCCAGCTTCGCGTCGCTCAGCTCGGTGATCGAGGAGAGGTCGACCCCGGGGGTCAGCGCGTTGACCCACAACTCGTAGCCGTTCGGGTCGGCCGGCTGCACCGTCTGGTGCCGGCCCAGGCCGTGCGCCGGGCCCCGTCCCTTCTCGGCCAGGATCTCCGGCAGGAGCTCCACCAGCGACCGGCCGTCGTGCTCGGCGCGGCGCTGCAGCTCGCGGCGCACGATGTCCAGGCGACCCTGCAGGAGACGCCGGGTGTAGGAGAGGTTGACCTCCTCCTGCTCGGCCTGGCGGCGCAGGGTGCGCACCTCGGCCATGGACCGCCGGGTGGCGTCCTCGAGGAACGCGGGCTCCAGCAGCGCGTCGACGGCAGGGCCGCCGGCAGGACTGGTCTTCGGGCTCACGTGCTCTCCTCGCTGGCGGGTCGTCGGCGTCGAACTCTGTTCACGCTCGCGGCATCGTCGCAGACCGGACCGCCCGGATCCGCTCCCGCGCCGCCGCCCGGGTGTCGTCGACCTCGGCGACGGCGTCGTCGGGGTCCATCGCCGCGACCGAGCCGCCCACGGTCAGCGCGGCGTCGTGGGCCACCGACTGCTTGACCAGCGCCAGCGCGATGACGCCGAGCTCGTGGTGGCGCACGACGGTGCCGACGCGGCCCACCTCGCGGGTGCCGGCCAGCACCGGGGCGCCGGGCTCGGTCAGGTCCTCGCTGACGCCGTCCAGGTGCAGCAGCACCAGCCGGCGCGGCGGCCGGCCCAGGTTGTGCACCCGGGCGACCGTCTCCTGCCCGCGGTAGCACCCCTTGTCCAGGTGCACGGCGCTGGTCAGCCACTCCAGTTCGTTCGGGATCGTGCGGTGGTCGCTGTCCACGCCCAGCCGCGGACGCCGCGCCTCGACGCGCAGCGCCTCGTAGGCCTGCACCCCCGCGAGCCGGGCTCCGGCGGCGAGCAGCCGGTCGGCGAGGCCGTCCACGGCGGTCCGCGGCACGACCAGGTCCACGACGAGCGCCGTGCCGTCGCCGATGGGCCGCATGCGGCGGGCGAAGCCGCCGTCGGCCAGCGGCTCGACGGCGTACTCGGCGGCGGGCGCCGGCATGCCTGCCGCGGCCAGCACCTCGAGCGCCCGCGGCCCCACCAGCGAGAGCACGGCCTCCTGCCCGGTCCGCAGCTGCGGCTCGACCCGCAGCAGAAACCGCATCCGCTCCAGGAAGGCGTGCAGCGCCGCGCCCGTGCCCGGCTCGACGTCGGCCCACGTGGTGCCGGCCAGCTCGGCCAGCACCAGGTGGTGCTCGACGTGCCCGTTCGGGGAGAGGACCAGCGCCTCGCTGCCGGTGGCGTCGGCCAGCCGGTCGAGGTGCTGGCTGGTCAGGCTGTGCAGCCAGGACAGCCGGTCGGCACCGGGGACGACGAGCACGTCGCGGTCGCTGCGGTCCACCAGCCCGGCGCCCTCGGCGAGCAGCCGCTGCTCCCGCAGCGGGTCCCCGTAGTGGGCGGCCACGGCGGGAGCGGCGTCGACCGGCTCCTCGACGGCGACGGCGCCCGGGCGGGACAGCAGGGGTGAACTCATGGGGTCTCCGATCCAGCTCGATCACGGCAGGCGCGGCAGGTCCCGGACAAGGCGACGTGCCCCACGTCCACGGTGAAACCCAGATCGGCGGCCAGACGTTCCGCGGCGCCGTCGAGCAGATCCGGAGCGACCGAGGAGATCTCCCCGCAGGAGGCGCAGACGACGTGCAGGTGGGGGTGCTCGGATGCGTGGTAGACCGGCGCCCCCTTGCCCAGATGGGTGTGCCAGACGAGGCCGAGGCGCTCGAGCAGCTCCAGGTTGCGGTAGACCGTCGAGGCGTCCGGTGCCGACCCGGCGGGCCCCGCCTCCTCGCGCAGCCGCGCCCCGATGGCCTCCGGGGTGGCGTGCTCCAGGGCCGCCACCGCCGCCAGCACCCGCCTGCGCTGCGGGGTCAGCCGCAGCCCGCGCTCCCGCAGCCGCTCGGCCAGCGGGGCGCCCCCGTCGGTGGCGTGCCCGAGAGCGGTGTGCCCGAGAGCGGCGTGCTCGTCGGCTCCGGCGTCGTGCCCCATGACGCGACCCTATGCCCGCCGTCGGGCAGTCTGGACCGGTGACCGATCAGCGCAGCGTCGCGATCTGGCGGGACGGCGCGGCCGTCGCCGTCCCGGCGGACGAGCCCGTACTCACCGCCTCCGACCAGGGCCTGGTCCGGGGGGACGGTGTCTTCGAGTCCGTGGCGGTGCTCGACGGGAGGACGCCGCACCTGGCCGCGCACCTCGCCCGGCTGGTCCGGTCCGCCGCGCTGCTGGAGATCCCCCACCCCGGCGACGACGTCTGGCGGGCCCTGGCCGACGCCGTGCTGGCCGGCTGGCCCGCGCGGACCGAGGGCGTGCTGCGCCTGTTCCTCACCCGCGGCCCGGGCGAGGACTCGGCGCCCACCGCGCTCGCCCTGCTGGCTCCCGTGCCCGCGGAGACCGTCCGCCAGCGCACGACCGGGATCTCGGTCGTCACCCTGTCGCTCGGGATCCCGGCGGACTTCCGGGCGCAGGCACCGTGGCTGCTGGGCGGCGCGAAGACCATCTCCTACGCGGTGAACATGGCCGCCTACCGGCACGCGCACCGGCTCGGCGCCGACGACGTCGTCCTCACGTCGCTGGAGGGCGAGCTGCTGGAGGGACCGACGTCGACGGTCGTCTGGGCGGCCGGCGGCACCCTGCACACCCCGCCCACGGAGACCGGCATCCTGCCCGGCACGACGGTCGCCCGGCTGTTCGAGCGCGCGGAGGCCGACGGCTGGCCCACGGCGCGGACCCGCGGCACCGTCGGCGACCTGCACGCCGCCGACGCCGTCTGGCTGCTGTCGGGGGTGCGCGGGGCCGCACCGGTGCACACCCTCGACGGTGTACGCCGCGGTGACGCCGACCTGACACCGCGGATCCGGCAACTGCTCGCCGGGTAGCGTGGACCCACGGTGCGCCGGGAAGTCTGGTCGGCAACGTCCTCATCGACCCCTGATCCCGGAGCCGCCCCCGTGACCACCCCGCCCTCCACCCGTCTGCTCGGCCGCGGGTCGTGGACCGAGGCGCAGCGCGTCACCGCCGTCCTGCGCAAGGAGACGGTCGGCGGGGTGCTGCTGCTCGTCGCGGCCCTGATCGCCCTCGTCTGGGCCAATTCGCCCTGGGCGGAGAGCTACGAGTCGCTGCGCGACACGCGGGTCGGCCCCTCCGCGCTGCACCTCGACCTCACGCTGGGCACCTGGGCGGCCGACGGCCTGCTCGCGATCTTCTTCTTCGTCGCCGGCCTGGAGCTCAAGCGGGAGTTCGTCGCCGGCGACCTGCGCGAACCGCGTCGGGCCGCGCTGCCGATCGCCGCCGCCGTCGGTGGCATGGCCGTGCCGGCGCTGTTCTTCGTGCTGCTCAACCTGGGCGGCCCCGGGGACGCCCTGCAGGGCTGGGCCATCCCCTCGGCCACCGACATCGCCTTCGCGCTCGCCGTGCTCGCGGTGATCAGCACGCACCTGCCCAGCGCGCTGCGCACCTTCCTGCTCACCCTGGCCGTCGTCGACGACCTGCTGGCCATCACGGTCATCGCGATCTTCTACACCGCAACGCTGAACGTCCCGGCCCTGCTGCTGTCGCTGCTCCCGCTGGCGGCCTTCGGGTACCTCGTGCAGAAGCGGATCCGGTCCTGGTGGCTGCTGCTGCCGCTCGCCGCCCTCACGTGGGTGCTCATGCACGAGTCCGGCGTGCACGCGACGGTCGCCGGCGTGCTGCTCGCCTTCACCGTCCCGGTCGTGCGCAGCGCGGCAGCCGGGGGGCCCGACGCCGGCCCGGGGCTCGCCGAGCACTTCGAGCACCTCATCCGGCCGATCTCGGCAGGGATCGCCGTGCCCGTCTTCGCCTTCTTCTCCGCCGGCGTCGCGGTCGGCGGGCTCTCGGGGCTCGGCGAGTCGCTCGGCGACCGCATCGCGATCGGCATCGTGGTCGGCCTCGTCGCGGGCAAGGCCATCGGCATCACCGGGGCGACCTGGCTGGTCTCGCGCTTCACCCGTGCCCAGCTCGACGAGAACCTGGGTTGGCTCGACGTCGTGGGCCTCGCCCTGCTCGGCGGGATGGGCTTCACCGTCTCGCTGCTGATCACCGAGCTGGCCTACGTCGACGACCCCGAGAGCTTCGACCACGCGAAGGTCGGCATCCTCTTCGGGACGCTGCTCGCCGCCGTGCTCGCCGCCGTCATCCTGCGGCTGCGCAACCGCCGCTACAAGCAGATGTACGCCGCCGAGACCAGCGACGTCGACCGCGATGGGATCCCCGACGCCTGGGACACCGTCGACGACCGGGCCGCGCACGACCCCGAGTGGGACGGCGCCCTGCCGCCGGGACGGACCCTGGCCGACGTGGAGGCCGAGCACGCCGACCCCGACGACGCACCGCCCCCTGCCTACGAGACCGTGGACGACCAGGCCGAGCACGACCCGGACTGGGAGGGCGCGCCGCCGCCCGGGCGCGCCGTCGGCGAGGCAGCCCCGGTCGGCGGCGAGGGCGATGCTCCTCGCCCCGCCTACGAGACCGTGGACGACCGGGCCGCGCACGACCCGGACTGGAAGGGCGCGCCACCGCCGGGGCGGCCCGCCAGGCCGTTCGCCGACGGCTGACAAATCCTCGTTGCCGAGCCTCGCCGGGCGACGTACTTTCGTCGTACACGAGAGAGGAGGTGGTCCGTAACTTTGCATAGCTACAGGACTCGTGAGGTGGCTGTCCGCTAGCCGCCGTCCAGATGGGCCGCCCGCTCGGACTCGCGTCCGGGCGACGGCAGATCGCCCGTCCGTCGTACGGCGGCGAGCGAGAACCGGACAGTCACCCGACCCCCGGGCCGCCGACATTTGTCCAGTCGGCCCGCGTGCAGCTCCCTCTCCGGAGGACAGCGCCGCGGAGCAGCCCGGGGGTTGTCCGTTTTCCAGGTACTTTGCGCTTCATGCATCTGGGGGGCCTGCCGGTCGAGACGGACGTCTCCTGCGGCGTCTGGATCTCCGCCGCCCGCCGCCGCGGCGAGCCGGCCACCGTGGCCGCCCTCCTCCCCGCCGCGTTCGAGGCCTACGCCCGGGTGTTCCACCCCGCGGTCCGCTACGCCGGGGACGACGACGTCGAGGTGAGCTGGGCCGAGGTGGCCGCGTACAACGGCACCACCGCCCACCCGCTGATGCAGTGGCACACCATCACCGGCAGCTGGGACGCCCAGCCCTCCGAGCACCAGGCCGCGTTCTGGGACGACGGCCCCGCGGAGGGCCACCTGCCCGTG
Source organism: Blastococcus sp. SYSU DS0617 (assembly GCF_054051075.1). Classification (NCBI taxonomy): domain Bacteria; kingdom Bacillati; phylum Actinomycetota; class Actinomycetes; order Geodermatophilales; family Geodermatophilaceae; genus Blastococcus; species Blastococcus sp. SYSU DS0617. Next base: position 138,752 of record NZ_JBJHAO010000007.1, read on the forward strand.
GCCGTGGCCGCCCGGCTCGCCGCCGTCCTGGCCCGGCACACCACGACACCGCAGGACTGCCTGTTCGGCCGGTGGGACGGCTTCGGCTACGACCTCCCCGATCCCGAGACCCCGCCCCGGCTGCTGCTGCGCGGCAACCACGACGTCGTGCTCGTCCGCGGCGCCGTCACCGACGCCGTCCGCAACCTCGCGCCGGAGCCGCACGAGCAGAGCGCCAACCTCTGGTGGCCGGCCGACCAGGCCTGGTGCGTGGTCACCGACATCGATCTCACGAGCACGTACGTGGGCGGCTCCGCCGCCTGCATCGGCGAACTGCTCGGGACGGCCGGCGTGGAGGCCGCGCCGGCCGCCCCGCACGACTCGACCGCCCTGGCGGCCGACACCCGCAACCCGCCGCCCCGGGCCCGCTGACGGCTAGAGCCGGGCGAGCTCGGCCTCGAGGTCGTCAAGGCCCAGCGACCCCTGCGACAGCGCGGCCATGTGCCAGGCCTTGAGGTCGAAGGCCTCGCCGCGCGCCTGCCTGGCCTTCTCCCGGCCGGCCAGCCAGGCCCGCTCGCCGAGCTTGTAGCTGATCGCCTGGCCCGGGATGCCCAGGTAGCGGACCAGCTCGCTGTCGAGGAAGGCGAGCGCCGCACCGGAGTTCTCGCCCAGGAAGGCGCGGGCCAGGTCCGGCGTCCACGGCTGCCCGCGGTGGTCGGCCAGCGCGCCCTCGGCGTCGTCGGGGATCGGCAGCTGCAGGTGCATGCCGATGTCGATGACCACCCGCACCGAGCGCAATTGCTGGGCGTCGAGGAAGCCCAGCCGGGTGCCCGGGTCCGGGAAGTAGCCCAGCTCGTCCATGAACCGCTCGGCGTAGAGCGCCCAGCCCTCGACGTTGGCGCCCACCGAGCCCACCGACGTCTGGTAGGTCGACAGCTCCTGCGCGACGTGCGCCCACTGGGCCAGCTGCAGGTGGTGGCCGGGAACGCCCTCGTGGTACCAGATCGACACCAGGTCCCAGAGCGGGAAGCGCGTCCGGCCCAGGGTGGGCAGCCAGGTGCGTCCCGGGCGGGAGAAGTCCTGCGAGGGACGGGTGTAGTACGGCGCCGCGGCGCTGCCCGGGGGCGCGATCATCGCCTCGACCCGGCGCAGCGGCTCGGCGAGGTCGAAGTGCGTGCCGTCGAGCTCGAGGATCGCCTCGTCCATCATCGACTGCAGCCGGACGCGGATCTCCTCCACGCCCTCGACGGCCGGGCCGCTGGTGGCCAGCAGCCGCATCGCCTCCATCGGCGTCGCGCCGGCCTGCACACGGTCGGCCTCGATCCGCTGCTCGGCCAGGATCCGCTTGTGCTCGGCCCAGCCCCAGGCGTAGGCCTCCTCGAGGCCGCGGTCCGGCCCCAGGTCCGAGCCGGTCCACCGGCGCACCGCCATCGCGTACCGGTCGCGACCGACGGCGTCGGGCACGCCCTCGGTGCGCGGCCCGTACTCGTCGCGCAGGTGGTCGCGGATCGCGGCCACTGCGGCGTCGGCGTCGGCCGCCGCCGCCAGCAGCTCCGGCTGCAGCGCCTCGGGGCCCGAGGCCACGAACGAGGTGAAGAACGGACCGGCGAGCCACTCGTCCAGCTGCTGGACGACGGTGCGCACCTGGCGCGGGGCGACCAGCAGGTCGCGGCGCACCGCCTCCTCGAGCGTCTCCCGGTAGCCGCGGTAGGCCTCGGGCACGCGGGCGATGCGACGGCCGATGACCGCCCAGTCCTCGTCGGTCGCCGTCGGCATCAGCGCGAAGACCTGGCGGACCGAGTGGATCGGCGAGAACAGGATGTTGAGCGAGCGGAAGCCCTCGCCCGCCCAGTGCGCGTCCAGCTCCGCGGTGAGCCGCTCGCGCAGCAGCCGGGCGCACCGCCGCTCCACGGGGTCGTCCTCGAGCGCGGGGTCCTCGGCCAGCACGCGGTCGAGCTCGGCCAGGGTGGCGCGGACCAGGGCGACCTCTGCCTCCAGCCCCTCCGGGGAGAGGTCGGGCAGCCGGTCCTCGCCCGGGCGGACCCCCAGCGAGGTGGCGAGGATCGGGTCGAGCTCGGCGGCGGCGGCGACGTAGGCGTCGGCGACCTGCCGCGGGGTGGTGGGCATGGTGGGGGCCGCGTCGGTCATCGGATCCGCTCCAGCCGGGCGGACATCGTCGGCCGCAGCGGTCCGTCACCCACCGCCCGGTCCACGGCGTACATCAGCGCGCCCTCGACGATGCCGTAGAGCCGGACCGCGCGGGTCACCTCGGGGGCATCGGGCGTGCGGGCGACGACGTCGGTGGCCAGCTCCCAGCTCGTGGTCGTGCGGGCGGCGCCGACGTAGATCTCCAGCACCCCGTCGGCGCCGGCGACCAGCAGCTCGACGTCGTCACCCTCACCGCGGGGCCGCCAGAAGCCGGTCTCCCGGAGATCGGGGCCGACGATCTGCCCGTCGTCGGTGAGCCGCCACGTGCGGGACTCGTAGGCCAGGAACCCCCGGCCGTCGTGGCTGAACCGGACCCACTGCCCGAAGCGGTGGTCCCCGCCGGTCCCAGCCGCCTGCCCCTCGCCGTGCCACTCCCCCAGCAGCGGCAGCACCGAGAGCAGCTGGTCGGAGACCTCCGGGCCGCTCCGGACGTCGACGGTGTCGGGGACCGGCAGCTCGGTCGGCGCGCTCATCGCCGCCCCCCACTCGGCCGGCGGGACAGCCGCACGGCGCCGTAGCCGCAGGAGAGCGCGGCCAGCGCCGCCAGGGTGACGAGGACCCAGGCAGAAACCATGGGTGCCACGGTAATGACGCCGGGCCGCCGCGGCCTCAGGCGGTCACCGGCACTCCCGCGGCCGTCGCCCGGACCACGTCGTCCCACGGCGTCGCGCGCAGCCCGAAGGTCTCCGTCGTCGCGGTGCCGTCGCAGACGTAGTCGGCGTCCCACTGGTGCCGGATGTCCACGACCTCCCGCATCACCGGCACGGCGAGCCCGACCGCCCGCAGCACCGGCCACGGGATCCCGCTGACCCGCGCGGGAGGCAGGGACATCGCCTCGGCGAGGTCCGTCAGCGCCTGGCGCTGGCTGCGCGGCGCCGTGGTGGGCACGTGCCAGGCCCGGCCGAGCGCCCGCTCGTCGGTACCGAGGGTGGCCAGCGTGGCGGCGACGTCGGGCAGGTACGCCCAGCTGCGGCGGACGTCCGGGTCGCCGACCACCCAGGCCCGGCGACCGGCGCGCAGGGCGGGCAGCTGCCGGACCAGGTGCGACTGGGCCGCGGGTACCTGCGGCCCCACGAAGTCGGCGGCCCGGGCCTCGGTGACCCGGACCCGGCCGGCCTCGTGCGCGGCCAGGGCATCGGCCCACATCCGGTTGCGGACCCGGCCCTTGACGTCGGTGGCCGCGAGCGGCGTCTCCGGGGTCATCGGGCCCGCGGGCCGCCCGTAGCCGTACAGGTTGCCCATGGTCACCAGGACGGCCTCGGTGCGCTCGGCCGCGGTCAGCAGCGCCGCGGCGACGGGCGGCCAGTCGGTGGCCCAGCGGTGATAGGCCGGGTTGACCGCGTTGTAGAGGACGTCGGCGCCGGCCGCCGCCCGGGTCAGGGCGCCGGCGTCCGCGGCGTCCACCTGGCGGTGCTCGATCGCGTCGGTGGAGACGCCGCCGCTGCGGGAGAGCACCCGCACCCGGTGCCCGCGGGTGGTCAGCTCCTCCGCGGTCGTCGTGCCGACCGGCCCCTTGCCGACGATGACGTGCAGTGCCATGACGATCTCCTCCGGGCGTCGAGAGCGGTGCTCTCGTTCGGGAGCGATGCTCCAGCGCATGGGCCCGCCGTGTCAAGAGCGGTGCTCTCTCTTGCGATCAGTGATCTCGCCAGGCAGCATGGACGGCGTGCCGACCGCCCGCGAACGCGTCCGCGCCGAGGTGAGCGCCGAGATCACGGACGCCGCCCGACGCCAGCTGGCCGAGGTCGGTGCCGCGGCACTGTCGCTGCGCGCCGTCGCGCGCGACGTCGGCCTGGTGTCCTCGGCGGTCTACCGGTACTTCCCGAGCCGGGACGACCTGCTGACCCGGCTGATCATCGACGGCTACGACGCCCTCGGCGCGGCCGCCGAGGCGGCCGACCGCCCGGACGACGCCCCGCGGGTGCGCTGGCTGGCGGTCTGCCGCGCGGTGCGGTCGTGGGCCCTGGACCACCCGCACGAGTACGCGCTCCTCTACGGCTCCCCCGTACCCGGCTACGCCGCACCGCAGGACACCGTTCCGGCGGCCGCCCGGGTCGGCGTGGTGCTGGGCCGCATCCTCGGTGACGCCGCCCGGTCCGGCGTCCTCCCCGAGGGGACTGGGGAGCAGGACGTACACCTGATCAGCCGGGAGACCGCGGAGGTCCTGGGTGGGGACCACCCGGCGCTCGACGACACGGTGCGCGTGCGGGCCCTGCTCGCCTGGAGCTCGCTCTTCGGCACGCTGAGCTTCGAGCTGTTCGGCCACTTCGTCGGCTCGGTCGAGGACGCCGACCGCTACTTCGACCGGGCGATGACCGAGCTGGCGTCCCTGATCGGCCTCTGAGTGCCCTTCACCCCGAGCCACGCGGCGGCCGTGCTGCCGTTCCTCCGCACGCCGCTGCCCGCCTCGGCCCTGGTCGCCGGCAGCATCGCCCCCGACCTGCCCTTCTACCTGCCGTTCGACCTCGGCTGGCGCACGCACACCGCCACCGCCGTCGTCACCGTGGACGTGCTGCTCGCCCTCGCGGCCTGGGCGCTCTGGCACGGGCTGCTCGCGGAGCCGGCGCTGCGCGCCGCGCCCGCGGCGCTGCGCGGCCGGCTGACCGCCGTCCCCGTCGGGCTGCGCGTCCGGGTCGCGACGGCGAGCCGGGTGGCCTGGACCGTGCTCGCGGCCGCGGTGGGCGCCGCCACCCACGTCCTGTGGGACGAGTTCACCCACGCCGGGCGGTGGGGGCCCGCGACGTTCCCCGTCCTCTCCGAGCAGTGGGGGATCATGCCCGGCTACCGGTGGCTGCAGTACGTCGCGAGCGTGCTGGGCGGGCTGGTGCTGGTCGGCTGGGTGGTGCGCTGGTGGCTGCGGTCGCCGGTCCGCCCGTCCGGCCGGCCCGGTCGCCGGTGGCCGTGGGTGCTCCTGGCGGGAACCGGCTGCGTCACCGGCGCGGCCGCCGCGGCGTCGGCGGACGGCGTCGGCGAGGCCGTCTACGACGCCGCCACGTGGGGCGGGGGCGTCGCCCTGGGCGTCGCCGTGGTGCTGGCCGCCGCCTGGCAGCTCCGCCACCGCGGCCGCCGACCGGGCCGGGCAGCGCTGCCGCGGCGCCTATAGTCCGTGCGAGCGGGATCTGCGACGCCGGCAGCCGGTCCGGCGCGGCCCCCCGGCCAGGACACGGAGGTGCCCGTGCGGACGCCCGAGGAGGAGCTCGCACGCGCGCTCGTGCGCTACGAGTGGGTGCTGGCCAACGTCGCCGACGGGATCTACGGCCTGGACGCCGACGGGCGCGTCGACTTCGTGAACCCCTCCGCCGTCCGGATCACCGGTTACCCGCTGGAGGAGCAGCGCGCGGTCGACCAGCACCGCCTGCTGCACTCCCACCGCCTCGACGGATCTCCCTACCCGCGGGAGGAGTGCCCCGTCTGGCGGGCGCTGCGCACCGGCCGGACGGTCACCGCCGACGACGAGGTGTTCTGGCGCAAGGACGGCACGCCGGTGCCGGTGGAGCTCATCGCGGTGCCGACCGTCGAGGAGGGGGCGGTGACCGGCGTCATCGTCTCCTTCCGCGACCTCACCGAGCGGCGCGCGGCCGAGCAGCAGGCCGCCGAGATCGACCGGCTGGCGCACGAGGCCGCCACGTCGCGCGCCCTGTCCGACCGGCTGCAGCAGGCACTCCTCACCCCGCCGCCCGAGCCGGACCACCTGCACGTCGTCGTCCGCTACCAGCCGGCCGGCCACGAGTCCCAGGTCGGCGGCGACTGGTACGACGCGTTCATGCAGCCCGACGGCGCGACGGTGATCGCCATCGGCGACGTCGTGGGCCACGGCAGCGAGGCCGCGGCCGCGATGGGCCAGCTGCGCGGGCTCCTGCGGGCCCTCGCCTACGACAACGACGAGACGCCGGCGACGACGCTCGGTCGCACGGACCGGGCCGCCCGCGGGCTCGCCGTCGGCACCCTCGCCACCGCCATCCTCGCCCGCATCGAGCGCCACCCCGACGTCCCCGTCGCCGGGCGCCGGGTGGTGCGCTGGAGCAACGCCGGTCACGTCCCCCCGCTGGTGCTCGCGCCCGACGGCAGCTCCCGCGTGCTGGAGACCGGGCCCGACCTGATGCTCGGCGTCGAGCCGTCGGCCGGCCGCCGCGACCACACCGCCGACCTGGACTCCGACCACACGCTCCTGCTGGTCACCGACGGCCTGGTCGAGCGGCGCGGCTCCGACCTGGACGAGGGCATGGCCCGGCTGCAGGACGCGCTGCGCGACCTCGGCGGGCGGCCGCTGGACGAGCTGCTCGACACCCTGCTGGACCGGCTGGTGCCCCGGGCGGGCGAGGACGACGTCGCGATCGTCGCCGTGCGCGCCTACCGCGAGGACCGCCCCCGGCCGCCCGAGGCCGGGCCCAACCGGCTGCCGCCCGGCCTCGACTGACACGACAGCGCCCGCCCCGGCCGGAGCCGGGACGGGCGCTGTCGTCGTACGGGGTGGTCAGTCGATGACGATGGTCGTCTCGTTGAGGCCCACCTCGGCGTCGAGGACGCGCTCGCCCTTCCCCACCGGCGCCAGGGTCCGGACCTTCCAGGTGCCCGGCGCGGCGAAGAACCGGAACTCACCCTCGGGGCTGGTGACCACCTCGGCGGTGAACTCGTCGGTGCCGTCCAGCAGCCGGACGTAGGCACCGGCCACCGGGGCGCCGTCGTGCCAGACCGAGCCCTGGATCACGGTCTGCGTGCTCAGGTCGATGCCCGCGAGGGTGCCGCCCTGCTTCGGTGCTCCGCACATGTCAGCTCACTTCTCGATCGGGACGCCGACGAGCGAGCCGTACTCGACCCAGCTGCCGTCGTAGTTCTTCACGTTCTTCTTGCCGAGGAGCTCGCTGAGCACGAACCACGTGTGGCTCGACCGCTCGCCGATCCGGCAGTACGCGATGGTCTCCTTGCTGTCGTCGAACCCCTGCTCGCCGTAGAGGGCGGCCAGCTGCTCGTCGCTCTTGAAGGTGCCGTCCTCGTTCGCGGCCTTGCTCCACGGGATGTTGATCGCCGTGGGCACGTGGCCGGCCCGCTGGGACTGCTCCTGCGGCAGGTGCGCGGGGGCGAGGATCTTGCCGGAGAACTCGTCGGGCGAGCGGACGTCGACGAGGTTCTTGCTGCCGATGGCGGCCACGACCTCGTCGCGGAAGGCGCGGATCGAGAGGTCGGGCTCGGAGGCCACGTACTGGGTGGCGGGGCGCTGCACGGCGTCCTTGGACAGCGGGCGGCCGTCGAGCTCCCACTTCTTGCGGCCGCCGTCCATCAGCTTGACGTCGCGGTGGCCGTAGATCTTGAAGTACCAGTAGGCGTACGCGGCGAACCAGTTGTTGTTGCCGCCGTAGAGCACCACGGTGTCGTCGTTGCTGATGCCGCGGGACGAGAGCAGCGCCTCGAAGGCGGTCTTGTCGAGGTAGTCGCGGCGCAGCGGGTCCTGCAGGTCCTGCTTCCAGTCCAGCTTGACGGCGCCCTCGATGTGGCCGCCGTCGTAGGCGCTGGCGTCCTCGTCGACCTCGACGAAGACGATGCCGGGCTGGCCCAGGTGGTCCTGGACCCAGTCGACGGTGACGAGCACGTCGTTGCGGCTCATGGTGGTGGTCCTCCGGATGATCGGTGTGGGGTGGGATCGGTCAGGTGCGAGCAGCTGGACACGGATCGCCCGAACGCGCGGATCAGGGGAGAAAGGGACATCCCGACGGCGTTCGCGCGCGTCTGGACGACAGGAGTGCCGCCCTCAGGGGGCCGGACACAGGCAGCTGCCGACGCGGCACAGGTCGACTGTGCGGCGCGAGGTCAGCAGGATGCCCACGGCGCGAGGGTAGCGGATCACCGGCCGGCCCCGAGCCGGGCGTCGACCAGGGCGGTCAGCTCCGCGGCGCCGAGCGCCCGGTCGCTGCGGCCGCGCACCGCACCGGCCCGGTCCAGGAAGAACAGCGTGGGGGTGCTGCGGACGTCCAGGGCGCGCACCTCGTCGAGGTGGCTCTCCGCGTCGACGTGCACGTAGGCGAGGCCGGGGCGGGTGCTCCGCAGCTGCTGCAGCCGGGCCTTCGTCGCCCGGCACGGGCCGCAGAACGCCGTCGAGAACTGGACGACGGTGAGGTCCGCCTCCCCCGGGCGCACGCCCAGGCGCGCGAGGGCCGCGGCGGCCGGTGCGGTCTGCAGCGTCACACCAGCGGCAACCGGTGCGCGGCGGCCGGCTATTCCGCCGCCCCCACCCCGTCCTACTGCGCCGTCAGCACCGAGCCGGTCGCCTCGACCCGTACGCGGACGCCGTCGGCCGCGGGTGCCACGCCGGTGAGTTGCAGCCCGAACGGCAGGTCCGGGACGGTGTAGCGCAGGTCCAGCAGATCACTGACCCGGTCGACGAGGAAGGCGGGGATCTCCACCCCCGCCCCCCGGGCCCGGTCGACGTCGATCACCAGCTCGTCGTCCTCGAGGGCGACCGTCCCGGCGGCGGAGACGGGCAGTGTCCGGCCGAGCAGCTCGACGCTGCGCTCGATCCGCAGGCCGTCGCCCTCCGGGACGAGCGTGGTGCCGGCGCCGATCTCGGCGGCCAGCCGGTCGTAGGAGAGCGTGGCGACGCCGTCGATCCGGTCCACCGGCACCTCCGTGACCGATCCGGCCAGCACCGCCGACAACGGCACCTGCACCCCCTGGAGCGAGACCGAGGCCCGGGTGCCCTCCGGCTGCGGCAGCTCCTCGGCGTCGAACGCCACGCGCACGTCCTCGTAGCGACCGGCGAACACCTGGGTGAGGAACGGGAAGCCCGCGATGTCCACCTCGGGGGTGCCGACCAGGCCGCCCGTGCCGGCCAGCTCCTCGGCGACCCGGTCCTCCGCGATGCCGACGGCCACCCGGTCGGCCAGCAGCCCCAGGCCGGCGAGCAGGAGCACGACGACCAACAGCGCCCTCACCGGGCCCCGTTCACAGTGTCGCCTGCAGGGCCAGCACCACGGGGGCGCAGGCAGCCAGCGGGAGGGCCACCTGGATCACCGGCAGCAGCCACCGGGAGAAGTTCTGCTCGCCGTCCGCCGCGTCGGGGTCGTCCCCGGCGGTGGCCTCGACGACGACGTAGCTGGCCACCAGGGCGGTCAGCGCGGCCACCCCGGCCACGACACCGCCGTGCACCAGGGCCCGCTCGCCGTCGAGCGCGTTCCCTGCGCCGGCCGCCACGAGGGCCACCGCCGCACCGGCGGGGACGGCGAGGACGACGGCCACCAGCCCGCGCGGGACGCCGTCGGCCAGTTGCGGCCGCGGCAGCACCAGGTCCGTGACGTGGCCGACGAGCAGCGCGGCGCCGACCGCCAGCAGCGCCACGAGTGCCCGCTCGGAGCCGGCGTCGGTGCGGCCGAGCAGCAGCAGGGCGGCGAGCGAGGCGACGGCGACCAGCATGAGCACCGAGAGCGACAGCGAGGCCACCACCTCGGAGCGCGGGCGACGGAGCATCTGCTGCAGCACGACCGCCAGGAACCCGACGCCGATCACCGCGAGCAGCTCCCCGAGCTCGGGATCCTCGGGCAGGACCAGGGCCAGGTCTGCAGCGACCGCGGCGCCCGCCCCCACCGCCAGCGACCCGGCGAAACCCTGGACGCCGGTGACGAGCGCCCAGCACAGGACGAGACCCAGCTGGAGCACGAGCACGGCGGCCAGCCGCCCGGTCTGACCCAGCGCCTCGGGCAGTCCCACGAGCAGCGCGACCGCGAGGACCGCGAGCGCCGCGGCGGGCAGATGGTGCTCCCGCGCGCTCAGTCGGGACGTCGGGGCGGCGCTGGTCACGTCGTCGATGGTGGCAGACCAGCGGCGTCCGGCCGGTCACCGCCGCGAGGGAGGTTCGGCACCGGGAGCTGCCCGGACGCGGGCCCGTCGGTTATCCTTCCCACTCACCTCGACAGCGTCGTCGACGGCCGCCACGGCTGCGCGTCGTGGGAACCCTCGAGGAGACGACATGCGACTGGTCCTCATGACCTCGGCGCGACAGGCCACCACCGAGGTGCTGCCGGCCCTCGGCCTGCTGGGTCACCAGGTCCGCGTGGTCGCCCCGGAGCTGTCCAGCCTGCTCGACGGCGACTCCGGCGACGTCGTCCTGGTCGATGCCCGCCACGACCTCATCCGCGCCCGCACGCTGTGCGGCCTCCTCTCCTCGACCGGCGTGGCCGCGGCCCTGGTCGCGGTGCTCGCGGAGGGCGGCCTCGTGGCGCTGTCGGCCGACTGGGGCGTGGACGACGTCCTGCTCGACACCGCCGGCCCCGCCGAGGTCGACGCCCGGCTCAAGTGGGCCACCGCCCGCCGGCTGGCCGCCACGGCCCCGGCCGACGGCGCCGACAAGGGCGTGACGCAGGCCGGCGAGCTGGTCATCGACGAGCACAGCTACTCGGCCAAGCTGCGGGGCCGCCCGCTCGACCTCACCTACAAGGAGTTCGAGCTCCTCAAGTACCTCGCCCAGCACCCGGGCCGGGTCTTCTCCCGTGCGCAGCTGCTGCAGGAGATCTGGGGCTACGACTACTTCGGGGGCACCCGCACCGTCGACGTCCACGTGCGCCGGCTGCGCGCCAAGCTGGGCACCGAGCACGAGGCGCTCATCGGCACCGTCCGCAACGTCGGCTACAAGCTCGACCAGCAGGTGGCCGATGCCACCTCCCGGGCCCCGCAGGCGGAGAGCGACGCCGAGCTGGTCTGATGGGGCGGTGAGCTCCCAGCCCGGCGTCGACGTCGACGCGGTCCTGTCGCTGCTGCGGGCCGCGGCCGCGGCCGACGGTGTCCGCCCGGTCTCCGAGGAGACCGAGCTGCGCCTGCAGCACGGCGCCGCCGGCGGGCGCGACCTCGTCGTGCACGACGGCGACACGCTCGTGGGGTACGCCCGGTACGACGACGGCGTGGCCGAGCTCGTCGTGCACCCCGGCCACCGGCGGCGGGGGCACGGCCGGACGCTGCTCCGGCAGCTCCTCGACCTGGCCGGCGACCAGCCGCTGAGCATCTGGGCGCACGGCGACCTGCCCGGCTCGGCGGAGCTGCTGACCCCGCACGGCTTCGCCCGCGCCCGGGTGCTGCTGCAGATGCGGGGGGACCTCGCCGGCATCGACCCCGATCCGCGCCCGGAGCTGCCGGGTGACGTGCGGGTCCTCCCCTTCCGTCCCGGCCGGGACGAGGAGGCGTGGCTGCGGGTCAACGCCCGGGCCTTCGACTGGCACCCCGAGCAGGGACGCATGACCCGGACGGACCTCGAGCTCCGGGAGGCCGAGCCGTGGTTCGACCCGGAGGGCTTCCTGATGGCGTGGCGCGGGGACCCGGACGACGGGGGCACGCTCCTGGGCTCGCACTGGACCAAGGTGCACCCCGCCGGGGACGCCGGGCCCGATCCCGTCGGGGAGATCTACGTGCTCGGCGTCGACCCCGACGCCCAGGGGCTGCGGCTGGGCGGAGCGCTCACCGACCTCGGCCTGGCCCACCTGCGGCGGAAGGGGCTGGGCTCGGTCCTGCTCTACGTCGAGGAGGACAACGAGGCCGCCGTGCGGCTGTACGAGGGCCGCGGGTTCACCCGGTTCGCCGTCGACGTCTCCTGGCGGCGCGAACCGCGTCAGCAGGCCTGATCGTCACCGGGCCGGCCACCGCCGGCGCGCAGCGGCGCCTTCACCCGCTGTTCCCTCGCCCGTCGGGTCCGTCTCCTAGGGTCGGTGACCTGGACCGCCCGGTGCGTGATCGCCGCGGACGCCGGAGAGAGCGACCATGACGGCCACAACCGCCCATCTCTACCGTTACCGGACCGTGATGTACAGAGGGGCGCGCCGTCATTCATCGACCCGATGTGACACGTCCCACCGGGTGTGGGGCAGGCCTCAGCCCGCGTTCATCGGCCGTTAACCCGCGCCGGGGGATCCGGCCACTTCGGCTCCCTAGCTTTCCTGTCGATCGGTCCACTGCTGCCCGGAGGAACCGGGCTCATGTCGAGAGGCTCCAGAGTTGAAGCTCAGCACCAAGTCCCGTGCGCTCACGCTGTCACTGGCACTCGCCGGCACGCTCGCGCTCAGCGCGTGCGGCGCCTCCAACGAGGACTCCGGCTCCGGCAACGGCGGCGACACCGCCAGCGGTGAGGAGTCGCTCAGCGGCACTCTCGTCGGCGCCGGCGCCAGCAGCCAGCAGGCGGCCATGCAGGGCTGGACCGCCGGGTACTCCAGCGTCCAGCCGGACGTCACCGTCAACTACGACCCGGTCGGCTCCGGCGGCGGGCGCGAGCAGTTCCTCGCCGGTGGCACCGACTTCGCCGGTTCGGACGCCGCACTGGACGACGAGGAGCTCGCCGAGGCGGAGGAGCGCTGCGGCGAGTCCGGCATCTTCGAGCTGCCGAACTACATCGCGCCGATCGCGGTCGTCTACAACCTCGAGGGCGTCGACGAGCTGAACCTCTCGCCCGAGACGGTCGCCGGGATCTTCAACCAGCAGATCACCAACTGGAACGACCCGGCCATCGCCGCGGACAACCCGGACGCCACGCTGCCGGACCTGTCGATCACCCCGGTGAACCGCTCCGACGAGTCGGGCACGACCGAGAACTTCACCGAGTACCTGGCTGCGGCGGCGACTGACGCCTGGCCGCACGAGCCGTCCGGCGACTGGCCGGTCAGCGGCGGCGAGGCTGCCCAGGGCACCTCCGGCGTCGTCAGCGCCGTCGGGGCCGGCAACGGTGCCATCGGGTACGCCGACCTGAGCCAGGCCGGCGACCTCGGCGTCGCCAACATCGGCGTGGGCGACGAGTTCGTGGAGCCGACCGCGGAGTCCGCCTCGGCGGTCGTGGAGAACTCCGAGACCCTCGAGGGTCGCGGCGAGTACGACTTCGCCATCGAGCTGGCCCGCGACACCACCGAGTCGGGCAACTACCCGATCGTGCTGATCAGCTACCACGTCGGCTGCATCGAGTACGACGACCAGGAGAAGGCAGACCTGGTCAAGGACTTCATGTCCTACGTGGTCAGCGAGGACGGGCAGCAGGCCGCGGCCGACGCGGCTGGTTCCGCGCCGATCTCGGACGGCCTCCGCGAGCAGGCCCAGTCGGCGATCGACGCCATCACCGCCGGCTGATTCGGCACCACAGCGACGGCCCGGACGTCAGGATGACGTTCCGGGCCGTCGCTCCGCCCGTCGTGGACGGGCACGAGCACACGACGGCACCTACCGCAGCCCAGCAGACGGAGCACCGGTGACAGTCACCAGCCCACCCCACGAGCCGACGGCCCCTCCCCCGGTCCGACGCCCCGGCGACCGGATCTTCTCCGGCAGCGCGAAGGCGGCCGGGATCCTGATCCTGGTCATCCTCGCCGGCGTGTCGCTCTTCCTCGTCACCGAGTCCGTCCCGGCGCTGACCGCCCCGGCGGAGGACATCCCCGGGGACGAAGGGCTGATGTCCTACGTCTGGCCGCTGGTCTTCGGCACGCTGCTGTCGGCGACCATCGCCCTCCTGGTGGCCACCCCACTGGCCGTCGGCATCGCGCTGTTCATCACCCACTACGCGCCGCGCCGGCTGGCCCAGGTCCTCGGCTATGTCGTCGACCTGCTCGCCGCCATCCCGAGCATCGTGTACGGCTTCTGGGGGATCGCCTGGCTGGCCCCGCGGCTGGTCCCGTTCTACCGCTGGCTCGAGGAGAACTTCGGGTTCATCCCGCTCTTCGCCGGACCTGTCTCGTCCACCGGCCGGACGATGCTGACGATCGGCCTCGTCCTGGCTGTGATGATCCTGCCCATCGTCAGCGCCATCTCCCGCGAGGTCTTCAGCCAGGTGCCGTCGCTGCACCGGGAGGCCGCGCTCGCCCTCGGGGCCACCCGCTGGGAGATGATCAAGATGGCTGTGATCCCCTACGGGAAGTCCGGCGTCATCGGCGGCGCCATGCTGGGCCTCGGCCGCGCGCTGGGCGAGACCATGGCGGTCGCCATCATCCTCTCCGGCTCCGCCGCCGGTATCACCTTCGCGCTCATCTCCAGCGCGAACCCGCAGACCATCGCCGCCAACATCGCGTTGCAGTTCCCGGAGTCCACCGGGCTCGCCGTCAACACGCTGATCGCCAGCGGCCTGGTGCTCTTCATCATCACGCTGCTGGTCAACATGCTCGCCCGCTGGATCGTCAACCGCCGGGCCGACTTCTCCGGAGCCAACTGATGAGCACGTCGACCCAGCAGGGCCCGGCCCGCACGGACGTGGCCACCACTCCGCACGGCCGCCCGTCCGGCAAGCTCCCCAACTGGGCGCCCTGGGCGTGCTTCGCCGGGGCGTTCGCCGTCGCGTACCTGGTGGGGCTGGCCACCAGCACGAACATCGTCCTGCTGGTGATCTACACCGTGGTCCTCGGGACCATCGCGGTCTACGCGGTGTCGCGGGTGGTCGAAGGTCAGCGCCGCGCGGTCGACCGGCTGGTCACGTGCCTGGTCACCGCCGCCTTCGGGATCGCGATGGTGCCGCTCGTGTCGCTGGCCTACGAGGTGATCCGCCGCGGGGCCGAGCGCTTCGACGGTGAATTCTTCGGCTCCTCGCTCGTCGGCATCATCGGCGCCGGCGGCGGCGCCTACCACGCGATCATGGGCACGCTGATCATCACGCTCCTCGCCACGCTGATCTCCGTGCCGATCGGGTTGATGACGGCGATCTACCTCGTCGAGTACGGCTCCGGCCGGCTCAAGAGGTCGATCACCTTCTTCGTCGACGTGATGACCGGCATCCCGTCCATCGTCGCGGGCCTCTTCGCCTACGCGTTGTTCGTGATCTTCTTCGGTCCGGGCGTCCGCCTCGGCATCATGGGCGCGATCGCGCTGTCCGTGCTGATGATCCCGGTGGTCGTCCGCTCGGCCGAGGAGGTGCTCAAGCTGGTCCCCCACGAGCTGCGCGAGGCGGCGTACGCCCTCGGCGTCCCCAAGTGGCGGACCATCACGAAGGTGGTGATCCCCACCGCCATCGCCGGCCTGGGTACCGGCGTCACCCTGGCCATCGCGCGGGTCATCGGGGAGACCGCTCCGCTCCTGGTCACCGTCGGCATCACGAACGCGACGAACTTCAACCCGTTCGACGGCCGCATGGCCACGCTGCCGGTCTACGCGTACTACCAGCTGACCCAGCCGGGTGTACCGCCGGAGAACGCCATCGACCGGGCCTGGACGGCGGCACTCGTCCTCATCATCCTGGTCATGGGTCTCAACGTGATCGCCCGCCTGATCAGCCGATTCTTCGCCCCCAAGACCAGCTGACCGACCTCCCCGGAAGGGACCACCCATGGCCAAGCGCATCGAGGTGTCCGACCTCGATATCTACTACAGCAAGTTCCTGGCGGTCCAGGGTGTCAACGTCTCGATCGAGCCGCGCAGCATCACCGCGCTGATCGGGCCGTCCGGCTGCGGCAAGTCCACGTTCCTGCGTGCGCTGAACCGGATGCACGAGGTCATCCCGGGCGCCCGCGTGGAGGGCAAGGTCGTCATGGACGGCCAGGACCTCTACGGCGCCGACTCCGACCCGGTCACCGTCCGCCGGCAGATCGGCATGGTGTTCCAGCGGCCCAACCCGTTCCCGACGATGTCCATCTACGACAACGTCACCGCCGGCATGCGGCTGAACGCCAAGAAGATGAAGAAGTCCGAGACCGACGACCTGGTCGAGAAGTCACTCCAGGGCGCCAACCTCTGGAACGAGGTCAAGGACCGGCTCGACCGTCCCGGTTCGGGCCTCTCCGGCGGGCAGCAGCAGCGGCTGTGCATCGCCCGGGCGATCGCCGTGGAGCCCGACGTGCTGCTGATGGACGAGCCGTGCTCCGCCCTCGACCCGATCTCCACACTCGCCATCGAGGACCTCATGGCCGAGCTCAAGGAGCGGTTCACCATCGTGATCGTCACGCACAACATGCAGCAGGCCGCGCGCGTGAGCGAGCAGACCGGGTTCTTCAACCTGAACGGCGTCGGCCAGCCGGGGCGGCTGATCGAGTTCAACCCGACCGAGAAGATCTTCAGCAACCCTGACGAGAAGGCGACCGAGGACTACATCTCCGGGCGCTTCGGCTGAGTTCTTCGCATGGTCCCGACCGAGCGACCGAGCGACGGACGCGCTCCGCGCACCGGGGGACGGCAGGTGGTCGCGGTGCGATCCGGAGGATCGCGATCTAACACCTGACTGCGGCCGCCTCCACCTCGGGGGCGGCCGCTCTCGTGTCCGCCACCGGCTCCGGAGCAGCGGCCGCCGGGGGCGGCACCGGCACCACGGACTCGTATCCGGGACCGATGACCAGCTGCACGCTCTCCCCGATGGAGTCGCTGCCCTGCAGCACCGCGCCGGGGACGGCGGCGGCCACGGTGCGCGCCTGCGCGACCATCCCCGGTCCGTGCCGCACCACGGACTGGCTCACCGTGCCCTCGGCGTTACCGACGGCGCCGACGACGAAGCCCTCGCCCCGGAGCGCATCGGCGACGGTGGCGGCCAGGCCCCGGGTACCGGTCCCGTTGAGCACGTCGACGGCCACGTCGGCCGGCGGCAGCACGGCGGTGCCCGGGTCGGCCGCCGGGCGCGGCTCTGCCGCCTCGTCCCCCGGCGGAGGGGCCGGCGCGTCGGTCTCGGCGGCGAAGCCCTCGGGGACCCGGCTGCCGTCGATCACCGCGTCGAACAGGGAGCGGGTGCCCGCCCCGTCGAGCAGCACGTAGCTCTCGTCGCCGCCGACGGGGACGTGGCCCACCTGCGCCACCGGGAGCCCGGTCCGCACCACGGCGTCGCCGGAGACGGCGCCCAGGGAGGTGGCGAGTTCCCGGAGGTCGCCGAGGGTCGTCTGCTCGTCGACGGTCAGGGCCCCGGCCGCCCGGGTGAGGAAGCGGGCGAGCGTGACCGGATCGAGCACGTTGTCCCGCGACATCGCCGCCCGCAGCGTCGAGGTGAGCAACCGCTGGGTGCGCTCCGCGACGGCGGTACCCGTGGCGTCGCTGCCGTCGCCCGCGGGCCGCAGGTAGCCGGCCGCCGTGTCACCGGAGAACTCCGACGGACCGGCCGGGGGCGGCACGGCGGCCGCGGCCGTCGCCCGCGAGGGCACGACGCACACCGGGACGCCGCCCAGCGCGTCCACCATCCCGGGCAGGCGCGCCAGGTCCACCCCGAGGTAGTGGTCGATCTCCACCCCGGACAGCTGCTGCACCGCGCGCACCATGCAGGCCGGCCCACCGTCGAGGAGCGACCGGGCGAAGACCTCCGTCGTGGGCGCGCGCACCTCGCCGTCGGCCGTGCGGCACATGGGGGTGTCGACCAGTGCCGTCGGCGGGAAGCCGACGAGCACGGCGCGCTCCCCGTCGTCGGACACCGAGGCGAGCAGCGTCGCCACCGAGGACGGACCGTCCTGGTCCGGGACACCGGTGCCGACGACGAGGTAGGTCTCCGAGGCCTCCTGCAGCTGGGCGGCCAGGATCTCCGGTCCGTCGGTCGCCAGGGCGTCGACACGGTTGATCTTCTGGTCGACGTAGAAGTACAGCCCCAGGTGGTAGAGCAGGACCACGCCCGCGACGGCCGCCAGCGCGGCCGCGGTCCGGACCAGCCGTCGGCGCCCGGGCGTCCGGGGCGCCGGCCGCGGAGGACGCATCCGGGTGCTGCCGGTGCGTGGCGGCGGGACCGTTCCGGGCAGCGGGGGGATCGGACCGCTCCGGCGCGAGGGCCGGGGCTCGGGCGCCCAGTCGGCCGGCGCTCCCGGCGTCGGTGGCCGGACGGGCCGCGACGGGGCACCCGGTACCGGCGGCAGGCCGGCCTGCGGCGCGGGCGGCGGGGCACCCGGTACCGGCGGCAGGCCGGCCTGCGGCGCGGGCGGCGGGGTGGTGCTCGCGCCGGGCACCGGTGGCAGCCCGTTGCGCACGCCCGGCGGCGGTGCGGCCGGCGCGGAGGGCAGGTTCCCCGCACGGCGGGCCGCACGGCGGCCGCCCCCGGTGCTTCCCGAACGCGCGAGCAGCTGCTCGACGGTGAGCGGCTCGGAGCCGCCGCGGTGTCGCCGGGAGCCGTCGGGGACGCCGCGGTTGCCCGCGTCGTCGGCCGTCGGCTCGTCCCCCACCGGTGTGGACACCCTCTGTTCGTGGTCCGCTCTGGTCCCGCGCCCGGAGGCGCCAGCCCTCCACGATACGGGGGCGAGCCACGACGCTCCCCCGACGCGCGCAACGCAGAGTGCCCGGATCAGCACCATCCGATGGTGTCCCACCGAGATGTGCCCGACCGGCGACGTGCGTAGCGTGCGACAGGTGAGACTGCCTTCCCTGCCCGGCCCCTCCGACGTCGTCGCCGCCGTGACCGGCGCGCGCGACGGGATGGCGGACGTTCTCGCCCTGGTCCCGCGGGCGGCGGCGGTGCTGGGGCGGGTGGAGGAGCTGCTCGACCAGGTCTCCGGGCTCCTGGAGCGGGTCGACGGGGTGGTCGGCCGCGCGGACGAGCTGATCGCCGGCGTGGCCCGGACCAACGACCAGGCCGACGCCGCCATCGAGGCCGTGGCGCAGACCAACGCGAAGGCCGACGCCGCCATCGAGGCGGTGTCGCAGACCAACGCGAAGGCCGACACCGCCATCGAGGCCGTCGGTCGCACGAACGACCTGGCCGACGCGGCCATCGAGGCCGTCGGTCGCACGAACACCCTGGCCGACGCCGCCATCGAGGCCGTCGGCCGCACGAACACCCTGGCCGACGCGGCCATCGGGGCGGTCGAGACCACGTCGTCGCGCGCCGACTCCCTCGTCGGGCGCGCGGAGGGCATGGTCGGGCGGGTCGAGCCGATGCTGGAGGACTACGCGCCGGCCCTCACGGCACTGGCGCCCTCCGTGCGGAAGCTGGCCGCCAGCTTCGAGCCGGCCGAGGTCCAGGCGCTGATCACCCTCGTCGACCGGCTGCCGCAGCTGATCATCCACCTCGACGAGGACATCCTGCCGGTCCTGGAGACCCTGGGCGACGTGGGGCCGAACCTGAACGACCTGGTCGACACGGTGCAGGACATGCGTCAGGTGGTGAAGGGGTTCCCGGGCTCCAAGCTGTTCCGTCGCCGTGGCGCGGAGGAGATCGCCGGGGAGGCACAGGAGGAGAGCAGCTAGGCCTGGAGACCCGCGGCAGCGGCCGCCTCGCCCACCGTCGAGCGGGGGGAGGCGGCCGCTGCGGACGGTCGTGCGGCTGCGCCTAGGCCTGGGGCTCCGTGGCACCCGGACCCGGACCGGTCTCGGTCGGGTACCCCAGCGCCCGGACGACGTCGCCGATGCGCTCGAAGGTCTGGTCCGCGGGCAGCCGCTCGAGCTCGGCCGCCACCACATCGGGCGCCCGGTGGTCCCGGGCCGCCTCGACCAGTTCGGGTCCGGTGCTCGGGAAGTCGGCCCGGTCCAGCCAGCGGGCCAGCTCCGTGCGGGCGACGACCGCGTCGGGGCCCATCCCGACCGGCGTGCCCCCGACGAGCGTGCCTGCCGGGTCGGCGTCGATGTCGGGGCCGCCCTCGGCGACCGGCTCCACCTCGCGCCACTCGTTCGCGCGCGTGGACCGCTCGGCCTTGAGCATCCCCTGGATCTCGTGCTCCAGCCCCTCGTCGACCCGCGGGTTGTGCTTGGTGCTCCGCTGGCTGGCGCCGGCGAAGTCGTCTCCGGACTCGGTCACGTCGTCTCCTGTCGCTTGTCCCGGCGAGTGCCGGGCGGTCAGTCCTTGTCGAGCGCCGAGGGCTTGTGCACCGCGGTGCGGCCGCTCTTGTCGCTCGTCACCTCGTACTGCGGCTCGTCCTTGCTGGCGCGCACGGTGCGCCCGGAGGCCTCGGTTTCCGAGGTGATCTTCCGTTCCACGGTCCCCTCGGTCGTGTTCCCGTGGCTCTGCCAGGTGACGTGGTCACCCTTCTCCAGTTGGTCGGCCATGACGGGCTCCTCGCGATGGTGGGCCGGGTTGAGGTCCCGTGCCCGCCCCGGCCCCCGCACACACATCCCCGCGACCCGCGGCTCGATCACCCGTTCGGGAGCGGGCGTCACCCGTGCGGGCGCTGCCAGGAGGCGATCGATCACCTAGCGTGGTCACCGACGAAGAATCGGGCCTTGCCCAGCGTGCCGACCCCCACCCGTCGTCACCGTGCGTGAGCCCAGCCGTCCGCGATCGCCGGCCCGGTCGACCCCATTCCCCCGGGGACGGCCGGGTCGGCCCACGCCGCCGCCGATTAGCCTCCGACCCATGTTCTCCATCGACGGGGTCTCCCTCGACGGCCCCGCCTCCGACGGGTTGCGCGCCGTCGAGGTCCTCACCGTCACCGCGGTCAGCGACGTCACGCCGTCGGTCCGCCGCGTGCTGCTGGCCGGCAGCCCGGACGCCGTCGCCGCCGCGGGTCCGACGGTGAACCTGCTGGTGCCGCGGGTCGGGGACGCCGAGCCCCGGTGGCCCCGCATCCAGCGCGACGGCCGCATCGTCTGGCCCGAGGGCAGCCACGGCGTCGCGCTGCGCAGCTACACGGCGCGGCGGCAGGACCCCGCCGCCGGCGAGCTGGAGATCGACTTCGTGCTGCACGGCGACGGGCCGGCCGCCGCCTGGGCCGCCGCCGCGCGGCCCGGTGCGCTGCTCGCCGTCGCGGGGGCGGCGTCCCTCGCGGACCGCCCTGCCTCGTGGCTGCTGCTCGCCGGGGACGAGACAGCACTGCCCGCGATCAGCAGGCTGCTCGCCAACGCCGCTCCGACGACGACCGGTGTGGCGTTCCTCGAGGTGGCCGGCCCGGAGGAGGAGCAGCCGCTGGCCGCACCCGCCGGCATCGCCGTGCACTGGCTGCACCGGATGGGCACCCCACCGGGAGAGAGCACCCTGCTGGTCGACGCCGTCGCCGCCCTGGAGCGGCCCGCCACCGACGACCTGTTCGCCTGGGTAGGAGCCGAGTCCGCCGCCGTCCGCGCGATCCGCGCCGACCTGCGGAGCCGGTGGGGCCTGAGCCGGGCGCAGCACCACGCCATCGGGTACTGGCGTCGCGGCCGCGCGATGTCGCCCGCCGGCTGACAGCGCCGGAGCACCGCAGCGAGGAACGAGCGAGGAGCGGACCGGCGCGCGGAAGCCGGCCAGTCGGACACGGCCGACCGAGCGCTTCCCAGCCAGCTCACAGGTAGCGTCCAGACCGACCGCAGCTCGGCCCGGGAGGCTCGGGCGCATGACGACGGCACCCGCTCGCTCGACCGGAGGATCCGTGGCCGGTAGCCCCCAGAACCGGACCCCCGAGGCACGGCTGCTCGTGGTGGACGACGAGCCCAACATCCGCGAGCTGCTCTCGGCGAGCCTGCGCTACGCGGGCTTCGAGGTCGCCACGGCCGCCGACGGCCAGCAGGCGCTCGCGCTGGCCGAGTCGTTCCGGCCCGACATGCTGGTGCTCGATGTGATGATGCCGGGGCTCGACGGGTTCGGCGTCGTCCGCCGGATGCGGGAGTCCGGGAAGCACACGCCGGTGCTGTTCCTGACCGCGCGGGACGCCGCCGCGGACAAGGTCTCCGGCCTCACGCTGGGCGGCGACGACTACGTCACCAAGCCGTTCAGCCTCGACGAGGTCATCGCCCGCATCCGGGCGGTGCTGCGGCGCACCGCCGGCGCCCAGCAGGCGGCGGCCGAGGCGCCGCGGCTCACCTTCGCCGACATCGAGCTGGACGAGGAGAGCCACGAGGTCATCAAGGCGGGCACGCTGATCAGCCTGTCGCCGACGGAGTTCAAGCTGCTGCGCTACCTCATGGCCAACGCCGGGCGGGTGCTGTCCAAGGCACAGATCCTCGACCACGTGTGGAACTACGACTTCAACGGCGAGGCCAACGTCGTCGAGTCCTACATCTCCTACCTGCGTCGCAAGATCGACACCACCGAGCCGCGCCTGCTGCACACCATCCGCGGGGTCGGCTACACCCTGCGGCTCCCCCGCGGCGCGTGACGTCCACCCCGCTCGTCTCTCGGGAACCCGGGCGGGTCCGACCCGGGCGGGTCCCCCTGCGCGTCACCCTCGTCGCGCTGATGGTGGTGCTGCTCAGCCTCGCCCTGCTGGCAACCGGTTTCGCCACCACCTCCCTGCTGCGCGACTACCTGCGCGACCAGCAGGACGACGCACTCCGCGCGGCGGTCAGCGACCCAAACCCGCAGGTCTTCGGGGCGTGTCTCAAGGGTGACTACCAGGCAGGACCGCAGGCCGCCTACTTCGGCTGCCTGGCGCCGGGTTCGGACGCGGTGGTCGCCTTGCAGGGGCCGCCGGAGGAGCGCGGCATCCCGGAAATCGAGGCCGACCAGGTGGACGCCGGCGAACTGTCCCAGCGCCCGATGACCGTCCGCGCCGACGACGGGTCCAGGTGGCGGGTCATGACCGGCCAGCTGCCCCAGGGCTACACGCTCGTCGTCGGTGTCGACCTCGAGGGCGACGACAAGGCCATCGCCCGGCTCGTCCGCATCGAACTCGTCGTCGGGCTGATCATCCTGACGCTCCTCGGCGCTGCCGGCTACCTGCTCGTCCGCAACGCCCTGCGTCCGCTGGCCGAGGTGGAGCGCACCGCGCAGGCCATCGCCGCCGGCGACCTCTCCCAGCGGGTGCCCGAGGGCGACTCCCGCACGGAGGTGGGCCGGCTGTCCACCGCGCTCAACGGGATGCTGGCCCGCATCGAGAGCGCCTTCCGCGCGCAGCAGGCCTCCGAGGCCGAGGCCCGCGGCTCGGAGGAGAAGATGCGCCGCTTCGTCGCCGACGCCAGCCACGAGCTCCGCACGCCGCTGACGTCGATCCGCGGGTTCGCCGAGCTCTACCGCCAGGGGGCGGTGAGCTCCGACGAGGACGTCGCCCGCCTGATGGCCCGCATCGAGGCCGAGGGCGGCCGGATGGGCGTCCTCGTCGAGGACCTGCTGCTGCTGGCCCGCCTGGACCAGCGCCGGCCGCTGAACCTCACCCCGGTCGACCTCGCCGAGATCGCCGGTGACGCGGTGCACGACGCCCGCGCCGTGCAGCCCGACCGGCCCATCGCCCTGCACCTGGACGAGTCCCTCGCCGACGTCCCGGTCGTGCTCGGCGACGAGGGCCGGCTGCGCCAGGTCGTGGGCAACCTGGTCACCAACGCGCTCACGCACACGCCGCCGGGCACGCGGGTCACCGTGACCGTGGCGGAGGACGCCGACGACGACGTCCTGCTGCTCCGGGTCGCCGACGAGGGGCCGGGCATGGACGCCGCCGACGCCGACCGCGCCTTCGAGCGGTTCTACCGGGCCGACGGCTCCCGCACCCGCAACGGCGGGGGCGCCGAGGCCGGCGGCTCGGGGCTCGGGCTGTCGATCGTCGCCTCCCTCGTCGCGGCGCACGGCGGAACGATCACCCTGGACACCGCACCGGGACGGGGCGCCACGTTCACCGTCCGCCTCCGCCGCTCCGGCCCTGCGGAGCCCGCGCCCACCGCCGCGGACGGGGCCGCCGACCGGCCCGGCTGAGGGTGCCTGTCACCATTCGAACGTGACTTCGAACGACGGCGGCGCCGCCCCCGACGCCGAGCTGATGACCGTGACGACCGAACTGGGCGACGCCCTCCGCGAGCTGATCGAGGCGTCGGTGACCACCGCCGCCCCCGCCGGCGAGGTCGCCGCGGCGGCCGAGCTGGTGCGCGCGGCCACCGCCCGGATCGGCGGCACCCGCCGGTCGGTGTCCCAGCTGCCCCGCCTCGACGACCCGTCGGAGGGGCGCCGGGTGTTCAACCCGGTCACCGGCATCGCCAACCCGATGGCACCGCCGCTGGTCGTGCGCGTCGAGGGCGACGGCGTCGTCGCCGAGGCGACCCTGGGCCTGGCCTACGAGGGCCCGCCCAGCTTCGTGCACGGCGGCATGAGCGCGCTGTTCATGGACCAGATGCTGGGCAGCGCGGCGGGCGCCGCGGGCCTGTGGGGCATGACCGCCCACCTCGAGCTGGACTACCGCGGACCGTTGCCGCTGCAGACGCCCCTGGTGCTGCGCGCCCGGGTGGAGTCGCACGAGGGGCGGAAGGCGCACATCTCGGGCACCATCGCGCTCGCGTCGGC
The DNA here is from genome assembly GCF_054051075.1 of Blastococcus sp. SYSU DS0617. NCBI lineage: Bacteria > Bacillati > Actinomycetota > Actinomycetes > Geodermatophilales > Geodermatophilaceae > Blastococcus > Blastococcus sp. SYSU DS0617. The sequence goes on from NZ_JBJHAO010000007.1 coordinate 162,939, forward strand.
GCCGGAGAAGATCCTCGTGGAGGCGCGCGGCCTGTTCGTCCTGCCCCGGCCCGAGAAGCAGGCGGCCTACTTCGGCGCGATCACCGACGCCTCCGGCAACCACGCCCCGCCGCGGCGCCCCGGTGACGCGACCGCGCTCCGGCTGGCCTGACCCGGTGGACGACGTCGCGGTCGCGGCCCGCGCCGCCCGCGCAGCGGCCGAGGTGCTGCTGGCCCTGCGGGCCGACGGCGCGCTGACCGGTCGCGCGCTCGGGGACGCCGGCGACGCCGCGGCGCAGGAGGCGATCAGCGCCGTGCTCGCCGCCGAGCGACCGGGCGACGCCGTGCTGAGCGAGGAGGCCGCCGACGACGACCGGCGGCTGTCGGCCGACCGCGTGTGGATCGTCGACCCGCTCGACGGCACCCGCGAGTACGGCGAGGCGGGGCGCTCGGACTGGGCGGTGCACGTCGCCCTCTGGGCCGACGGCGGGCTGTCGTCGTCCGCCGTGGCCCTCCCTGCGCTCGGCGAGGTCCACGTCACCGAGCCGGCACCGCCGTCTCCGGCCCGGCGTGACGGACCGGTCCGGATCGCCGTCAGCCGCACCCGCCCGCCGGCCGAGGCCGAGACCGTCGCGCGGGCCCTGGGCGGCGAGCTCGTGCCGATGGGATCGGCCGGCTACAAGGTGCTCGCGGTGGTGCGCGGGGAGGTCGACGCCTACGTGCACGCCGGCGGGATGTACCAGTGGGACTCCGCCGCGCCGGTCGCCGTCGCGCGCGCCGCCGGGCTGGCGACGAGCCGGATCGACGGCGCCCCGCTGGTCTACAACGCCGCCGAGACCGCCCTGCCCGACCTGGTCGTCTGTCGTCCGGAGCTGGCGGCGCCCATCCTGGCTGCGGTGCGCGCGGGGCGATAGCGGACACTGGAGGGAATCCGCACCGAACTGATCGGGTTGGTGCTGGTGCGCCGTCCTGCCATCGAAACCCCGGAGCTCTCCCTCGTGACCACGCCCGACTACCGGCTGAGCCAGCTGGAGACGCTGGAGGCCGAGTCCATCCACGTGATCCGCGAGGTCGTCGCCGAGCTCGAGCGGCCGGTGCTGCTCTTCTCCGGCGGCAAGGACTCGATCGTGATGCTGGAGCTGGCCCGCAAGGCGTTCGCACCGGCCCGCATCCCGTTCCCGGTGATGCACGTGGACACCGGGCTGAACTTCCCCGAGGTGCTGGAGTTCCGCGACAAGCGGGTGGCCGAGCTCGGCGTGCAGCTCGTCGTGGCCTCGGTGCCCGACGCGATCGCCGCCGGCACCGTCAAGGAGGAGCCCAACGGCTCCCGCAACCGGATCCAGACGCCGGTGCTGCTCGACGCGGTGGAGGAGCACGGCTTCACCGCCCTGTTCGGCGGGGCCCGGCGCGACGAGGACAAGGCGCGGGCCAAGGAACGGATGTTCTCCTTCCGCGACGAGTTCGGGCAGTGGGACCCGAAGAACCAGCGGCCCGAGCTCTGGGACCTCTACAACGGCCGGATCCACCTCGGTGAGTCCATCCGGATCTTCCCCCTGTCGAACTGGACCGAGCTCGACATCTGGCAGTACATCCTCAGCGAGGAGATCGCGATCCCGGCGCTGTACCTCGCGCAGGAGCGCGACGTCGTCGAGCGCCAGGGGATGCTCTACGCGGTCAACGAGTTCATCCGCCCCCGCGAGGGCGAGCAGGTGCGCCGGGAGACCGTCCGCTACCGCACGGTCGGCGACGCCAACCTGACCGCCGCCGTGCCGTCGGAGGCCACGACGGTCGAGGAGGTCATCGCCGAGATCGCGGTGACCCGGATGACCGAGCGCGGCGCCACCCGCGGCGACGACAAGGTCAGCGACGCCGCCATGGAGGACCGCAAGAAGGAGGGCTACTTCTGATGAGCCGCACCCTTGCGCCGACGCCACAGCAGGACCAGGACCCGCACGACGACGGCCAGCAGCAGCAGGCCCGTCGCCCAGCCGACCCGCTCGGCCACGACCGGGGACGCGTGATCGAACAGGCCGCTGAACCACGCACCCGCCGCGTAGCCCACGGCGTAGCCGAGGACGACGACCAGCAGCGCGGGCGCGGCCACCGCGAACACGAACATGCGCACCTCTCCCCGGGTCCGCGCCCCAGGGTGCGCCGCCCCGCCGTCCGCTGCCAGGAGACCGCCCGATGACCCCCGTCCAGGCGCCCGTCGACGTGCACTCCGCGGCCGCGGCCCAGGCCCACGACATCGCCCTCGCCCGCAAGGACATCCTGCGGATCGCCACCGCGGGCTCGGTCGACGACGGCAAGAGCACGCTGATCGGCCGGCTGCTCTACGACAGCAAGGCCGTCTTCGAGGACCAGTACGAGGCGGTCGAGCGCGCCAGCAAGGGCGACTACGTCGACCTCGCCCTGCTGACCGACGGGCTGCGCGCCGAGCGGGAGCAGGGCATCACCATCGACGTCGCCTACCGGTACTTCAGCACCCCGCGGCGCACGTTCATCCTCGCCGACACCCCCGGGCACGTGCAGTACACCCGGAACATGGTCACCGGCGCCTCGACCGCGGACCTGGCGATCGTGCTCGTCGACGCCCGCAAGGGCATGCTGGAGCAGAGCCGGCGGCACGCCTTCCTCGCCTCGCTGCTGCGGGTGCCGCACCTGGTCGTGGCGGTCAACAAGATGGACCTCGTCGACTGGTCGGAGGCCTCCTACGAGGCGATCCGCGAGGAGTTCACCGCCTTCGCCGCGAAGCTGAACATCCCCGATCTGACCGTCGTCCCCATCTCGGCGCTCAACGGCGACAACGTCGTCACGCGCTCGGAGAACACGCCCTGGTACGAGGGCCCCTCGCTGCTGCACCACCTCGAGAACGTGCACGTGGCCAGCGACCGGAACCTCGTCGACACCCGGTTCCCCGTCCAGTACGTGATCCGGCCGCAGTCCGACGCCCACCACGACTACCGCGGCTACGCCGGGCGGGTGGCCAGCGGCGTCCTGCGCACCGGGGACGAGGTGCAGGTGCTGCCCAGCGGGCTGACGACGACGATCGCCGGCATCGACGGTCCGCGTGGCCCGGTGGACGAGGCGTTCCCGCCGATGTCGGTGACCGTGCGGCTCAGCGACGACCTCGACGTCTCGCGCGGGGACCTGATCTGCCGGCCGGCCAACGCGCCCCACGTCTCCCAGGACCTCGACGCGCTGGTCTGCTGGATGGCCGACGAGCCGCTGCGCCCGCGCCAGCGGCTGGCCGTCAAGCACACCACCCGCTCGGTGCGGGCAGTGGTCAAGGACCTGGCGTACCGGCTCGACGTCAACACCCTGCACCGGGACCAGGACGCGGCGGAGCTCGGGCTCAACGACATCGGCCGGGTGCGGCTGCGCACCACCCAGCCGCTCTTCGTGGACGACTACGCCCGCAACCGGGCCACCGGCCGGTTCATCCTCGTCGACGAGGCCACCAACGCCACCGTCGGCGCCGGGATGCTGGTCGCCCCGTAGATCGCCCGGACGCACACGGTCCCGGTCCCCCGTGCGGGGAACCGGGACCGCGGTCAGCTGGGTGCGTCAGGCCTGGTCGGTCGGGGCCGGGGCCTCGCTCGGGTCGCCGTTCCAGTCCTTGCCCGCCGTGTCGGCGTTCTCGGAGGCGCTGTCGGTCTGCCCCGCGACGCTCTCGATCATCTCCTCGTCGGAGACACCCTCGCCCGCGGCGTGCGTGTTGTTCGGCTCGCTCATCGCCGTCCTTCCTCTCGGTCGTGGTCTGCCTGACCGTCCCCGATCCCGGACGGCGGCAAACCAGCCGCCCGGTCACATCCCCGGTGGGCGGAGCTCGAACCAGACCCGCTTGCCGCCGAGGTGGTCCTCGACGCCCCAGCGCTCGGCGATCGCCTGCACCATCCGCATGCCGCGGCCGCGTGGCTCGTCCAGCGAGAGCTCCCGCACCACCGGGCGGATGGCCGAACCGTCGACGACGGCGATGCGCAGCCAGTCCTCCGAGGCGCCGAGCTCGAGCGTCAGCACCGCGTCACCTTCGACGTGGTCCACCACGTTGGCCACCAGCTCGGTGACCAGGAGTGCGGCGTCCTCCCCGTCGTGCGGGACGCCCCAGGCCCGCATCAGCTCCAGCACCACGTGGCGCGCGACGCGCACGCTGCCTGCCGTCGGCGGCAGATCGAAGCTGGCATTGCGACTGGACATCGGGCTCCGATCTGCGACGGCGCCGCGGGCCACGGTGGACCCGCCGACTGCGTTGCGCACAACCAACCACGGACGTCGACCATATGCAAGGGCCATTGCGTGTCACCCTTGTTGCGTCGCAATAGGGGTTACACGCAACGCCCGTTCGGTTTGGTAGTGTGCAACCGGTTCCGAGCGGAAGGAGGAGGTCATGGGCGACGTTGCCGGTCCGACCTCGTCCCCGGACGTGGCCGAACAGGCGCTGACGGACCTGCTCACCGAGCTCGACCGGTGCGTGGACGAACTGGTCCAGTCGCGCGCCCGGGCCGAGACGCTCCTCCGCCGCCGGCAGGGAGGCGAGCCCTGGCTGGAGATCGTGACCAGCGAGTCCCGCCCACTCATCGTCGAGCGGATCTCCACCGTGCTCGCGTCGCTCTCCGCGGCCGGGCACACCTGGCGACGCGAGCAGGCCGCCGCGCTGCAGGCGGAGCAGATCAGCATCAACCGGATCGCCGCGCTGTTCGGCGTGACCCGACAGCGCATCTCGGCACTGCTGCGGGAACCGGAGTCGCAGGACCGGACGGAGTGAGGCGGCGAGCCGTCAGGCGATGAGCGCGTCGATCGCCTTGTAGACGCGCTGCTCGCTGATCGGGCGCGGTGTGCCGATGCCCTGGGCGAACAGCCCGACCCGCAGCTCCTCGATCATCCAGCGCACCCGCGCCACCGGGTCGTCGGGCGCCCCGGTCGAGGGGACCTGGGCGCGCAGCTGCTCGTACTCGGCAACCACCCCCGCCAGCTGCGCCGTCCACAGCTCGTCCCGGATGGCGTTGGCGGGCAGCTTCTCCAGCCGGTGGGCCATCGCCCGCAGATAGCGGACCAGATCGGGCAGCCGGCGTCGGCCGGCCGAGGCGACGAAGCCGCGGTGCAGCAGGCCGGTCATCTGCCGCCGCAGGTCGGCGACCGCCGCCTCGGGCACCCGCCGTCCGGGCGCCGCCCCGATCGCGACCGCGACCTCCCGCGCCTGGGTGAGGACCGCCTCCACCTTCTGGACCGTGTCGGCCGTGAGCGGGTGCAGCTCCCGCTTCGCCGTCGTCACCAGCGCGTCGAAGGCCGCCTGGTCCCGCGGTGGGCCACCGGCCGCGGCGATCAGCTCCACCGCGGCGGCGTCCACGCAGTCGTCGACCAGGGCCGGGATCTCGCCGTCCGGGTTGAACTGCAGCGCCAGCCGGGTGCGCGGGCCGAGGCTCTTCACCACCTGCTTCGTGGGCGAGCCGGCGACGAGCACCAGCAGCCGCCGCGCCCCCCGCCAGGTGAGCCGGGTGGCCTCCACCTCGGTGGGGACGACGCGGACGCCGACCGTCTCCCCCTCGTCGACCAGGGCGGGATAGGCGGTGACCAGGTGGTCGCCACGGCGCACCTGGACCGTCCGCGGCAGCGTGCCCACGTCCCAGGTGGTCATCCGGCTGCGCTCGACCGAGGCCGCCGCGGCGGCCAGCGTGGCCCGCGCCTGCGGGGCCACCTGCGCCTTGAGCGCGGCGAGGTCCTTGCCGGTGGCCAGCGGGCGCTGCTGGTCGTCGAGCACCCGGAACGTGGCGCGCAGGTGGTCGGGCACCTGCGCGGGCTGCCACGCGTCGGGCGGGACGACGACGCCCGCGGCCCGCCGTAGCTCGCGCTCCAGCGCCGGCAGCAGCGGCTCACCCGGATCGATGTGCGGCAGCACCTGCCGGACCCGGTCGGGGATCGGCACGAGCGCGCGGCGCTGCTGCTTGGGCAGGGTGCGCAGCAGTGCGGTCACCAGCTCCTCGCGCAGCCCCGGGACGGTGAACGCGAGCGACTCCCCCGACGTCGCGCCGACCACCGTGTCCAGCATCCCGAGGGGAACGTCGACGGTGACGCCGTCCTCCGGCGCTCCCGGGGCGAACGCGTAGGACAGCGGCAGGGTCAGCGCCTGGGTCAGCGGCACCTCGTCCGGGAAGTCCTCCACCCGCACCTGACCGGCCGCCGCGGCGTTGGTCAGCATCTCCGGCGTGAAGGTGAGCAGGTCGGGCGTCTCGTGCCGGGCGCGCTTCCACCAGCGGTCGAAGTGCCGGGTGGAGACGACGTCGGCGGGGACCCGGGCGTCGTAGAGCTCGAACAGCGTCTCGTCGTCGACGGCGATGTCCCGCCGGCGGGCGCGCTCCTCCAGCTGGGCGACCTGCTCGATCGCGCGGGCGTTGTCGGCCCAGAAGCGGTGGTGCGTCGTCCACTCCCCCTGCACCAGCGCGTGCCGGATGAACAGCTCGCGGCTCACCTCGGGGTCGATCGAGCCGTACTGCACCCGCCGGCCGACCACGAGCGGCAGGCCGTAGAGGGTGACCCGCTCGGTGGCGACGACGGAGCCGCGCTTGGCGTCCCACCGCGGCTCGGAGTACTGCCGCTTGACCAGGTGGTCGGCGAGCTTCTCGACGGTCTCGGGGTCGATCCGGGCGACCGTGCGCGCGAACAGCCGGCTGGTCTCCACCAGCTCGGCGGCGACCACCCAGCGCGGCGGCTTCTTCGCCAGCGGGGTGCCCGGCGCGAGCACGAACCGGGTGTTGCGGGTCCCGAGGTACTCCCGTCCGGGCCGTCCCGGCTTGCCGTCCCGCTGCTGCGTCTCCTGCCCACCCCTCCGCCCCGGGCCGAGCTCGGCCTGCATCCCCACCTGCGACAGCAGGCCGGCCAGCAGGGACGCCGTGATGCCGCGCTCGTCCGGCTCGGTCGCGGCCTCACCCAGGTTCATCCCGAGCCGGCGGACGGTGCCGCGGAGCTGACCGTGCAGGTCCTGCCACTCGCGGATGCGCAGGTAGTGCAGGAACTCCCGCTTCACCGTGCGGCGGAACTGGTTGCCCGACAGGGCCTCGGCCTGCTCCGCCAGGTAGCGCCACAGGTTGAGCAGCGCGAGGAAGTCGGAGTTCTCGTCGGCGAAGCGGCGGTGCAGCTCGTCGGCGGCCTGCTGGTGTTCCGTGGGGCGCTCGCGCGGGTCCTGGATGGTGAGGCCCGCCGCGATGACCAGGACCTCCTCCAGCACGCCGCGGCGATCGGCCTCGACCACCATGCGGGCGATGCGGGGGTCCAGCGGGAGCGCCGCCAGCGACCGGCCGGTGGACGTGAGCGCGCCCTGCTCGTCGAGGGCGCCCAGCTCCTCCAGCAGGGCCAGGCCGTCGGCGACCGCCCGTCGGTCCGGCGGGTCGACGAAGGGGAACTCCTCCACCGGACCGAGGTCCAGGGCGGCCATCTGCAGCAGCACGGAGGCGAGGTTGGTGCGCAGGATCTCCGGGTCGGTGAACTCGGGCCGCGCCTCGAAGTCGGCCTCGGTGTACAGCCGGATCGCGATGCCGGGCCCCAGCCGGCCGCACCGGCCCGAGCGCTGCCGCGCGGAGGCCTGGCTGACCGCCTCGATCGGCAGCCGCTGCACCTTGGTGCGATGGCTGTACCGGGAGATCCGCGCGCTGCCCGGGTCGATCACGTAGCGGATGCCCGGGACGGTCAGGGAGGTCTCGGCGACGTTGGTCGCCAGCACGATCCGCCGTCCGGTGTGCGGGGCGAAGACCTTGTGCTGGTCGGCGGCCGACAGGCGGGAGTAGAGCGGCACGACCTCCGTGTTCGGGAGGCCCCGCTCCCCGAGCGCGTCCTGGGTGTCGCGGATCTCCCGCTCGCCGGCGAGGAAGACCAGGATGTCGCCGGGCCCCTCGGCGGTCAGCTCGTCGACGGCCTCCAGGATCGCCGACACCTGGTCGCGGTCCTCGTCCGCGTCCTCGTCGTCCGGGTCGACGACCGGGCGGTAGCGCACCTCGACCGGGTAGGTGCGCCCGCTGACCTCGACGATCGGCGCGCCGCTGAAGTGGGCGGCCACCCGCTCGACGTCGATCGTCGCGGAGGTGATGACCAGCTTGAGGTCCGGGCGCCGGGGCAGGATCTGCGCCAGGTAGCCCAGCAGGAAGTCGATGTTGAGGCTCCGCTCGTGGGCCTCGTCGAGGATGATCGTGTCGTACTGGCGCAGCAGCCGGTCGCGCTGGATCTCGGCCAGCAGGACGCCGTCGGTCATGAGCTTGACCAGCGTGGACTCGCTCACCTGGTCGTTGAAGCGCATCTTGTAGCCGACGGCCTCGCCGAGCGGGGCGCCCAGCTCCTCGGCGATCCGCTCCGCGACGCTGCGGGCGGCGATCCGGCGGGGCTGGGTGTGCCCGATCCGGCCGCGCACGCCCCGGCCCAGCTCGAGCGCGATCTTCGGCAGCTGCGTCGTCTTGCCCGAGCCGGTCTCGCCCGCGACCACGACGACCTGGGCGTCGCGCAGGGCGGCGGCGATGTCGTCGCGGCGCGCGCTGACCGGGAGGTCCTCGGGGTAGGAGATCGCGGGCACCGCGGCCTGCCTGCGGGCGATGCGCTCCTCCGCGGCGGCGACGTCGGCCACGATCCGCTCGCGCTGGCGCTCCCGCGCCGCGGGGTCACGGGTCTTCCGCAGCCCGTCCAGACGGCGGCGCAACCGATGCTCGTCGGCCAGCGTGAGGGTCGCGAGGCGCGCGCGGAGGTCGTCCTGCGGAGAACTCACCGGGTGCTCGCGTTCCTCTCGGGATGGTCAGGGGTACGGCGGGCCTCGCGCCGCGCGTACCCAGGATCCCACTGCGGGCCGGTGGCGCTCGCGACGTCGGCAGGATCACAGTCGATGCAGTGCGCAACTGGTTGCTTGCATCCAACAACCGATTCTACGATCGCTGACGTTCCCGCTCCAGCCCGAAGGGCCGTCATGTCCCGCTCCGCCGGCCCAGCCACGACTGCTGCCGCTCCTCGCGACCGCTCGGTCGGGGCGCTGTCGGAGCAGTTGCCGCGCCTCCTGCGGCTGATCTCCGCGGCCAAGGTGCATCTGTCCTCCGACCCGCGCGACCGGGCGGCACTCGTGCTGCTCGCCCCGCTGGTGCAGCTGGGGCCGCTCCGCCAGGGCGCGCTGGCCGAGCAGGTGCGCGCCGATCCCTCGACCGTGAGCCGGCACGTCGCCGCCCTGGTCGAGGAGGGGCTGGTGCGGCGGGTGGCCGACGAGTCCGACGGCCGCGCCACCCGGCTGGTGGTGACCGACGCCGGCCTCGCCGCCCTCGAGCAGCTGGGCCGGGACCGTGCCGCGGTCGTCGACCGCATCACCACTGCCTGGGGCGACGACGACCTCGCCGCGTTCAGCGACCTGCTCGACCGCTTCCTCGACGACCTCGCCGCCGCCCTGCCGGGTGACGCGGCCGCCACGCACGTCCCAGGAGACCTCCGATGAGCCAGACCACCGCAGCCGAGCGGGGGGCCCGGCGGCGCAGCGCAGCGGCGCCCGACGCCGACGGCGCGTTCACCCACCGTCAGATCGTCACGATCCTCGCCGGGCTGATGGTGGCGATGTTCCTGGCCGCCCTGGACCAGACGGTCGTCTCCACCGCGATCCGGACCATCGCCGACGACCTGCAGGGCTACGACCTGCAGGCCTGGGCGACGACGGCGTTCCTCATCACCTCGACGATCGCCACGCCGCTGTACGGGAAGCTCTCCGACATCTACGGTCGCCGGCCGTTCTACCTGTTCGCGATCGGCGTCTTCATCATCGGCTCGATCCTCTGCGGCATGGCCGGCACGATGTACCAGCTGGCGGCGTTCCGGGCGGTGCAGGGCATCGGCGCCGGTGGGCTGATGTCGCTGGCGCTGGCGATCATCGGGGACATCGTGCCCCCGCGCGAGCGCTCGAGGTACCAGGGCTACTTCATGGCCGTCTTCGGCACCTCGAGCGTGCTGGGGCCCGTCATCGGCGGCTCCCTCGCCGGCCAGTCCTCGCTGCTGGGCATCGACGGCTGGCGCTGGATCTTCTACGTCAACGTGCCGCTGGGCGCGCTCGCCTTCGTCGCGGTCTGGCGGGTGCTGCACCTGCCGCACGAGCGCCGCGAGCACCGCATCGACTGGCCCGGGGCGCTGGCGCTGATCACCTTCCTGGTGCCGCTGCTGGTCGTGGCCGAGCAGGGCCGGATCTGGGGCTGGACGTCCGGGCGGGCGGTGCTCTGCTACGCCATCGGGGCGGTCGGCTTCGCCCTCTTCGTGCTCGCCGAGCGGGCCTACCGCGACGACGCACTGCTCCCCCTGCGACTCTTCCGCAACCGGAGCTTCACCGTCAGCGGCATCGGGTCGATCGTGATGGGCGCCGGCATGTTCGGCGGGCTGCTGCTCCTGCCCCAGTACCTGCAGATCGTGCAGGGCTCCAGCGCCACCGTCGCCGGGCTCCAGATGGTCCCCCTCGTCCTCGGGATCATGACCGGGGCGATGAGCTCGGGCATCGCGATCTCGAAGACCGGCAGGTACAAGGCTTTCCCACTGGTCGGCATCGCGCTGATGGTGGTCGCGCTGGTGTCCATGTCGTTCGTCGTCGGCGTCGACACCTCGGTGTGGGCCCTGGTGCCCTTCATGGTCATGCTGGGCCTGGGCCTGGGGTTCAACTTCCAGCCGGTCATCCTCGCCGTGCAGAACGCCGTCTCCCCGCGGGAGATGGGCGTGGCGACGTCGTCGGTCACGTTCTTCCGGCAGATGGGCGGCACGATCGGCGCTGCGGCGTTCCTGTCCCTGCTGTTCACCCGGCTCCCCCAGGAGATCGGCGACCGGATCACCGAGGCGGCGGCGGCCGATCCCGCGGCCGCCCAGCAGGCCCTGCAGCTCCAGCAGGCGGGCCTGGAGGAGGTCACGTCCGACACCACGCGCATCGCGGAGTTCCCGCTGCTGGTGACGCCGTTCCGCGAGGGCTTCACCGCCTCGATCGACCTGGTGTTCCTCATCGCCGCCGGGATCGTGGCGATCGGGTTCTTCGTGTTCCTCTTCCTCCCGGAGCTGCCGCTGAGCGACAAGTCCGGCATCCAGGCCCGTCAGGGCGAGGCTGCGGGCACGGCGACCAGCGACCCCGGGGACCCGGCCGAGGAGGCCGTGGAGGCGGTCGGCGCCGCCGCGCCGACGTCGGTCCCGCCCCCGGTGGGCCGACCGGGCGACGACCCCTCGCGCTGATCGGGTGCCAGGGCCGGGGAACCCCGGCCCCGGCAGGCCGGCCCCAGCAGTGCGGTCAGTGGTGGACGTTCTCCGTGTGCAGCAGGTCCGCGTAGTCATCGGGCAGCTGCGCGAGCACGTGGCGGTACTCGGGCCCGACGGCCTCCCGCACGGCGGCGGTCACCGCACGCGCGTGCTGGCGGGCCTGCTCCGGGGTGCAGCCCTGCCCTTCCTCGGCCGCCACCCGGCGGTAGAACTCGTCGAGGTCGAACCGCTCGTTGCCGCCGCCGGGCGGCAGGCAGTCGGCGAACTCGCCCGGCAGCTGCGCGGCCAGGTCACCGGCCTCGGTGGAGAGGCGCTGCCCGAGCACGGTCAGGGTGGCGCGGACGGCCTGCTCCGCGTGCTCGTGGGTGTCGATCCGTGCGGTGTCCTGGACGGCGGACGTGAACTCGTGTGCCTTCACGGCGTTCCTCCCGGTGGTGCGGATCCGGGGCCGGCGGTTCCCACCGACCCGCCAGGGTGTCGTGCACGGCGCCTCGTCTTCGGCGCCGCAGAGGGCCTACCCGGTCGCGGCGCGCCGATGCGACCGGCCCGGTTGACGATCCCGTGACCACTCCGCGGGAGGGCGCGGTGGCCCGTCGGCTGGGAGAGTGGGCTCGAACGCTGCCGTTTCCATGCTGGAGGTCCCGTGTCCCAACCGCCCGCCGGCCTGCACAACGTCGATCTGCTGGCCATCTACTGCAACGACCACCTGGCCGCCTCGACCGGGGGCATCGAGCTGGTCCGGCGGATGCTGGACGTGCACCGGGGGACGCCGTACGCGGCGCCGCTCGAACAACTGCTGGCCGAGTTGCACGAGGAGAAGGCCGCGCTGCGCGCCACCATGGACACCCTCGGTCTGCCGGTCCAGCGGCACAAGCAGGTCGCGTTGTGGTTCGGCGAGAAGGTGTCGCGGCTGAAGCTCAACGGGCGGCTGCTGAGCCGCTCGCCGCTGAGCGACCTGGTCGAGTTCGAGTTCCTCGCCTCCGCCGTCCGGGCCAAGCGCAGCGGCTTCGAGAGCCTCCGGGAGGTGGCCGACGCCGACGACCGCCTCGACAAGGCCGAGCTCGACGGGCTGGTCGAGCAGGCCAACCGGCAGCACGCCTGGCTCACCACCACCCGGCGCGAGGTCGCCGCGCGCGTCTTCGGCGGGAACGACCACGCCCCCGACGAGGCCGCCGACGGCTGACCCGGCGAGCGGTCGATCCCCGGCCCGGGGTTTGCCACCCCGTCCCCCCGTGCACACCGGTAGGGCCGATGGCGCCGCACCCCCGGGCGCGGCGCCATTTCGTGCGGCCGGGCGGGGCCCGCGCCGCGACAACCACGGGAGGTCAGCGGTGCGCGCAGCGGAAGAGGCCGGGAGCGGCCGGGTCGTCGTCGTGACCGGCGCCAGCGGGGGGATCGGACGGGCCACCGCGGTCGCCTTCGCGCGCAGGAGTGACCGGGTCGCCCTGCTCGCCCGCGGCGAGACCGGGCTGGCCGCCGCCGCGGACGACGTGCGGGCCGCCGGCGGGACCCCGCTGGTGATCCCGGTCGACGTCGCCGACGCCGCGGCCGTGGAGGCGGCCGCGGCGCGGGTCGAGGACGAGCTCGGCCCCATCGACGTCTGGTGCAACGTCGCCTTCAGCACGGTCTTCGCACCGTTCGAGCAGATCACCGCCGAGGAGTGGGAACGGGTCACCCGGGTCACCTATCTCGGCTTCGTCCACGGCACCATGTCCGCCCTGCGGCGGATGAAGCCCCGCGACCGCGGGGTGATCGTGCAGACCGGCTCGGCACTGGCCTACCGGGGCATCCCGCTGCAGAGCGTGTACTGCGGCGCCAAGCACGCCATCAAGGGGTTCACCGAGTCGTTGCTGACCGAGCTGCGGCACGACGGCAGCAACGTCCACGTGACGATGGTGAACCTGCCCGGCGTGAACACCCCGCAGTTCGACTGGGTGCTGAACAAGCTGCCCGAACGCCCTCAGCCCGTGCCGCCGATCTACCCCGTGGACATGATGGCCGAAGCGCTGGTGCACGCCAGCGAGCACCCGCGCCGCCGTGCGTGGTGGGTGGGCAACCCGACGGTCTGGACCATCCTGGGCAACAAGGTCTGGCCGCAGTTCCTCGACCGCTACCTCGCCCGCAACGGCTACGAGGGACAGCAGCGGGGGGAGCCGGCGTCGGCGGACGACCCGGTGAACCTCTGGGAGCCGGCCGACGGCCGCGACGGCCGCGACTTCGGCGCCCGGGGCAGCTTCCGGCACCGGACCCGCGACCGGGATCCGCAGATCTGGCTCTCCCGCCACCACGGGACCGTCGCGGCCACCGGCGCCGGGCTCCTGGCGACGGCGCTGGCCGCCTGGCGCCGCGCTCGGTGACCGATGGCGCGGCGGATCGAGGACTACGCGCTGATCGGTGACCTGCAGACCGCCGCGCTCGTGGGGCGCGACGGTTCTCTGGACTGGCTGTGCCTGCCCCGCTTCGACTCCCCCGCGTGCTTCGCCGCGCTGCTGGACGACGACCGCGCGGGACGCTGGCTGCTGGCGCCCAGCGGGACGGCCACCTGCACCGGCCGCCGGTACCGCGGGGACTCGCTGGTGCTGGAGACGACGTGGGAGACGCCCGACGGCTCGGTCGACGTCGTCGACCTCATGCCCCTGCGCGGCGAGGCCGCCGACGTCGTCCGGATCGTCGCGGGGCGCTCCGGCCGGGTGCGGATGCGGACGGTCCTGCGGCCGCGGTTCGACTACGGCCAGCTCCGCCCGTGGACCTATCCCGAGGGCGACGACGTCGTCGCCGTCGCGGGACCGGACGCGCTGTGGCTGCGCACCCCGGTCCCCCTCGAGCAGCACGACGGCACCGCGGGGGCGGAGTTCGAGGTCGGCGCGGGGGAACGCGTGCCTTTCGTGCTCAGCCACGGGGCGTCCTACCGCCCGCGTCCCCGGGCCCTGGATCCCGAGGCGGCGCTCGCCGACACCGAGGCGTTCTGGGCCGACTGGATCGGCCGATGCGACTACTCCGGGCGGTGGGACGACGCCGTCCGCCGCTCCCTGATCACCCTGAAAGCACTGACCTACGCACCCACCGGTGGCATCGTCGCCGCAGCCACGACCTCCCTGCCCGAGAAACTGGGCGGGGTGCGCAACTGGGACTACCGCTACACCTGGCTCCGGGACGCCACGTTCACCCTGCAGGCCCTCCTCGGCACCGGCTACGTGCACGAGGCGCGGGCGTGGCGTGACTGGCTGCTGCGCGCGGTGGCCGGGGACCCGGCCGACCTGCGGATCATGTACGGCGTCGACGGGACCCGGCGCCTGCCGGAGCACGAGCTGCCCTGGCTGGCCGGCTACGAGGGCTCGGCACCGGTACGGATCGGGAACGGCGCGGCCGACCAGTTCCAGCTCGACGTCTGGGGCGAGGTGCTCGACGGCCTGCACCTGGCCCGCGAGGCCGGCATGCCGCACAGCGCGGACGCGTGGTCCCTCCAGCGGGAGCTCCTGGACTATCTGGAGGGCGCGTGGGAGGAGCCCGACAACGGCCTGTGGGAGGTGCGCACCACGCGGCGGCACTTCGTGCACAGCAAGGTCATGGCCTGGGCCGGGGTCGACAGCGCGGTGCGGGCGGTGGAGCAGCAGGGCCTCGACGGCCCGGTGGACCGCTGGCGGGCACTGCGCAGCGAGATCCACGCCGACGTCTGCACGAGGGGCTACGACGCCGAGCGCGGCACGTTCACCCAGTCCTACGGCTCGCGGGGGCTGGACGCGGCCCTGCTGCTCATCCCCCGGTTCGGGTTTCTCGGGTGGGACGACCCCCGGGTGATCGGCACCGTCGAGGCCGTCCGCCGCGAGCTGTCCGAGGACGGCCTCCTGCTGCGGTACCGGCCGGAGGCCGAGGACAGCGACGACGGGCTGCCGGGCCCCGAGGGCGCCTTCCTCGCCTGCAGCTTCTGGCTGGTCGACGCGCTGAACGGCACCGGACGTCGAGCCGAGGCGACGCAGTTGTTCGAGCGGCTGCTCGGCCTGCGCAACGACGTGGGGCTGTTGAGCGAGGAGTACGACACCCGGCTCGGCCGCCAGCTCGGCAACGTCCCGCAGGCGTTCAGCCATGTCGGCCTGGTCAACGCCGCCCGTCACCTCAGCGGCACGCACCCGGCCGAACGACCCGCGCCGGAGCCGGCGTCCGGGTGACCCGGCGGCCGGTCGCCCGCACGCCTCCGCGCCTCAGGTGGCGGCGCCGGCCGGTGCGCTCGCGTCCGCGGCCGCGGCGTCCCGCTCCGCTGCCCGGGCACGCTGCGGCTCGACGGTGTACCTCGGGTCCTTCGCGCTGGCCATGCCCGCGTCGAAGACACCGAAGCGGGTGAGCGCGGAGCCGGCCGCCAGGAGCGCGCCCCCGAGCACCGCCGGTAGCCGGCGCCGGCCGGCGGCCAGCGTCAGCGCCGTCCCGGCCAGCGTGCAGGCCCGGGCCGTCGTCAGCAACCGTCCGGGACGGCCGGCGCGGTAGGGCTCGCTCACCAGCCCGTGGCCGTGCTCGATCCGGTGCATCATCCCCAGCTCGATCGCCGCACCGGCCACGGCGACCTTCCGGGCCGGCCCTGCTTCCGCGACCGGGGTGCACGCCGTGGCGATGCCACCCCCGGCGGCCATGGCGGAACCGGCGAAGGCCAGCGGCAGTTCCCGGTGCACCTCGTGCCACGAGGGCACCGCGGTGTCGGAGAGCAGCGCCGCCGTGTAGGTGGTCATCGGCCCGCCGAGCACCGCCGCCCCCACCCCGGTGAGCATCCGCAGGCGCGGGAAGCGACCCAGCAGGTGGGCGCCCGCCGTCGCCGTGGCGAGAGCGCTGAACGGCGCCAGGATCCAGGACCCCACCGACAGCGGCGACGTCGGCTTGAGCACCCGCAGCATGTAGAGGAACCGCGCCGGCCGGCCCAGGTCGTGGATGAGGAAGGCCACCGACGAGAGCGCCCCACCCCCGGCGGTCAGGTGCGCGGCCCGCGCGAGGCCGGGGCGGCCGGTCAGTTCGGCCATCGTGCCCAGCAGCGCCGACGAGCCGGCCGCCCCACCGAGGAAGAGGTACAGCGGCACGTCCGGGGTCTTCCACACCGGCGGCTTGATCACCGGCCGCCCGTAGTAGGAGGTGAACTCCGCCTCCCCGACCACCGATTCGCCGGGGCGCGGCGGCCGGCTCCCCGAGCGGCGACGTCGCTCCCGGTCCTGAGCCGGTGGCCCGTCCGCCCGGCGCCACCCCGCCCCGGGAAGGCCGTCGGCCGCCGTCACCGGCGTCGCCCGACGAACGCCGACGCCACCACGCCGACCACCATCGCCGCGCCGGCAGCGACGTGCCGCCACATCGACGGCAGGTCGCGGGTGGTCACCACCGGGTCCGGCGGGAGGCCGTACACCTCCGGCTCGTCGAGCAGCAGGAAGAAGGCGCCCGCGCCACCGACGCCGTCGTCCTCGTCGCGCCCGTACAGCCGGGCGCCCTCGACCCCCTTCTCCTGCAGCGCCGCCAGCCGGGCGTCGGCCCTCGCCCGGAGCTCGTCGAGGTCGCCGAACTGGATCGACTCGGTGGGGCAGGCGCTCGCGCACGCGGGCTGCAGCCCGTCGCCCAGCCGGTCGTAGCAGAGGGTGCACTTGAAGACCCGGCCGTCGTCCTGTCGCTTGTCGATCACGCCGTAGGGGCAGGCGGGCACGCAGTAGCCGCAGCCGTTGCAGATGTCCTCCTGCACCACGACGGTGCCGAACTCGGTGCGGAAGAGGGAACCGGTCGGGCAGACGTCCAGGCAGGCGGCGTGCGTGCAGTGCTTGCAGACGTCCGAGCTCATCAGCCACCGGATCTCCCGGTCGGCCGACTGCGTCTGCTGCGGCGCGCTCTGCTCGGCCGTGGTGGCCGACGCCGGCACCTGCGAGTGGACGACGGGCGGGTCCTCCAGCGGCCGCTGACCGCCGACCGTCCCCGGCGCGCCCACGGTCGGCATGGGGAGGTCGACGGCGCGGCTCTGCTCGACGAAGGCCACGTGCCGCCAGCTGTTGGCGCCGAGCAGGCCGGTGTTGTCGTACGACGCCCCGGTGAGCCCGAGCTGCGCGCGGTTGCCCTCGGCGTCGTCCATCGGGAGCGTGTTCCACTCCTTGCACGCCACCTCGCACGCCTTGCAGCCGATGCACACCGACGTGTCGGTGAAGAAACCGACCCGTGGCGGGTGGTCGTCGGCGTACCCCCGGTCGCCGGCCACGTCGGGGACCGGGCCGAACAACCGGTTGTGCGGGTCGTCGCCGGAGAAGGCGGTGCTCGCCGAGCTGACCGTCGTCATGACTGCTCCTCGATGGGCGCACGCCCGTTGTGGCCGAGCAGGCCGCTGCGCACCCCGGCCCGGCGGCGGTGGTCCTCGACGAACTCGACCAGCGCCGGCCCCCGGGGCCGCCGGCCGGGCCGGATGTCGCAGGTGGCGACCTTGGACTCCTGGATGTGCACGTTGGGATCCATCACCACGCCGAGCAGCTCGTTCGCCGAGTCGCCGGTCGTGATGCCGTTCTGGCCCCAGTGGTACGGGAGGCCGATCTGGTGCACCTCGCCGCCGGCGATCCGCAGCGGGCGCATCCGCTCGGTGACCAGGACCCGGGCCTCGATGGCGTTGCGCGCGCTGACCAGCGTGGCCCAGCCCATGTGCTCCAGCCCCCGCTCGGCGGCCAGCTGGGGGCTGACCTCGCAGAAGAACTCGGGCTGCAGCTCGGCGAGGTAGGGCAGCGTACGGCTCATCCCGCCGGCGGTGTGGTGCTCGGTGAGCCGGTAGGTGGTGACGACGAACGGGTAGACGTCGTTCATCGCCGGGTTGGCCCGGTTCCAGGCTCCCCGCAGCTCCTTGCGCGCCGGGTTGGCCTGCCGCTCGTACAGCGGGTTGGGCACCGGTGACTCGGCGGGCTCGTAGTGGGTCGGCATCGGCCCGTCCGCCAGCCCGGCCGGCACGAACAGCCACGCCTTCCCGTCGCCCTGCATGATGAACGGGTCCGTGCCCGCCAGCGCGTCCTCGGCCGTGGCGCCCTCGGGCGGGACGTAGTCGGGCCGCTTGGTGGCCTGGAAGTCCGGGACGTCGGGCCCGGTCCACGTCCCGGCGTCCTCGTCCCAGTACACGTACTTCTTCCGCTCGCTCCACGGCCGGCCATCCGGATCGGCCGAGGCGCGGTTGTAGAGGACGCGGCGGTTCATCGGCCACGCCCAGCCCCACTCCGGCGCCACCAGGTCCTGCTCGGTGTGCGGCTTCTTGCGGTTGGCCTGGTTGATCTCGTCGGCGAAGACGCCGGAGTAGATCCAGCAGCCGCAGCTGGTCGAGCCGTCGTCCGCGAGCTCGGTGTAGCCCGAGACCGCCGTGCCGTCCGGCCCTGTCCCGCTGATCTCCCGGAGCACCGCGTGCGCGCTGGGCTCGTCGTGCGGGCCATGGGTCGGGTAGTCCCAGGTGAGGTCCAGGATCGGCCGGTCCCGCGGGTCGGTGGACCCGGCCAGCTTCTCGCGGATGATGCGGCCCAGGTGGAAGTAGAACCACAGGTCGCTGCGGCAGTCCTCCTGCGGCTCCACGGCCTGGGAGTGCCACTGCAGCAGCCGCTGGGTGTTGGTGAACGAGCCGTCCTTCTCCACGTGCGCCGCCGCGGGCAGGAAGAACACCTCGGTGGGGATCTGCTCGGTCACCAGCTCACCGGTCTCGATCTCCGGACCGTTCTCCCAGAACGTCGCCGACTCGATCATCTGCAGGTCCCGGACGACCAGCCATTCCAGGTTGGCCAGGCCGAGCCGGGACATCTTCCCGTTCGCGTTGCCGACGACCGGGTTCTCCCCCACGAGGAAGTAGCCGGGGACGGTGCCCTGGATCTGCTCGGCGATCGTCGTGTAGTTGCTGTGGTCGCCGGTCAGCCGGGGCAGGTGGTCGAAGCAGAAGTCGTTCTCCGGCTGCGCGGCGTCGCCCCACCACGCCTTGAGCAGACTGACCGCGTACGTCCGCATGTTGCCCCAGTAGCCGACGGAGCCCGATGCCTCGGCGACGAAGTCGTCCAGGTCGCGGTCCTCGCGGGCGTGCGGCATGGGGATGTAGCCGGGGAGGATGTTGTAGAGGGTGGGGATGTCGGTCGAGCCCTGGATGCTCGCGTGCCCGCGCAGCGCCAGGATGCCCCCGCCCGGCCGGCCCATGTTGCCCAGCAGCGCCTGCAGCACGCTCGCGGCGCGGATGTACTGGACACCGACGGTGTGCTGGGTCCAGCCGACCGAGTAGACGAAGGCGCTGGTGCGCTCGCGGCCGGAGTTGGCGGTCAGCGCATCCGCGACCTTCCGGAACACCGCCGGTTCGATGCCGCAGACCTCCTGCACCATCTCCGGGGTGTAGCGCGCGTAGTGCCGCTTGAGCACCTGGAAGACGCACCGGGGGTGCTGGAGCGTCTCGTCGCGGCGGGGCTTGCCGGCGATGGGCAGGCCGCCGCTGCCCGACTGCTCCGAGCCGCCCTCCGCGTGCTCCTCCGCGTCGGCCTGCCGCGCGGCGGAGACGCCGGACGCGCCGGGTTTCGGCGCCTGGCGCTGCCCGGCCGCGGCGGCGACCTCCGTGCCCTCGTACTGCCACGTCCTCTCGTCGTACTGCCCCTGCTCGGGGTCGTAGCCGGAGAACAGCCCGTCGAGGTCCTCGGTGTCGCTGAAGTCCTCGCGCAGGATGGCCGCCGCGTTGGTGTAGGCGGCGACGTACTCCCGGAACTCCAACCCGTTGGACAGCACGTGGTTGATCAGCCCGCCGAGGAAGGCGATGTCGCTGCCCGCGCGCAGGGGGACGTGCACGTCGGCCAGCGCACTGGTCCGGGTGAACCGCGGGTCGACGTGGATGACCGTCGCGCCCCGCGCCTTGGCCTCCATCACCCACTGGAAGCCCACCGGGTGGGCCTCGGCCATGTTCGAGCCCTGGATGACGATGCAGTCGGAGTTGGCCAGGTCCTGCTGCGGCATCGTCGCGCCGCCGCGTCCGAACGAGGTCCCCAGACCGGGGACCGTGGAGGAGTGCTATATGCGGGCCTGGTTCTCGACCTGCACCGCGCCCAGCGCCGTGTAGAGCTTCTTCATGAGGTAGTTCTCCTCGTTGTCGAGGGTCGCCCCTCCGAGGCTCGCTATCCCCATGGTGCGGTTGACGCGCTTGCCGTCGACCTCGTCCTGCCACGTCTCGCGACGGGTGCGGATCACCCGGTCGGCGATCATGTCCATCGCCGTGTCGAGGTCCAGGTCCTCCCACTGCGTGCCGTGGGGCCGGCGGTACCGGACCTTCGTCTCCCGCGTGGGGCTGGTGACCAGGCTCTTGCTGGCCGCCCCCTTGGGGCACAGCCGGCCGCGGCTGATCGGCGAGTCGGGGTCGCCCTCGATCTGGGTGACCCGCTCGTCCTGGACGAAGACCCGCTGGCTGCAGCCCACCGCGCAGTAGGGGCAGACGCTCTGCACCACCCGGTCGGCGGTGGCCGTGCGCGGCGTCAGCTCCCGGGTCCGCTTGCTGCGGACCGCCTCACCGCGGCCGAGAGGATCGTCCCCGGTGAGCTGCCGGAACACCGGCCACGCGTCCAGCCAGGTCTTCATCAAGCCTCCCGCTGACCTCCGCCCGCGAGGGACGGGACGACGGCGTCAGGCACGGGTCCCGGTCGCACTCGTGCGCTCCGCCGGCTGCCACGTCCGACCCTAGCCACCGCCCCCGGGACGTGCACCTCCGCGCTG
Organism: Blastococcus sp. SYSU DS0617; assembly: GCF_054051075.1. Classification (NCBI taxonomy): domain Bacteria; kingdom Bacillati; phylum Actinomycetota; class Actinomycetes; order Geodermatophilales; family Geodermatophilaceae; genus Blastococcus; species Blastococcus sp. SYSU DS0617. The sequence goes on from NZ_JBJHAO010000007.1 coordinate 183,846, forward strand.
CGCCGTCGCCCACTGGCCGGTCAGGGGGTCCTCCCCGAGCATGGGAGCGATGAGCGGGAAGCCGGATGCCGTCGTCGTCGGTGCGGGGCCCAACGGGCTGGCGGCGGCCCTGCGGCTGGCGGCCGCCGGGCTGCGGGTGCAGGTCGTCGAGCGGAACGCGCGGCCCGGTGGCGGGCTGCGCACGGCGGAGCTGACCCGGCCGGGTTTCGCCCACGACGTGTGCGCGTCGGTCCACCCCATGGCCGCCGCGGCTCCCTTCTTCCGCGAGTTCGACCTCGCCGCCCGGGGAGTGCGGCTGCTCTCGCCGGAGGTCCCCTACGCGCACCCCTTCGACGGGGGGCGCGCGGCGGTCGTCCGTCCGTCGCTGGAGGAGACCGCGCAGGGCTTCGGACCGGACGGCCCCGCCTACCGCCGTCTGCTGGGCCCGCTGGTCGAGCACGGGGACACCGTCGTCGACTACGTCCTGGGCAGCGCCTTCCGCCGGCTGCCCGGCCGGGGACTCCCCGCGCTGGCCTGGTTCGCCGCCAACGGGCTGCCGGACATCGGCCGGCTGACCCGGCTCTGGTTCCGCACCGAGGAGCCCCGTGCCCTGCTCGCCGGCGCCGCGGCCCACGGGATGCTGGACCTGGACCGGATGATCACCGGAGGGCTCGGGGTGCTGCTGGGCATGCTCGCCCACCAACGCGGCTGGCCGCTGGTGGAGGGCGGGTCGCAGCGCCTCGCCGACGCCATGGTCACCGCTCTGGAGGAGCAGGGCGGCGAGCTGGTCACCGGGCACGAGGTGACCGATCTGCGGGAGTTCGACGGCGTGCCCGCCGTCCTGCTCGACACCACGCCGGCGGCGTTCGTCCGGATGGCCGGGGACCGCGTGCACGAGGGCTACCGGCGGTGGGTGGGCCGGTACCGCGGCGGACCCGGGGTGTTCAAGGTGGACTGGGCGCTGTCCGAGCCGGTGCCCTGGACCAACCCCGACGTCCGCCGCGCCGGCACGGTGCACCTGTCGGGGACCCTCGAGGAGACCGTCGCCGCCGAGTCCGCGCCGGCCGAGGGGCGGCACGTCGAACGGCCGTTCGTACTGGCCGTGCAACCGACCGTCGTCGATCCGGGCCGGGCACCGGCCGGCGGCCACGTGCTCTGGGCCTACGTGCACGTGCCCCGGGGATCGGAGGTCGACATGACCGAGCGGATCGAGGCGCAGGTGGAGCGCTTCGCCCCCGGCTTCCGCGACACGGTCCTCGACCGGCACACGATGGGCCCGCGGGAGCTGGAGGCGCACAACCCCAACTACGCCGGCGGTGACATCTCCAACGGGCTGGCGTCCCTGTGGCAGATGCTCGCCCGGCCGGTGCCCCGCTGGAATCCTTACCGCACGCCGCTGCCGGGCGTCTTCCTCGCGTCGGCGGCCACCCCGCCCGGGCCCGCCGTCCACGGGATGTGCGGGGACAACGCGGCGCAGGTGGCGCTGCGCGACGTCTTCGGGGTGCGCACGGCTCCGCCGCTGCTGCCCCGGACCGCCTGAGCAGGGGCGACGCCGCGCTCAGCGCGGCACGGCGTCCAGGGCCGGCCGGGACCGGGCAGGCATGGGCGGGACCGGCGGCTGCTCGTCCCGGGGCGCCGACCGGACCAGCCGCAGGACCAGCACGACGGCGGCCAGCAGGTAGACGGGCGTGCCCGCGGCCCACAGGACGGCGCCCGCCACCTGCTGGTCGGCGACGGGGTCGAGGCCGTGCTCGGCCGCCCTCCCGACGTACACGCCGTACCAGGGGCTGGACGAGAGCATCATGACGCCGCCCAGCACGGCCTCCCCGAACGCCGGGACGAGCACGGCGACCAGCCCCGCCACCAGGTGCCCGAGGCGCCGCCGGGGAACGCGCAGCACGCACCACCAGAACGCGACCGCGGTGAGCAGGAAGGTGAGGTGCTCGGTGACGTGCACGGCGTCCGAGCGCACGGCCGCCTCGTAGGCGCCCGGGAGGTGCCAGAGGAGGACGACGCCCAGGTAGGTGCCGGCCGCGCCGAGGACGACGGCGGGATGGCGGGCGCGCCGGACCACCGCCGACCACGGCGGCACGACGACGGCCCGGGCGCGGGCCGGGAGCGCGGTGAGCACGCGCGGCACCGGGTCCGCGAGCACCAGCAGCGGGGCCGCCACGACGGTGAGCAGCAGGTGCTGGACCATGTGCGCCAGCAGGGAGTCCTCGGCGAGCCGTTCCAGCGGTGACGCCAGCGCGACGCCGAGGGCGGTCAGACCGAGCAGCCAGGCCAGGCCGGGCCCGACGGCGGCCCAGGGCGACCGGCGGCGCGGCGCGGCGCGGACCAGCAGGCACAGGTAGGCGACGGCGGCGTGGACCAGGACCACGAGCGTGAGGAACTCCCCGTACCCGCTCGTCCCCAGCGGATGGGCCAGGAGCTCCACCGGTCCCGGGCCGCCCGTCACCCGCCGGGCCCGTCGACGACGTCCAGGACCGTGTGCATGCCGGCGCTGTGGTGGCCGGTCACGGTGCACCACAGCTCGACCCGCTCCTCGGCGGCCACGTCGAAGCCGAGTTCGGAGGTCTCGCCGGATTCCAGCACCGGCGTGACGGCCCGCTCCTCGGTGCCCACGCGCACGGCCAGGTCGTGGGGAGCGGCGCCGGCGTTGGTGACGACGAGCCGGACGGTGCCCGCCACCAGGGCGCGGCCCTCGGTGACGATCTCCCACTCCGTCAGGCCGACGCGCTGCTCGGCGGCCGGCGCCACCGGGGCGACCTGCGCCGGCGCGGTGGCACAGCCGGCGACGGCCAGCGCCACCGCCAGCCCGGGGAGCAGCCGGCCCGGCCGGGGCACGCGCCCGCTCACGGCACGTCCAGCAGGTTCCGGACCGCCGGGGCGGCGGGGTGGTCCGGCGCGAGCTCCAGGAAGCGCCGCAGGGTCGCCCCGGCGTCGCCGTCGCCCAGCTCGTGCTCGGCCGTTCCCAGGAGCAGCAGCGCCTCGGGATGGTCCGGGGCGGCCGACAGGACCGCCTCCAGCAGGGGCACCGCCTCGCCCGGACGGTCGTCGCGGACCAGCGCGAACGCCAGGGACATCACCGCGGCCAGGTCCTGCGGTCGCTCCTCCAGCACGGCCCGATAGGCGGTGACCGCCTCGGCGAGGCGGCCCTCGTCCTCGAGGGCCGCTGCCTGGCGGAGGAGTTCGTCGGTGACGTCCGGACCCACCGCGGCGGACGCCTCCGGGGGTTCGGCACCACGCGGGACCGCGGCGAACGCGACGAGAGCGACGGCGCCCGCCACGGCCAGCACGACGGCCGGCACGACGACCGCCGCCCGTGGGCGACGCCGCACTGCGCCGGTCACGGTCCCCGCACCGGCTCCGGGGGCTTCGGCCGGCCCCGTCGCCCCCCGCCCGTCGCCCTGCCCGTCCACCGGCCCGGACCCCAGCCGGAGGATCTCGGCCAGGAGCTGGTCCTCGACCTCCGGCGCCGCCGTCGTCCGCCCCGCGTCGGAACGGATGTCGTCGAGCAGCTGCAGGGCGGCCTCCAGCCGCTCCTCGTCCCCGGATCCGCTCAGCCGGTCCGGGTGCCGGGCCGCCGCGGCCACGACGGCCTCCGCGCGGCTCCGCTGGTCCTCGGTCAGCGACGGCCGGCCTGAGGGTCGCCGGCGCGACACCAGGAGACCCACGGCGACCACCCCGCCCACCAGCGCCGCTCCGGGCAGCACGACCAGCGACCACCCCACCCCCTCCCGTGGGGGGTCGAGCAGGATCCACTCGCCGTACCGCTCGACGAAGTAGCTCCGGATCTCGTCCGGGCTCTCCCCTGCCGCCACGCGCTCGGCGATGACCGTGCGCATCGCACGGGCCGCCGGTGCCGCCGAGTCCGCCGCCGACTCACCCGCGCAGGTGGGGCAGCGCAGACCGGTCGCGACATCACGGGCGGTCGCTGCCGGATCCCTGGTGCCGGACGTGTCCTGCCGCCACCACAGCGCGGCGACCAACGCCGCCACCGCCAGCACGACGGCGAGGACCCGGAACCGGCTCATCGTGCCCGCTCCAGCAGCGGGAGCACGTCCTCGGCCAGCCATGCGGAGGTGACCGGGCCGAACCGCTTGGCGACGACGGTGCCGTCGCGGTCGACCACGAAGGTCTCGGGGACGCCGGTGGTCCCCCACTCCAGGGAGAGCCGGCCGTCGGCGTCGACGACGCTGGGGAAGGACACTCCCCCGAGGCCCGCGAGGAACTCCCGCGCGGCGTCGTCCTCGTCGTTCACGTCCACGCCGACGATCCGCAGCCCCTGCGGTGCCCACTCCCGCGCCGTGGCGTCCAGGAGGGGCATCTCCTCCCGGCAGGGCGCGCACCAGGAGGCCCAGACGTTCACCAGGACCACCGATCCGCGCAGGTCCGCCAGGTCGACGTGGCCACCGTCGAGGGTCGGCCCGGACAGCACCGGCGCCGGCCGGTCCACGACCGCCGAGGGGGCTGCTCCGCTCGACCGGTCCAGCGCCAGGGCGAGCGGCACGGTCAGGGCCGCCGCGACCAGCAGCGCGGAGGCGAGCAGCAGCCAGCGGCGGGAGCTCATGGGCGCCCCGCGCCCATGAGCGGCCGGTCGTCCGCGGGCGCCGGCTCCCCGCGCGCACGACGACGGGCCGGCCACCCGGCGACCAGCGCACCCGCGGCCATGATGCCCCCGGCGGCCCACAGCCAGGACACCATCGGATTCACCGCAATCCGGACCAGGGCCCAGCCACCATCCGCGTCGACCTCCGTGACGGTGAGGTAGACGTCGCCGGCGGGCGTGGACCGGATGGCCGGTGAGGCGACCGTGATGCCGTGGGCGGGGAAGGTCCGCAGCTCCGGGGTGACCGTGCCGCGCCGGCTCCCGGACTCCGCCAGGGAGAGCTGGGCCACCACGCGCATCTCCTGCGCCGTGCGCTCGCGGTCCACCGCGTCCAGCCGCGCCGTCCAGCCGGCCGCCTCGACGCTCTCGCCGACCGCGATGCGCTGCTCCACCGCCGTCTCGTAGGAGGAGGACGCCGCGATGGCCACCGCGGCCACCGCCACCCCGACGTGCACGGTGAGCCCGCCGTACAGCCGTCGCCTCCGTCGCCCGGCCTCCACGACCGCCCGAGGCCAGGACCGGCCGGTGGCCTCCCGGACCACCCGGGCGCCCTGGCCGACCAGCTGGAGCGAGGTGGCCAGGACGAAGCAGGCGAGACCGAAGGCGGCCAGCGGCGCCGCGCCGTGGACACCCAGCAGGACCAGACCGGTGACCGCGACGACCGAGGCGGTGGCCGGCATCGCCAGCCGCCGGGCCAGGGAGGGCACGGAGTCGCTCCCCCAGGACACCACGGGGCCGATCGCCATCAGGAGCAGGACGGCGAGCGCCAGCGGCACCGCCATCCGGTTGAAGTAGGGCGGGCCGACCGACACCTGGCGGCCGTCGGCGAGCTGGGCGAAGACCGGGAACAGGGTGCCCAGGAGGACGACGAAGGCCAGCCCGACCAGCAGGACGTTGTTGCCGAGGAAGACCGTCTCCCTCGACAGGCCGGCGCGCAGGGTCCCCTCGGGACCGAGCCGGTCCGCGCGCCACACCAGCAGCACCGCCACGACGACCAGCACCACGGCCAGGAAGCCCAGGAGCAGGGCGCCCAGGGACGACCGGCTGAAGGCGTGCACGCTGTCGACGATCCCGCTGCGGGTCAGGAACGTGCCGACCAGCACCAGCACGAAGCCCGCCACCGCCAGGCACAGGTTCCACACCCGCAGGGTCGCCCGCCGTTCCTGCACCATGGCCGAGTGCAGCAACGCCGTGGCGGTCAGCCAGGGCAGCAGCGACGCGTTCTCCACCGGGTCCCAGGCCCAGTACCCGCCCCACCCCAGGACGGCGTAGGACCACCAGGCGCCGAGCACGATGCCCACGGTCAGGAACGTCCAGGCCACGAGGGTCCAGCGGCGGACGGCGAGCAGCCAGCCGCGCCCGGTGTCCCCGGTGACCAGTGCGGCGATCGCGTAGGCGAAGGGCACCACCAGACCGACGTAGCCGAGGTAGAGCAGCGGGGGGTGCACCCCCATCAGCGGGTTGTCCTGGAGCAGCGGGTTGGGCCCCGGCCCGTCCGCCGGCACTGGGGACACCGGCTCGAACGCGTTGCCACCGAACAGCGCCAGCGCGAAGAAGAAGGCGGCGACCACCGCGAGCGTCACCAGGACCCAGGGGTGCTGCCCGGACGCACGTGGGTCGGGGCGGCGGGCGACCGCCGCCGTGTAGCCGCAGAGCACGACCAGCCACAGCAGCAACGACCCCTCGAGGGCCGACCACAGGCTCGTGACCGTGTAGTACAGCGGCACGGCCCGGCCGCCGTTCTCCGCCACGTAGCGCACGCTGAAGTCGTGCGTGAGCAGCGCCCACTCCAGGACGACGACGGCCGCGACCGCCGCCCCGAGGGTGGCGTAGGCCAGCTGCCTGGCCGGTCCGGTCGTCCCGCGGCCGCCCGCGACGCCGGCCCAGACGCCGGCCGTCGTGACCGCCAGGACGAGTCCCGAGGCCAGCGCGGCCGTGCCGAGGAGCGACGTCATCCGGGCTCCTCCACCGGCCGGTACTCGTTCGAGTGCTTGACCAGGACGAGGTCACCGGCGAATACGCCGTCCGGGCGGAGCCGGCCCTCGACCACCGCGCCCTGGCCCTCGGCGAAGACCGCCGGCAGCGCCCCGACGTAGACCACCGGGATGTCGGCGACGCCGTCGGTGACCGTGAACCGCGCCTCCGCGCCCACGCGGTCGAGCGATCCGGCGAGGACCAGGCCGCCCAGCCGGAGACGCTCGTCCTCGTCCGGCGGCTCCGCCAGCAGCTCCGTCGGCGTGCGGTAGTAGACCAGGGTGTCGGCCAGTCCCCCGGCACCCAGCAGGGCGAGCGCACCGGCCACCGCCCCCACGACCACCAGGAGACGCAGCGACAGCGTGCGACGCCGCGTCGCCGGGTGGCTCATCGACCGCTCCGCCCCAGTCGGGTGGCCCACAGGTAGCCCGCCCACACGACCAGCGTCAGCAGGTACCCGACGACGACTGCCAGGTCCCCGCTCACCGGCCCGCCCTCGGCGCCACGGTGATGACCGGCGGGGTGTGGCCGCCGGGGGGACCGGCACCGAGGGCCGGCTCCACGGCCCGGTGCACGTCCAGCTGGGCGACCCGGCGGCGGACGACGAGCAGCGCGGCGAGCGTGAACGCCAGGACCCCGGCCGCCAGGGCGGTGGCCATCGTGCCGTCGATCGGCGGGCTCCCGTCGGGCCCGAGCACGGTGGGCGGCTGGTGGAGGGTCCGCCACCACACCACGGAGAAGTGCACGAGGGGGACGTTGAGGAAGGCGACGATGCCGATCGCGGCCGAGCGGCGGGCCGCGACCTGCGGGTCGTCGGCCAGCCGCCGGACGCCGAGGTAGGCGAGGTACACGAGCAGGAGCACCGCCGTGGTGACCAGGCGGGCGTCCCAGGTCCACCAGACGCCCCAGACCGGGCGCCCCCAGAGCATGCCCAGGCCGATGGCGAGGGCGGTCAAGCCGACGCCGAGCTCCGCGGCCGCCTGGGCGTACCGGTCCCAGCGCAGGTCACGGCGCAGGAGGTACGCGGCGCTGCAGACGAGCACCGTCGCGAACGCCAGGTAGGCGACCCACGCGGCGGGGACGTGCACGTACATCAGCCGCTGGGCGCTGCCCTGGACGGCGTCCTCCGGAGCCACGGCCAGCCCGAGGACCAGCGCCCCTGCGGCGGCCAGCAGGGCGGCGGCGGCCAGCAGCCTGTCGCCGCTTCGCGACGTCGTGGGCACGCGGTTCACCTCCTGTCGACCAGCCCCCGACCGGGCAGGCTCGGGAACAGTTGGCTCAACGGGACCCGGCCAGCCTCTCACTCCTCGACGAGCGAGGGGAACACGGCCCATGCGGCCGCCACCGCGACCAGGTCGTAGGCGGCCAGCAGCACCAGCCACGGCAGCGGCGAGTCGGCGACGGCGGCCTGCGTCCCGGCGAGGAGGGCGGGCAGCCCGGCCGGCAGGACGAGCGCGGCCAGCAGGCCCGCGCCGCGGGTGGAGGCCGCCAGCAGCGCGCCGAAGACCGTCCCCGCCGCCGCGACGCCCGCCAGCCCCAGGACCGCTGCGGCGCACCCGGCGAGCGTCAGCGGCCCCTCCATCAGGAGCAGCGCCAGCACGCTCCCGGTGACCCACGTGGCCGCCAGCGCCAGCCACAGCACGGTGGCCTTCGCGAGGAAGAGCGCCCCGGGTGGCACGAGCCCGCGCAGGAGGTCCCAGCAGTCGTCGTCGCGCTCGGCCGCCGCGACGAGCCGGGCCAGCGGCACGGCGGCGGTGAGGACCAGGAGCCAGACGAGGCCCGGCGCCGACCGGCGGAGATCGGCGGGGTCGGGCCCGAACACCAGCCCGCCGAGGACGACCCCGGCGGCCACGAACGGCAGCACCGAGGCGAGTGCGTCCACCCCGCCCAGCGCGATCCGCGCATCCCGCCGGACGACGACGGCCACCAGGCGCAGGGTGCCGGCGCGCGCGGGCCCCGGCGCCGGGCGCGAGGGGCCGCTCACCCGGTCACCGTCGCGACACCCGACGCCATGACGAGCCACGCGTCCACCGGGCCGGCGTCGTCCAGGTCCGACCCGGCGATCAGGACGGCGGTCCCCCCGGCGGTCAGGGTCTCGACGGTCCGCCACACCGCGGCCCGGCCCGCGGCGTCGAGGTGCTCGAGCGGCTCGTCGAGGCAGAGCACGGCCGGAGCGACCACGCGGGCCACGGCCAGGGTCACCCGCGCCCGCTGGCCGGCCGAGAGCCGTCCGGTGTCGCGCTCCCGCAGCTCATCAGCGAGGCCGCAGTCCGACAGCGCCTCCGCGGCGGTGGCTGCCGGGGCCTCGCGACCGGCCAGGGCGGCGGCGAAGGCCACGGCGTCGACCGCGCGCTGGCCGCGTCGGGCGCCCGCACCCGGCCGCAGGTACAGCGCCGGGCCGGCCACCGACCGGGACCCCTCCGTCGGTTCCAGCAGGCCGGCCGCGATCCGCAGCAACGTCGTCTTGCCCGCGCCGTTCCCGCCGCTCACGGCGCAGACCGTGCCGGGGGCGAGCCGCAGGGTGAGGGGCGCGAGTGCCGTCCGGTGCCCGTAGCGATGAGCGACCCGGTCCAGTTCCAGCGCGCGGGACGTCGTGGCCCCGGAACGGCCGGATGCGCTGGTGGACGGGGTCATCGTGGACAGGATCGTGCCACCACGGGCCGGCGCCCGGAGTTGTGCGGTCGAGTACACGCACTAGGGTCGGGAGGACCGCGGGGAGCCGCCGGGGGCGACCCGTTCCATCCGCCACGGGGGGTCGGGTCGTGCGCACGCAGCTCCCCCCGGTGGCCGCACCGGGCGGCGGCCCGGTGCTCGACCCCGTGGGACCGGAAGCGGCGCAGATCGCCGGCCTGACCTGGTTCATGATCGCCCTCGGCGGCCTGCTCTGGCTCGCCACGGTCGTGTTCCTGGTGCTGGCGCTGCGGCACCGTGCGCGCCGCGCACCGCGGGAATCGGAGCACGGCGCCAAGGCCTTCATCGCCGTCTGGGGCGTGATCGTGCCGCTCGTCGTCCTGCCCGCCGTCTTCGCCTACAGCCTCGTCGTCGGGGTGGACATCTCCCGGCCACCACCGCCCGGCGAGCTGACGGTGGAGGTGGTCGGGCACCAGTTCTGGTGGGAGGTCCACTACCCCGAGGCCGACGTCGTGACGGCGAACGAGATCCACGTCCCGGTCGGCCGCCCCGTCCGGCTGGAGATGACGTCGGCGGACGTGATCCACAGCCTCTGGGTCCCCCAGGTCGCCGGCAAGCTCGACCTGCTGCCCGGCCGGACCACCACGCTGTCCTTCCAGGTCGACGAGGCGGGGCGGTACCTCGGCGAGTGCGCCGAGTTCTGCGGCATCCAGCACGCCCGCATGCAGTTCGTCCTCGTCGCCCAGGAGGAGGAGGAGTTCGGCGAGCACCTGCTCGCCCTGCAAGCGGCCACCGCGGAGCCGGACAGCGACCTCGAGGAGGCCGGCCGCGAGGTGTTCCTCGCCGCGGGCTGCGGCCAGTGCCACCGGATCGAGGACGTCAGCGAGGGCGACGACCTGGCACCGGACCTGACCCACCTGGCCTCCCGCGACACGATCGCGGCGGGGATGCTGGAGAACACGCGGGGGAACCTGGCGGGCTGGATCCTCGATCCACAGGGCCTCAAGTCCGGCGTGCGCATGCCGCCGAGCAACCTCTCGGGAGAGGACCTGCAGGCGCTGCTGGCCTACCTGGAGAGCCTCGAATGACGGCCCTGCAGGATCCGCCCGCCACCGAGGACCGGCTCGCCGCCACCTGGGCGACGCCGCCGGGCGCGGCCGGCTGGTTCACGGCGCTGAACCACAAGCAGGTGGGCCAGCGCTTCCTGATCACGGCGTTCGTCTTCTTCGCCCTGGGCGGCATCCAGTCGGTGCTCATGCGCTGGCAGCTCGGCAGCGCCGAGAGCACCTTCCTCGATGCGCAGACCTACAACGAGCTGTTCACGATGCACGGCACGACGATGATGTTCCTCTTCGCCGTGCCGGTGGGCGAAGCGTTCGCGATGTACTTCCTGCCGCTGCTGCTGGGCACCCGGGACCTGCCCTTCCCCCGGCTGACCGCCTTCGGCTGGTACATCTACGTGCTCGGCGGCATCTTCCTCTACAGCAGCTTCCTGTTCGGGCAGGTGCCCGACGGCGGCTGGTTCTCCTACACCCCGCTGACCGGGCCCGAGTACTCCCCGAGCTCCTCGATCGACTTCTGGCTGCTCGGCGTGACGTTCGTGGAGATCGCGACCATCGCCGGGGCGATCGAACTGGTCGTGCTGATCCTCCGGTACCGGGCGCCGGGCATGAAGATCAGCCAGATGCCGCTGCTGGCATGGAACGTGCTGGTCACGGGGATCGCCGTCATCTTCGCGTTCCCGCCCCTGGTGGTCGCCAGCGTGCTGCTCGAACTCGACCGCAAGATCGGCACGCACTTCTACGATCCGGGGGCCGGCGGCGACTCCCTGCTGTGGCAGCACCTCTTCTGGTTCTTCGGCCACCCCGAGGTCTACATCATCCTGCTGCCGGGGCTGGGCATCGTCTCCACGATCGTGCCCGTCTTCGCCCGCAGCCGGATCGTCGGCTACAGCCTGATCGCCGTCTCGACGGTGGCCATCGGCATCCTGTCGTTCGGCGTGTGGGTGCACCACATGTTCGTGACCGGGATCCCGCAACTGGGGCTCGCCTTCTTCTCCGTGGCGAGCCTGTTCATCCCGATCCCGAGCGCCATCCAGGTGTCCGCGTGGATCGCCACCATCTGGCAGGGGCGGGCGGTGTGGAAGACGCCGATGATGTACGTCGTCGGCTTCATCGTGATCTTCGTCCTCGGCGGCGTCACCGGGGTGATGGTCGCCTCGGTCCCGTTCGACCAGCAGGCCCACGACAGCTACTTCGTGGTGGCCCACTTCCACTACGTGCTCATCGGCGGGATCCTCTTCCCGGTGCTGGCCGCCGTCCACTTCTGGATGCCCAAGATGACCGGCCGGCTGCTCGACGAGCGCATCGGCAAGACCGCGTTCTGGCTCACCTTCGTCGGGTTCAACGTGACGTTCTTCCCGCTGCACATCACCGGCCTGCAGGGCATGCCGCGCCGGGTCTACACGTACGCCGAGGACACGGGGTGGGAGACCACCCAGGCGATCGCGACCGCGGGCACCGTCGTCCTCACGCTGGGCCTGCTCATGACGCTGGGGAACGTGGTGCGGTCGGCGCGCTACGGCGAGCGTGCCGGGGACGACCCGTGGGGCGGGGAGACCCTGGACTGGTGGGTGACCTCACCCCCACCGGCGTACAACTTCCGCGCCATCCCGGAGGTCGCCAGCCGCTCGCCGCTGTGGGACACCCGGCCGTTCCGGCCGAGGTACGACCCGGCCACCTGGCAGGACGAGCTGCGCGAGCCGCGCACTCCCGTGCGCCAGGTCGTGCTCACCAGCATCCTGGACGCCGCTCCGGAGGAGCTGGTCACCCTGCCGCAGAAGTCGTGGTGGCCGCTGCTGATGGCCGGCGCGCTCACCGTCGCCCTGATCGGCACGATGATCGACGTCTACCCCGTCGCGCTCACCGGCGTCCTCGTCGCGGTCGTGATCGGCGTGGCCTGGGTCTGGAACAGGCAGGACCAGCTGTGAGGACCAGCGGACACGCCGGGGACACCGCGCCCCGCCCCGCCCCGCACATCGCCCGGGGCACGGGGTGGTGGGGGATGCTGCTGCTCCTCCTCGTCCTCGTGTCGATGCTCGCGGCGCTGGAGTTCGCCTACTTCTACCTGCGCGACGGATTCGACACCTGGCCCCCCGAGCCGGCGCCCGAGCCCGCACTGGGGCTGACCGCGGTGGCCACGGGGCTGCTCCTCCTGAGCGCCGTTCCGGTGGCCGCGGTCCACCTGTCCGCCCGGGCGGGCCGGGCCGCCGGCCGGGTCCCGGTCGCGCTCGGCGCGGCCGTGGCCCTGGGGGTGGGGTTCCTCCTGGTGCAGTACGCCGACTACGGCGCGAACGACATCGACCCGCAGCGCGACGTGTACGGGTCGCTCTTCCTCGCCCTGGCCGGCTTCCACCACGTCAACGCCGCCCTGGCCCTGCTCGGGCTGGGCATCGTGCTGTTCCGCGTGCGGACGGACAGCATGCGACCCCGCGAGCAGGAGATGGCGGTGACGGCCGCGCACTACTGGTACTTCGTCGTCTGGTCCTGGCTTGTCATCGCCGCCACCCTCTACCTGACACCGAGGTTCTGGTGACGGCCGCGACCCCGGAGACCAAGCGCCCTGCCGGCCGCCCGATCCTGTTCTGGTTCGGCGTGGGCGGCGGCACCGCGGCCTGGCTGCTGCACCTGCTGATCGGCTACTGGTCCATCGAGGCGGCGTGCCCCACCGAGGGCCCGGCGCTCCCCGCCTTCCTGGTCGTGCTGACCGTGCTGCTGACCGGGGCCGCCGGTGCGGCCACCTGGGCGTCGTGGTGGGCGATGCGGCACCTGCCGCCGCAGTACGAGTCCACCGCCGTCCCCGGACCGGAGCCCCGGCCGCTGCTGCCCTGGCGGCGCCGCGACCCTGCCGGGGCGCCTCCCGCCGGCGCCTGGGACCCCGTGCCCAGCCCCGCCCGCAACCGGATGCTCGCCCTCACCGGGCTCACCATGAACCTGCTGGCGGTCGGCCTGATCGTGCTGGCGCTGCCGCCCGTCCTCGCGTACGGACCGTGCTGGTGACCGGGGGACGGCGGGAGATCCGGCCCCGGCTGGCCGCGGCGCTCGTGGCGGTCACGGCCGGGCTGACCGCCTGCGCCGACGCCACCGGTGAGCCGCAGGCGTCCGAGGACCGCGGGCGGGAGCTGCTGCGCGAGTACGGCTGCGCGTCCTGCCACCAGGTGCCGGGGGTCGCCGGGCCCCAGGGGCGGGTGGGCCCGCCCCTCGGGACCCTGGTCGAGCGGCGCACGATCGCCGGCACGCTGCCGCACACGCCGGACAACCTGCGGCTCTGGATCCAGGAGCCCCAGGACGTCGACCCCGGCAACCTGATGCCGGACCTGGGGGTGACCGACGAGGACGTGGACGCCATCGTCGCCTACCTGTACTCCCTGGACGCGCCGTGAGCGCCCGCCGCGTAGCACCGCGCTGGGTGCTCGTGCTGGCGCTGGTCCTGGCCTGCGCGGGCCTCACGCTGGTGACCGCGCCGGTCGAGGCCGCCCCCGCCCCGACGGCGACCGAGGAGATCGTGGACGGCGGCACGGTCTACCAGCGGTTCTGCGGCATCTGCCACAACAACGACGGCAGCGGCATCCCCGGCACCGGCGTGGAGGCCGGCCCCGACCTCCGCGGGCTGCCGGTGGCCTACGTCGACCTGGTCATCCGGACCGGCCGGATGCCGATCCTGCACCGGGAGGTCGGGGCCGTCGAGGAGCAGCTCTCCGCGGAGCAGCGGGAGGCCGTCGTCGACTGGATGACCGCCGAGTTCGGGCTCGAGGGCGGCGTCCCGGAGGTCGGGGCCGGCGACCCCGGTCGCGGCCAGCCGCTCTGGCTGACCAACTGCGCCCCCTGCCACAGCGCCGCTGGGAGCGGTGGCATCTCCGCCGACGGCACGGTGGCCCCGGAGGTCATCGGCATCGACCCCACCGCGATCGTGGAGGCGCTCCGGGTGGGCCCGTTCGAGATGCCGCGGTTCGGGGACGAAGTCCTCAGCGAGCAGGACGCCGACGACATCGCCGCCTACGTGCAGGACCTCTCGGACGCCGACACCACGCCGCTCGGGCTCTCGGACGTCAGCCGCGTCTACGGGGGCGTCTTCACCGGCCTGATCGCGCTGGCGGCGGCCGGCGCGCTGGTGCTCGTGGTCCGCGTCGGCCGGCGGTCGGCACCGGAGCCGGCCGGCAGCACACCCTCGGACGAGGAGGACAGGGAGGACCCGCAGCCGTGACGGCCACGGAACCCCGCCCGCGGTCGCGCACGTCGTCGCGGCGCCGGCCCGTCGTCCTCGGGGCCGGCGCCGC